>NZ_CP046564.1:3533624-3854862 GCF_009818105.1 Bacillus sp. N1-1
TAAGCAATTGCTGAGGACTCCAAAACATCTTGAGCAGTGCCTCGACCATTCGATTCACTTCCGTTATACATAACACGAACATGAACTTCAGCAAGAGCATCTCTGCCACCGCCAACCGAATTAATACGATAATCTTGAAGTTGAAGCGTCCCTGGGATCATTTCTTCAAGCGTGTTGTAAATGGCTTCCACACTACCTGAACCCGTTCCAGCTTGCTGAATCATCGTTCCATCAGGCTTCTCGATTGAAATTGTGGCCGTCGGGATATTTGCTGTCCCATATTGCACTTGAATACTATGAATCTCATATTTATCAACAAATTCATCTGTTTGAATATCCGTTAATAGTGCGAACAGATCATCTTCTGTTACTTGCTTTTTCTTGTCAGCCAAGTCTTTAAAATCAGCAAATGCTTCATTAATCTTTGCTTCATCTAATTCAAAACCAAGTTCTTTCACTTTATCTCTGAATGCATGTCGACCAGAATGTTTTCCAAGAACGAGGCTGTTGGACTGTACTCCGATCAGCTGTGGACTAATAATTTCATAGGTTGTTTTCTCTTTTAATACACCATCCTGGTGAATACCAGATTCATGAGCAAATGCGTTGGCGCCAACAACCGCTTTATTGCCTGGCACTGCCATGCCAGTAAGTTTGCTAACAAGATTGCTTGTGCGCTTAATTTCATCTAGTTTTAAGCCGGTTTCTGCCTTGTAAAAGTCATTCCGGATTCGAAGTGCAACAGCTACTTCCTCAATGGCGGCATTACCTGCCCGCTCTCCAATACCATTAATCGTTCCTTCAATTTGAGTTGCTCCACATTCAATTGCAGCTAAGGAATTTGCTACCGCCATGCCAAGGTCGTTATGGCAATGAGCCGATAAATCAACGCCTTCAATGTTCGGAACATTGTTTCGCAAATACGTGAAAAGCTCCCCATATTCCTGTGGACTTCTATATCCGACCGTGTCTGGGATATTAATGACAGATGCACCAGCATCGATAACTTCTTTAATAATTCTAGCTAGAAAAGTTCGATCAGATCGACAAGCATCTTCAGCCGACCACTGCACTTTCGGAAAGAATTTCTTCGCGTATTTCACTGCACCAACAGCCGTTTCTACGACTTCTTCCGGCGTCTTCTTAAGCTTATGAGTCATATGGATAGGGGAAGTGGCTAGAAAAACATGAAGTCTTGGGTCGGCACCGCCTTTAAGGGCTTCCCAAGCTGCATCAATGTCTTTCATGTTTGCTCTTGCAAGACCTGTAACAGAAACATTTCTTACAGTTTCAGCAATATTTTTCACACCTTGAAAGTCACCTTTGGAAGCAGCAGGAAAGCCTGCTTCCATGATGTCTACCCCAAGACGCTCAAGTTGCTTTGCGATTTCCAGTTTTTCTAATGCATTCAGATTGACTCCGGCTGACTGTTCTCCGTCACGAAGCGTTGTATCGAATACATTAATCTTTTGCACTGGTAACCACTTCCTTCTTTGCTTTTGGTTTCACAAATGGCATCATCGCACGAAGCTCTTTTCCTACTTGTTCGATTGGATGATTCTTCTCTTTCTCATTGATCGCGTGGAATTCTGGACGGTTTAGTTTATTTTCTAGGATCCAGCCCTTCGCGAATTTACCCGTCTGGATATCTTCAAGGATATCTTTCATGCGTGCTTTTGTATCAGCATCAACGACACGCGGACCTGATACAAAGTCACCCCACTGAGCTGTGTCAGAGATGGAATAACGCATTCCTGCAATACCATCTTCATACATCAAATCAACAATGAGCTTTAGTTCGTGTAAACATTCAAAGTACGCCACTTCCGGTTGATAGCCAGCTTCTGTCAATGTTTCGAATCCAGCTTTCACGAGTGAAGACAATCCGCCGCAAAGAACGGCCTGTTCACCGAAGAGATCTGTTTCGGTTTCTTCTTTAAAGGATGTTTCAAGAACACCTGCACGAGCACCGCCAATTCCTTTTGCGTAAGCAAGGGCTAGTTCTTTTGCGTCACCAGATACGTCCTGATATACACCGAATAGAGCTGGAACGCCTGCACCATCTTCAAATGTTCTTCTTACAAGGTGTCCTGGCCCTTTAGGAGCAACAAGGAAAACATCTACATCGGAAGGAGGAACAACCTGGTTGAAATGAACGTTAAAGCCATGAGCAAAAACAAGTGCATTACCAGCACGGAGACCCGGCTCGATTTCCTCTTTGTACACTTCCGGCTGATACTCATCCGGAAGAAGAATCATGATTACATCGGCTTCATCACTTGCGTCTTTTACTGTTTTTACTGCAAAGCCATCTTCTTCTGCTTGATTCCAGGAGCGTCCTTTTCTTAACCCAACCGTTACATCAAATCCGCTTTCACGAAGATTTAAAGCATGAGCGTGACCTTGAGATCCATAACCGATTACCGCGATTTTTTTCCCTTTTAGCGTGCCCTCGTTGATATCACCGTTATAATATACTTTTGCCATTTTCATTCATCCCTTCATAATTAGGTTTATTTTTTTAATTTAAGATGGAATACTGCTTCAAATCTGTTACAGATTTTTGACTTCCTCGAGGGAAAGCCGTGATTCCTGTTCGAACCATTTCCTTTATGCCATATGGCCTGAGAAGATCTAAGATTGCTTCAATCTTATCGGAATTACCTGTTACCTGAACCGTGATACTTTCACGGCTTACATCAATAATTGAAGCCCGAAACGGTTCAATTATTCCTGAAATTTCACTTCTTATTTGAGCATTACTAATGACCTTAATTAAGGCTAACTCCCGGACCACAATGGCCTGGTCCGTTATATCAGTTACTTTCAACACATCGATTTGCTTGTTGAGTTGCTTGATGAGCTGCTCAATTTTGGCATTGTCATCGACATTAACGACAAAGGTCATTTTCGAAACTCCCTCTTTTTCGGTATGACCAACCGTGATGCTTTCAATGTTAAATTGCCGCTTTGTCATGAGGCCTGTGATGCGATTTAGCACCCCACTTTGGTTAATGACCGTTGCGGTTACGATTCGTTTCATGGTTTCACCCCAATCATCTGATGAAGCCCTTTACCAGGGGCAATCATTGGATATACATTTTCCTTTCCACTCACGCGACAATCGATTAAGACTGGCTCGCGGTGAGAAAAAGCTTCTTCAAAAACAGCTTTCGCTTCTTCTTCATTCGTAACTTTAAATGATTTAATTCCATACGCCTCACCTAACTTTACAAAATCAGGCTGTACAGGGATTAGTGACTGGGAATAGCGTTCCTCGTAGAAAGCTTCCTGCCACTGTCTCACCATTCCAAGCGTCTGGTTATTCATAATGACGACTTTTACCGGAAGATTTAGTTCTTGAAGTGTGGAAAGCTCCTGTAACGTCATTTGGAATCCACCATCACCTGTTAGTGAAACAACTGTTTGTTCCGGAAAAGCAAGCTGGGCTCCTATAGCGGAAGGGAAACCAAATCCCATTGTGCCAAGTCCTCCAGATGTTACCCATCGATTTGCATCCGCAAATGCATAATATTGGGCTGCCCACATCTGATGCTGACCGACATCGGTCGTAATAATCGCATCACCCTTCGTATATTCGTGTACGAGCTCTACGACGCGCTGTGGGAGAAATTCAGTAGTTGATACTTTCTTCCAAAGCGGAAAATCTTCACTATTTTGTGTTAGCTTCTTACGCCATTCTTCTGTATCAGGAAGTGGTGATTCAATCTCTAGAAGCTTCTTCAACGCCTCTCTAGCATCAGATACAATTGGGATTTGTGTTGAAACGTTTTTCCCGATTTCGGCAGGATCAACGTCGATATGAGCCACCGTTGCATGGATAGCAAAATGATCCAGGTTGCCGGTTAATCGATCATCAAACCGTGCCCCAATACTAATTAACAAGTCACATTCATAAAGAGCCATGTTCGCTGTGTACGTTCCGTGCATGCCCCCCATCCCCAGGAATAGTGGATGATTGCCAGGATAACTTCCAAGGCCAAGCAATGTATTAATCACCGGAATGCGATGTTTCTCAGAAAAAGCGACGAGTTCTTTTCCCGCATTCGCATGGAGGACACCAGCTCCGGCTAAGATCACCGGTTTTTTTGCTGCACCAACAGCATCTGCTAGTTTCTTAATTTGCAAAATGTTAGGCGAAAAGGTTGGCTGGTAACCTGGTAAATGGACAGTAGAATCATAGTTGGGTGAAATGGTTTTGTTCGCCACATCTTTAGGGATATCAACGAGAACGGGACCGGGACGCCCCGTTGTTGCAATATGGAACGCTTCTTTAATAATTCTCGGTAGGTCCTGAACATCACGCACCTGGTAATTATGTTTGGTGATTGGTGCAGTAATCCCCATAATATCCGCTTCTTGAAAAGCATCGGTTCCGATTACCGTACTGGCCACCTGCCCTGTGAAGATCACAAGTGGCAGGGAATCCATCATTGCATCCGTAATTCCTGTTACGAGATTTGTCGCACCCGGTCCTGAAGTGGCAATGACAACGCCCGGCTTTCCACTCACTCTTGCGTAGCCTTCAGCCGCATGAATTGAGCCCTGTTCATGCTTCGAAAGAATGTGCTTAATCGGTGATCGATATAATGCATCATAAATTGGAAGTACTGCTCCTCCTGGATACCCGAAGAGAACTTCAACATTTTCTTTTTTTAAAGAATGAATCAATACATCTGCCCCGGTCATTTCCGCTGTTACCGCTTCGGCTTCTGGTTTTGCCTTCGCCCGCATATTCATACCCTCCAATGCTTATTTGCCCGCTTCCGTCTTAACAGTGAAGCGTTACTAACTTTTAATAAAAAAAAGCCTTCTCATCCCTACGCCGCTTTTTACGGTCCATAGGGGCGAAAAGACTTCACGGTACCACCCTACTTTTACGACAATAAACTGCCGCCTTATGAGCAAATTGCTCGTTTTGATAACAAGTGTTTAAAGAACACTTGGTTGATCCTATATTACTAAGTTCAGATCAACACTCGGAGGGGATGTCGATACAGGGGGTAATACCGGCTTCCACCACTACCGGCTCTCTGGTTATTACCAATTCCTGTTTCTTTTGCCTCGTCATCGATTATAAATATTTATTTTTTTACCCTGCCTGCACATCACGTTTTGAAGGATAAACAGTGACACCATCCACTGTGACAATATCTCTGAACGCTTCAAGAAGGTTATTTGTCGTTTTACCTGGCTTCCCTTCTCCAATCTCACGACCGTCTACTTTCACAACGGCAATGACTTCAGCAGCAGTTCCAGTTAAAAAGACTTCATCTGCAACATAAACGTCGTGACGCGTAAACGTTTCTTCGCGCATGTCATACCCTTTTTGTCTCGCGAGTTCCATAATGGCATTTCGCGTAATGCCTTCTAGTGCACCGACATAGCCAGGCGGTGTTTTAATGACGTTACCTTTCACGATAAATATATTATCAGCCGAACCTTCAGCGACGTATCCCTGATCATTTAACATCAGTGCTTCACTGACACCGGCTAAATTGGCTTCAATTTTGACAAGAATATTATTTAAGTAGTTCAACGATTTTACCTTGGGACTTAATACATCCGAGCGGTTCCGTCTGCTTGCTACCGTGACAATTTCAATTCCTGTTTCATATAATCGCTTAGGGAACAAGGCCAGTGATTCTGCAATAACGATCACTTGTGGTTCCTTACATGTGAATGGATCGAGTCCTAGATTCCCTACACCGCGAGATACAACGATGCGAATATAGGCATCCTGAAGGTTGTTTTTTTTCAGCGTTTGCACAATAATGTCAGTCATTTCCTCCATCGTGTGCGTTATTTTTAGCATAATTGAATGAGCTGAATCATAGAGGCGCTGTAGATGATGTTCTAACCTGAAGACATTCCCATCATACATGCGAATTCCTTCGAACACCCCATCGCCATAGAGGAAACCATGATCGTATACCGATACTTTGGCATCTTCTTTTTTCACAAATTCTCCGTTAAGGTAGATCCACTGTTCACTCACCTTGTTCACTCCTTTCTATGTGTTAAGTAGACGCAGTAAAGCGTTAGTGTCTAATGATAGGACCAATCATTTTCAAGGTCCCTGTTGTCGTTTTTGTTTGATTTATTAGAATACTTTGTTTGTTTAATTGAGGATTATATTACGCCGGTTTGGACGTAAGGTCAACACCTAAAAGCTAAGTTTTTTGATAATTATGATATATCAGTTTATTTGTAAACGCTTACAATCCTATCGTGCGTGAGATTTGGTCACACGAAATTTTTTATTGTAAAATTAATAAAAGCGCTTACATTGAATCATTCACTTAACTAAGCATTACGTTGGTGAATTTCATACCTTTCTCAATAAAGTGAAAGAGTTCCCTTTACAACTGCTAATTGTCAGCTCATATCTAGCTGACCACGATAGACAGCTACCTTTGCATAATTATTTAACCCCTCTTGTTTTTCTACTTAAACCATTGCACTTGAATCATGCCGAGCATAAATTGATCGATTTTATATTGCCTCCATTGAAAATATGAGCTTTGTTCCAACTCTATCAACTATCGATTTTTTCTTTCTATAGAAAACCTACGAATTTTGTTCATTTATGCAGAAGCATATTTATCAAATTTCATTATTAAAGTTGCATACTTACTAGCGTACGTTATTGTTAAAGATGTTTATGAACATTTACAGTTGTCGTGTAATCGGCAACTGTAACTTAAACAAAAGATAGTAAACATACAAAAAGCCCTCTTCTGAATGAGAAAAGGGCTTTCCACTAATATTCCTTATACGCTAGCTTCGACTTTTGCTTTTGCGATCGCTTGATCTAAATCATCAATTAAATCATCAATATGTTCAATTCCGACAGAGAGTCGAATCAGATCGTCTCGTACACCAGATGCTACAAGTTCATCGGCACTTAGCTGCTGATGAGTGGTGCTTGCTGGATGGATAATTAAGCTTTTCGCATCACCAACATTTGCAACATGAGACCAGAGATCAACGGCATTGATAATGCCTGCACCTGTTTCACGACCTCCCTTAATACCGAATACAACAACAGCCCCGGCGCCTTTTGGAAGATATTTGTGAACAAGTTGATGTGATGGATGATCCGCTTCCTCAGGATAGCTAACCCATTCAACGGCCGGATTTTCTTTAAGATAAGAGACTAGCTTTCGCGTGTTAGCGATATGCTCTTTCATGCGAACGTGCAGCGTTTCAACACCAAGAGCAATTTGAAAAGCGTTAAATGGACTAAGCGCAGCACCCGTATCTCTTAGCAGCTGCACTCTTGCTTTTACAATGTACGCAGCTTCTGGGAGTGCTTCAGCAAAAATGATCCCATGATACGTATGATCTGGCTCAGTGAACCCAGGAAATTTAGAGGAGTTCCAATCGAACTTTCCTCCATCAACGATGATGCCTCCCAAAGTTGATCCGTTTCCACCAAGCCATTTTGTAGCAGAGTGAACGACGATATCTGCTCCGTGTTCAATTGGTCGACATAGATAAGGCGTTGCAAACGTATTGTCGATGATCAGTGGTATACCCGCTTCATGTGCAATTTCAGCAACTTTCTCAATATCTAATACGTGAAGACCTGGATTGCCAATTGTTTCAGCAAAAATGGCTTTTGTGTTTGGTGTAATGGCAGCTCTGAAAGATTCCAAATTTTCCGGGTCTACAAAGTTGGTTTTGATTCCGTATTTTGGAAGCGTTGCAGAAAAGAGATTGTACGTTCCACCGTATAAAGTCGAAGCTGAAACAATTTCATCTCCGCTATTTGCAACATTTAATATCGCTGTGGTAATTGCTGCCATACCACTTGCTAGTGCAAGAGCTCCAACGCCACCTTCAAGCTGAGCAATTCGTTCTTCAAGTGCTCCAACAGTTGGATTTCCAATCCTTGAATAGATAAACCCTTCTTCTTTTAATGCAAATAAATCAGCGGCATGGTCAGTATTGTTAAATTGATAAGCATTGGATTGATAGATTGGTAGTGCTCTAGCTCCCGTTGCAGAATCAGCTTGTAACCCTCCATGAATGCCAATCGTCTCTAAATGATATTTTTTATCTGCCATTTCACTTCACTCCTTCGATTTTGTTTATCATTGTAATTTGTTCTTTTATAAGTGGTCCCCATTTATCAAACTCAACGAGAAACCCATCATGACCAAATTTTGTATCGACAAGATAAAACTGAGAGGATGAACCTTGTTGAAAAAGCTTTTCTAATTCATCTGGTGGGTAAATCAGATCCCCTTTGAACCCAATTGCTAGGATGTTTGCTTTGAATCTTTTGTTTACTAAGGTAAGATTGCCTCTTTCAATGCCAATATCGTGGTTATCCATCGCCTTTAACAAATATAAGTAGCTGTTTGCATCAAAGCGGCTTACAAGTTTATTGCCTTGATAATGAAGATAGGATTCGACATCGTATTGTGGTTCTTTATGGCTAGCTGAAGCCCCTTTAACGCCACGACCGAATTTTTTTTGGAACATTTCATCCGTTCGATAGGAGATCATCCCAATCATTCTTGCGGTTGCTAGCCCAGATGTTGGAGCTTGATCACTACTGTAGTAACCATCCCTCCAGTTCGGATCATTCGTAATCGCAAATCGAGAAATGGCATTATAAGCAATTCCATAGGCATTTAGGGTTGGTGTGACGGCAAGTGGGATAAGATGATCCATCCAATCTGGATAGAGGAGGCCCCATTCAAGTACCTGCATCCCTCCAAGAGATCCACCAATGACAGCATGGAGATGGTGGATACCAAGTTCCTCAAGTGCTTTTTTCTGGGAATGTACCATGTCTCTTACAGAAACAAACGGAAAATCGGCTTGGTAACGCTTTTGCGTATCTGGGTTGATCGATTGTGGTCCTGTCGAGCCATTACATCCTCCGAGGATATTGAATGTAATAACTTGAAAATCAGAAGTATCGATATAAGCATCTTCCCCGATTAATCCTTTCCACCATCCTGCTTCCTTATGACCGACTGTATACTGATTTCCCGTTAAAGCATGACAGACAAGAACTACCGGCGCTCCCCTAGGACCCACACGTTCATAGGCAAGTTCGACGTCATGAAGTTCATTGCCAGATTCGAGCATTAACGAACCAATCGATACCGTCTGATCTTCGTATATCGTCTCTCTATCCAAACCCCTATCACTCCTTTCAAACAAATGCTGCTTGTTTTTACTTAAAATAAAAAGCCTCTCTGAAAGACAGAGAGGCTTGATTTATTCATCAGCTCCGCTTATCTTTCAGGATTTCTCCTGCAGGATTTGGCACCTTTTCAAACCAGAATTGGTTTGACGGTTGCCGGGCTTCATAGGGCCAGTCCCTCCGCCTCTCTAGATAAGTAAGAATATTTCGTTTTTAATTAATTGTGTTTATTTTAGCAAGGTGGCGCATTAGTGTCAAACATTTTCGGGAATTTTTATTCTTTTGAACCAAAGGATAAGACAGTCTATGACCAGAATTGTTTCGTTAGAATGAACTTTTTGATAAGGTAACGATAGACCATTTAAAAGAGGTGAACAACTATGGAAGCACCCTTCTTTGCATTAGAGGATATGAATAGTGGCGACGTCATTCGTCTTTCTGACTTTGTTGGAAAACCAGTGATGATTACATTCTGGACATCCTGGTGTCCTGACTGTATGAAAGATATGCCGATGAAAGAACAATTTTATCACCATGCTGATCTTGAAAAGCTGGCCTTCTTAACCATAAATGTAACAGGACGAGAACGATCAGAGGAAGCCGGGAGAGAATTTACGATAAAAAACGACCTTCCTTTTCCTGTATTACGTGACAATGGTCGAGAGACGTATGATGATTACGGGTGCACTGGAGTTCCTACAACGGTTCTACTCGATAAAGATCATCAAATTGTTAACGTTTTTAATGATCAATCTTCTTTCCTCGATATTGCGAAATCACTTCCATCAATCATGAAGTAAAAACGCATAGAAAAAAGCCAGAGGAATTCCTCTGGCTTAAATAATGGATATAAAATGAATAATAGCATGATGCTTCACTAATCTTTTTTCTTTTCTTCAGACTTGCCTTTATTGTCTTTGGGATCTTCTTTCTTTGGAGCTTTTTCGCTCTTCTTTTCTTCTTTGTCTTGCGCTTTTTCGTTTTTCTTCTCAGACTTTTCTTGCGCCTTCTCGCTTTTCTTTTCAGCTTTTTCGTGTGCTTTATCTGCTTTACTATTTTGTTTTTCAACCTGCTTTTTTTCTTTCTCTTGTTCTTTTTCTATTTTAGTTTCCGTTTTTTTTTCCGCTTTTTCTTGTTTATCTTTTTCTTTTTGATCTTCTTTGTCATCTTTTTGAGGCTGCGTCCCACTAGATGAATTGTTTTTCTTTGATTCATTGGAATTAACGTTTTTATTTGTTTGATTTTCTTTTGTTTCAGGAACAGACTTTTGTTCGGATTGTTTGAGGATAAGTTCTCCGTTTTCATCATCTTGATCAGGTACTTTTTTGTCGTTTAATTGGACAACAGAATCTTCAATCGGTGTTGGTGTATCTTTCACTTTGGATTCATCAGGCTCTTCCGATTCCTTCGCCTCAACAGCGGTCATACTTTCGGATTGCATTTCATCCATTTTTTTCACAGATAGATTACGTACTTCGTCCATTGACAAAGAAGCTCCTCGATCAATGGCTGCGAGGTATGTCATATATTTCCCCTGAGATACACCATGTTCTATTGCTTTTTCACGCGTACTGTAATCAGCATCAAGAATGGTTGTAATGGCAACCGCTTGATTAACAAGTGCGTTATTCTGTTCTATACCTCGGATAACGGCTTCTAAATCTCCGCTAATCCCTTTACTTTCTTTTGCTTCAACGTTCGAAGCGACAATGAGTAATTTCCGATCTTCTTCTAGATAGCCTTCTTTATCGAGTTTCGAGACAAGTAGTCCTCCAAATTCGCTAAGTGGCATATTCATTGTATCCCGTTCTAAGTTCAACCCTTCACCGTCTGAATTCCATGCTTGATATTGAACAACTTCAAGATCAGAATTAACTCCAACCTCAATACTTGGATTGATATCAAAGCTTACATAGGCTGCAACTACATCATTCTGTCTAACAGGAATAACGCCTGTTACGATGACGACTAACAATAGAATTGCTGCCATACCGGCCAGGGTGGGCATAGAGGGGGTAAAATAACCTTTTTTCTTATTTAGTGGTTTTGGTGCAAGTTTAATTTCAGAGCCGATTGTTAACGCATGATTTCGCTTCAGATGGATCGTTGAAAATTCTCCATCAGGAGTTAGTACAACTGCCTTTCTTCCGCGAATGTCCATAATGACCCCTTTTTTCATCCCCTGGCCCCCTTTATCCAACTACTGTATATAAGATTTCAGAGCATTAAATCCACCCAAATGAATTAATGCAACTGCTATTATATACTTTCGATTACGTTCAATCGTTTTGCGACTGCATGTAACGAGCGCCAGCAAATCTTTTATAGGGAGCTGCTTTTTCTCTAATAAATATCCTGAAAGAACGTGATCATCCGCGATCAATTTTGCAATCATCTTGGCATTTTCTCTTGCATCAATATGTTTCGGACAGTTTTTGCTAAGAACCTTAAACGTAATGCTAAATTTCTTAAGCAACTGCTCATATTCCTCAATTTCAAACATTCGTACTTCACGTTGTTTATCAATCTCATATACATCAAGAGCAGCTTTTTGTTCTGCAAAGCTATCTTCTAACCGACCTTCCTCATCAAGTTCTTCAGGTTCAAGGTAAATATACTTATTTTGTCGTGCTTCTTTTCGAATATAATCGATCACTCTTCTTCTAATCACCATATCAGCAAATGTTAAGAATCTGCTTCCCTGGCCTTTACGATACTGATCCATAGCTTCATTAAAAGCCGATAGCCCTATACTGAATTCATCCATCGAATGATTTATATAGCGATTGCACACTTTAGACGTGATTTTCTTAATAAAAGGTTGATAGTCTTCTAAAAGCTGATTGCGTAACGCCTGATTTCCATTCTGTATACGATCAACTTTATCTTCTAAAGTAATAGTCTCTTCTTTTTTGTTTTCATTTTTATTAGCGAAATTTCCCATTGCGCTGATTGAAATGGTTGTCATGTTATACACCTCTCATATTGCAGTCAATCTCAAATAGACCGCTTTTCGGGTTGAATTCTTAGATGTTTTTAAGTTTTGGAAATTCTATAATAGTTTAGAAAATGAAATGTGCCACCATCCGTATGAAACAGTGGAATGGTGACTCTATTCAGTTATACCACTCAATCAGCATCAACGAAAATACAATTTTATGACAATGTTACTGTTTCTTTACTTCCTGTTATATTATCTTATCATTATTAATCTTGCTTAATTTTCAGCAAATTAAACATTCATTTTTTCCTTTGTAGACAGGGTTTTTCGCAACTTAAAAAAACGAGTGAATGGTCAAAATTAATCAAACGAATTTACTTTGATTAAGAAATTTATCGATCGTTACCACGGATTCAAATGCAAAAAGGGTCCGATTTTCATCATATCCACCAATAACTGTTAATGCAGGAACACTTTGTATTCCAAGCACTTCTGCAACCCAAGGAAAATAATTCAAGTTGCACATATATACAACTGCGTTCATCTCTTTTGCTTCTGTAACAATATGTAACATTCGCTCTGCTATTTTACATGTCTGACAAAAGGGAGTGTAGAAGAATATGATGCTACCTTCCTTTTGTAAAAGCTCTTTTATAGAAACTTCGTCAGTAATCTCTTGCATTTAGTATGCCTCAATTCCTTTAAGAGCAGAAAGGAAGCTACTTAAAGCTTCCCTTCGTTGACCTTTTTCTTACATTATACAGTTAATACTTTAAACTTAGCTGCTCTTAAAATTCTTGTTAAATAATTTAGCGGTGTCTCTGCTACCTCACGATGAAGCATTGTGATATAAAGATGTTCTGCGTGGGGAATTTCCTGCGTTAACTGCCGCCTTAATTTCTCACCTGCATCATCTGCATCAACTAGAACAAACACATCTTTCTCTTCAAGTTCTTCACTTAATTCCTCAAGTCGCTCAAAGCTAATTGTTCCGTATGTGCAAATAATATGAACAGGTTCATCCAACACTCTCATTAGCTGTTGTTTATCAGTTTTTCCTTCGACAATAATTACTTTATCATTCATGGCACAACGCTCCATTTCAAGCTGTCGTATCAATGCATTGCTATAGCATATGGTGGTTGGAAGCAAATCGTTTCACTTTACAATTAGATTAGCTAACAAGACATGATTACACAACAGCTACTGAGCCAGGTAACCGTCTATTACTCCGTTTCTTTATCCGGATCTTTTTCTTCTAAATACGTTTCTGAAGTCGAATTACCGTGTTCTCTTTGAAGATCATCAACTGTACGAAGACGATCATCTTCTCTATTACCTGAAGTCTCAAAAGTAGCTTCATCATCTGGACGGCTATCTTCTTTCGCCTCTTCTAAGTTATCCTGTGCTTCTTTCGTACGAATTGCATAAGGAATGGCTTCAAGGCGTTCCTTATCAATCTCTTCTCCAGTATCCACACAAATGCCATAGTTTCCTTCACGAATACGATCAAGTGCTGTATTAATTAAACTCAATCGTTCTCTTGCTGCATCTTCCAAAGTAATATCCTTCTCACGTTGATCCAACTCAGAAGCCATATCAGCAAAATGATTATCGTACGATGTTAATTCTCCAGTTTCATCGGATAATGCGGCATTTTCATCACGATGACTAGCACCACTATCTAGAAGCTCTTTCTTTAAATCAAGTAACTGTTTTTTAAATTGCTGTAATTCTTCCTTCGACAAAGCCATTATCATTACCTCCATAGGTCATTTTCTTTTCCAATACCTATTTTCCCTTAACCACCGTGCAGTTAAACCATGCAATTATGTTTTATCATGCTCAACTCGTGGAAATAAATCAATATGATTAAAGAATGGAGTGGTAAAAATGGCTAAATTAAAACTTGGAGACCAGGCACCCTCTTTTTCACTAATTAATACAGAAGGTGAGCTGTTCCAATTTGAGCAGCACCAACAAGAAGATACCCGCTGGCATATGCTCGTCTTTTTTAGAGGTGAATGGTGTCCTGTCTGTAACGAACAGCTAGAAGAACTACAAGAACATTTGGGTGCATTTCAAAAATTAGACGTACACCCTATCGCGATTGCGAAAGACGAATTAGAATCACTTCGAAAAATGAAAGAAAAACACGGCCTTGAGTTCCCTGTTCTAAGTGACAACGAAAATGCAGCAATTGACTCTTACGGTGTTATGATGCATCGCGAAGATGACCCTTACGAAGATCATGGTGAGCATGGCGAACCAGCCATTTTCCTAATCGACGAGAACGGTAAACTTATGGCACAGTTTCTCCAGTCCAGTCCATTCGGACGCCCGTCACCAGATGGGTTAATTACGACAATAAAATATATTCGTAAAAACAAAGCATAAAAAAACCGGCCAATTTGGCCGGTTTTTTATGTGGCATTAAGCTTGTCGGGGATAAACAGGCGCATTCGCTTTTCTTGTCCAGCTACTGCACCTATCCCCTCGAGGTCTTAAGTCAATCCTAATTGTGACCAAAACCGCCACATTTAGGCTCGCCTTAAGCTTGTCGGGGATAAACAGGCACATTCACTTTTCTTACTAACACCAGCCGAGGTCGCAGTCTTCGACATACTTTGCCTTTTGCTCTAAGACTTGTTCATAGTGGTAAATTTTATCTTGATCAAATTCGTAACCGTCTGATAATTCGTAGCGATTGCCCTGATCAGAGAATAAAATACGGCCGATTTTTTCTTTGTTCAGATATAAATTCATCGCTTTTTGATCAAATTTACCATGAATCTTGTTCGTGACATCAATTCTTACCATAGGACGAGAAGTATTAATCATTTGGATCATCTCCTCTATATCGTTTCTCTCCATAAAGCCTCTATGTGACTAACAGATGACTAAAACAAAAAAGAACCACTAATTAGAGTGTATGATGAACCGTTCCATCTCATCATTCATTTTTGAACGGATGATGCCACAAACCATTAAGTTTATTATTCGTCTTCACTTACCATTTTTTCGTAAGCTTCTGCAGTCATAAGCTCTTCAATTTGAGAAGGCTCAGAAGGTTCTACAACAACCATCCATGCTTTTTCATATGGAGAATCATTAACAAATTCAGGGCTGTCTTCTAAATCTTCATTGACAGAAAGAACTTTGCCTGAGATTGGGGCATACAGCTCGGATACCGTCTTTACAGACTCAACGCTACCAAACGGCTCGTCAGATTCGATTGTGTCGCCTTCTTCTGGAAGTTCAACAAATACGATGTCTCCAAGTTCTGATTGTGCGAAATCTGTAATACCGATTCGGATGTTTCCGTCTTCTTGTACTTGCACCCATTCATGTTCTTCTGAGTAGCGAAAATCTTTTGGTAAGTTCATTGGTAATTCCTCCCTGAAATAATTCCTCTTAATTAAGGTCAATTATATTAATTACAATAACTATCGTATAATAGTTATTATTAATTAAGCAACTATTTTATCGTTTCCACATTTCCTCAAAAACATCTTCTTTAAATCCGACTGTCACATTCTGTCCATCTGTTACTAATGGGCGCTTAATTAACATCCCATCAGATGAAAGGATATCGAGCAATTCATCTTGAGAAGATGAGACAACTTTATCTTTTAAACCAAGCTCTCGATACTTCTGACCACTTGTGTTAAAGAATTTCTTGATTGGTAATCCACTCTGATCAACCATAGTAGCTAATTCTTCTTTAGACGGCGGATTTTCTACGATATGAATTTCATTTACTTTTACATCGTTTTGCTCAAACCACTTTTTGGCTTTACGACATGTCCCGCATTTAGGATAGGCATAAAATGTAATGGGCAAATCTGTTCCTCCTTAAAGGCATCATGTGATTCTATGGATAGTTTACCACATGACAGGATGAGGACAAATACAGACGCTTCTCTAAAAGTAGCTTTCGGCATGAAAAAGTAAAATCCTTTAATAAATCCACTCTTTATATTTCCTAATAAGGAGAAAAAAATCCCCCCATTGTTGGAGGGATAAAAAGAGAGTTTGGTTTGGAAGTGATTTTAAATCTTTGAATTACATAACCTTAGACAATTAAACAGTAAAGCGTTGTTGCTCAAGAACGGTAGCAGCAATTTCGCGTTTCTTGGCAATTACGTTAATTGGCGTGTAGCGGGAAAGTTTACGAAGTGCAGAAATCATCATTCTTAGAGAATCGCCAGTTTCAACAGCAACCAATGTTTCTTTCGCATGTGCCTCAATGCGATTGAATGCTTCCTGACAGAAAACTTGTGTAAGAAGAAGCTTTTGGTTCTGCTTTTCTGCACTCGTTTTGTTGATCGCTTTTTCAGTGCGTAGGACAGCTGATTCCATTGAGTAGATTTCACTCACGATATCTGCAATGTTTGATAAAACTTCTTGCTCCTTATCAAGCGCTTTGCCATACTTTTGCACCGCTGTTCCAGCAGCCAACAACATGATTTTCTTCGCCATCGCAACAAGGTGCTTTTCTTGTTCAAGTGGCGCATCCCCAATTTCTTGAGGTGTAAGCATCATAAGTTCTTCTTGAAGAGCTGTTGCTTTTTCAAGTAGTGGTAATTCACCTTTCATCGTTTTGCGAATTAGCGTTCCAGGAACAAGAAGGCGGTTAATTTCATTCGTTCCTTCAAAAATACGATTGATTCGAGAATCACGATACATTTTCTCAACTTCATATTCAGACATAAACCCATAACCACCGTGAATTTGAACGGCTTCATCAGCAACGTAATCAAGTGATTCAGAAGCAAACACTTTATTTAGCGAGCATTCAATTGCATATTCAGCGATCGATTCAGCTACTTTCGCGCCATCTTTCTGCTCTTCATCCGAGAGTTTTCCAAGCTTCTGTTCGAAAAGCCCACCTGTACGATAAGTCGAACTTTCCGTTGCGTATGTTGCAACAGCCATGTTCGCTAGCTTCTCTTGGATGAGAGAGAATTTTGCAATCGGCGTATTAAATTGTTTACGCTCAAGAGCATATTTAGCTGAAAGCTCAATGCCCCGCTTCATCGCTCCTATTGTCCCTACGGCAAGCTTATAGCGGCCCACATTCAGGATGTTAAAAGCAATGATATGCCCTTTCCCTGGTTCTCCAAGAAGATTTTCTTTCGGAACTGCGACATCATCTAGAATAAGCGTTCTCGTAGAAGAACCTTTAATTCCCATTTTCTTTTCTTCTGGTCCAGTGGAAAGGCCTTTCGAATCTTTTTCTACAATAAAGGCTGAGAAGTGCTCACCATCAATTTTTGCATAAACAACAAACACATCTGCAAACGCTGAGTTTGTAATCCATTGCTTCTCACCGCTTAAAAGATAGTGAGTACCTTCTGCATTAAGCTTAGCCGTTGTTTTTGCACCAAGAGCATCTGATCCTGAACCAGGCTCTGTTAGAGCATACGCAGCAATCTTGGCTCCTGAAGCAAGCCCAGGCAGATACTTTTTCTTTTGTTCTTCGTTTCCGAAAAAGACAATCGGTAGCGAGCCAATACCAACATGGGCACCGTAGCTTAATGAAAATGAACGGGCACGAGCGAACTTTTCAGTAATGACGGATGAGCTGATTTTATCTAGCCCAAGGCCACCGTACTCTTCTGGAACGTCTGCACCGAGTAGACCGAGATCTCCAGCTTTTTCAAGAAGCTTACGAGAGATGTCAAACTCATGGTTTTCAATCTTATCAAGCTCTGGAACAACTTCTTTTACGACGAAGTCTTCCGTTGTTTTCCCCATCATGACATGCTCATCGGAAAAATCCTCCGGTGTAAAAATATCTTCAGCTGTTTGATCCTCTACTAGAAAGCTCGCACCTTTGATTGTTTTATTCATTGTATTCGACATGCTGATCATTCCTCCATTTTCATTCTTTATAGGATTTCAAACACACCAGCAGCACCCATGCCGCCTCCGATACACATTGTCACAACACCAAACTGCTCACCGCGACGCTTCATCTCATGAATTAAACTAAGGGTTAGTTTCGTTCCTGTGCAACCAAGAGGGTGCCCTAGAGCGATGGCGCCTCCGTTCACATTCACTTTATCTTCATCAAGACCAAGCTTACGAATAACGCGCAGCGACTGAGAAGCAAAAGCCTCGTTCAGTTCAAACAATCCAATATCTGAAAGCTCAAGACCTGCAAGGCGCAGTGCTTTAGGAATGGCTTCAATTGGGCCAACTCCCATGATTTCTGGTGCTACACCTGCCACTGCAAACGATCGGAATTTTGCCATTGGCGCTAATCCTTCGCTCTCCGCTTTTTCACGATCCATGACGAGGACGCTCGCCGCTCCGTCACTTGTTTGTGAAGAGTTCCCTGCTGTAACAGAACCTCTTACATTAAAGACCGGTCGCAATTTTCCTAGAACGTCTAGAGATGTATCCGCACGTACTCCTTCATCCTGAGAAAAAAGAAATTTCTTTTCTTGTAGCTTGTTTTTCTCATCAATCCACTTTTTCGTCACTTCAACCGGGACAATTTCATCCTGGAATTTACCGTCTTTGATTGCTTGAGCAGCACGCTGATGACTTCTTAGTGCAAAAGCATCCTGATCTTCTCGGCTAATTTCAAAGCGACGAGCCACTTCTTCAGCAGTGTGACCCATTCCCATAATGTATTCCGGCTTTTCTTCTACAAGTGCCGGGTTAGGCTTGATGACGTGTCCTCCCATTGGTACAAGACTCATAGACTCTACGCCGCCAGCTAGAATTGCACCTGATTGCCCGAGCATAATTCGCTCAGCTGCATAGGCAATACTTTGCAAGCCAGAAGAGCAATAGCGATTGATCGTAATCGCTGGAACCGTTTCTGAAAGTCCCGCTCTTGCACCGACCATTCTCGCTACGTTTAGCCCCTGTTCCGCTTCAGGTATGGCACATCCAATAATCACGTCATCTATTTCACCATCATAACCGCCTGCTCGCTTAAGCGTTTCCGCAACGGTGATCGCCCCAAGATCATCAGGACGCATACTTGCAAGCGTGCCACGATTAGCTTTTCCTACAGGTGTTCTAGCTCCAGATACAATAACTGCTTCTCTCATCAAACTTCCCTCCTCCATACTAGTTACGCAGCGGCTTTCCTTTTACTAACATGTGCTGCATTCTTGCTTGCGTTTTTGGCTCTCCTAGCAGGCTGAGGAACGCTTCACGCTCAAGATCAAGTAGATACTGTTCATCAACAAGTGTTCCTTCTTTTACTTTTCCGCCTGCAATGACGTGAGCAAGCTTCGTTGCAATCGTCAAATCATGATCGGACAAGTAGCCGCTCCACTTCATCGTTTTTGCTCCCATTAGCATTGCAGCATAACCTGCTTCTCCTGCAACTGGGATCTTTTTAGAGATAGGCGGCTGATAGCCCTGTTCAGCAAGGAATAACACCCTTTCTTTCGCATCATGAAGGACATGATCTGCATTCTCACTGATCCCATCCTGAGGGCGAATAAATCCTCGTTCCATTGCTTCATGTGCCGATGTTGACACCTTCGCCATTGCAATTGTTTCAAACACATTCGCCGCAATATCGGTAAGATTCACATTAACTCCAGGAGGTGTTTGTTCTAACTGCCGAAGATAAAGCTCTTTGTTTCCGCCTCCGCCTGGAATCAAGCCAACCCCTACTTCTACAAGACCCATATAGGTTTCAAATGAAGATTGAATGGAAGCGGCCGGCATACATACTTCCGCTCCACCACCTAGTGTCATTTGGAAAGGCGCTGCAACAACAGGTTTGTTTGAATAACGGATACGCCCCATCGACTGCTGGAACTTTCTTGCAACCATTTCAATTTCAAAGAAATTATCATCCTGCGCTTCCATTAACATGTAAGCAACATTGGCACCAACACAGAAATTTTTACCCTGGTTTCCAATCACAAGACCTTCAAAGTTTTTCTCTGTTTCATCAACAGCTTCATTAATCATCTGGAGGATATCCATCCCGATCGCATTGTTTTGGGAATGAAACTCAAGCCCCGCCACCCCATCACCTAGATCAAGAAGCGTTGCGCCAGTGTTTTTCTTAATCACGCGATTCTGAGCTTTTAGTCCTTTAAGATGAATAATTTTCTTGCTTTCTTCAACTACTTTCTGATCACCTTTATGATAGAAAGATTGAGTGGCGCCTTCCTGCTTATAGAAAGACGTTTGCCCTGAGGCAAGCATCTGATCAACCCACTCAGGAATCGTTTCACCTTCTTCTTTCATTCGAGCGACTGACTTCTCTACTCCAAGTGCATCCCACGTTTCGAACGGACCCATTTCCCAGCCAAAGCCCCATTTCATCGCGCGGTCGACGGCATCAATATCGTCTGCAATTTCATAGGCTTTCTCAGCAGAATAAAGAAGGACAGGTTTCATAATGTTCCAGATTAACTCACCAGCACGATCATTCGCATAAGCAAGCGCTTTCAGTTTATCCGCTTTTGATTTTGCTTGTTTGCTTGCCTCAACAGAAGCGGTTTTTAATTTCTGTCTAGGCTCATAATCAAGCGTTTTAGGGTTTAGCTCTAAAATTTCGCTACCTTTTGCACCTTTTTGCTTTACGAAAAAGCCCTGGCCTGCTTTTGCTCCAATCCAGCCTTTTTCTTTCATCTGCTGCATAAATTCAGGGATGCGGAAAACTTCTTTTTCATCGCCTTCAACCTGTTCAAAAACGTTGTTTGCTACGTGAATAAACGTATCAAGACCCACAACGTCAAGTGTTCTGAATGTTGCGCTTTTCGGACGGCCAATTGCTGGACCCGTTACAGAATCTACTTCACCAACTGAAAAGCCGCGGTTTAGCATTTCTCTCACTGTTACAAGAAGTCCATAAGTTCCGATGCGATTCGCAATAAAGTTTGGAGTATCTTTTGTTTCCACTACACCTTTACCAAGAGTATCCTCACCAAATGTCTTCATATAGGAGAGAACTTCTGGATCAGTATCTTTTGTTGGAATTACTTCAAGAAGCTTTAAGTATCTTGGTGGGTTAAAGAAATGAGTACCAAGGAAGTGTTTTCTAAAATCGTCTGATCTTCCTTCAGCCATCGCTTCTACTGAAATACCCGACGTATTCGAGCTAACAATTGTCCCAGGTCGTCTAAATTGATCTACTTTTTCATATACTTTTTTCTTAATTTCAAGGTTCTCAACGACCACTTCAATGATCCAATCAACTTCCTCCAAGCGTTCCATATCATCTTCCATATTTCCTGCTTCAATTAATTGAATGTGATCTTTTTTCGAAAGTGGTGCAGGCTTTTGTTTCTTTAACTTCTCAATCGCTTCTGATGCAAGTCTATTTCTGACCGAGCGATCAGCTAGTGTAAGTCCTTTTGCTTTTTCTTTCTCATTTGGTTCTTTTGGTGCAATATCCAATAACAAACTTGGAATTCCTACATTCGCCAGGTGGGCGGCAATGCCTGATCCCATTACTCCTGCTCCTAATACAGCTACTTTATGAATGCTACGTGTCATAGCGAACCTCCCTTGTTGAATGAATGCTCATTCATTTTTGTCTCAAAAAAAAGAGCGAGATCATTTCCTCTGTCTATACTATAAAATATATTCTGAAATTTAGCAATATACGACGTGTATTTTTTTAACAAATTTTTATGAATTTAATTACAACTATTGAAAGCGGACGATTGTCCGCTTTCTTCTATTTCATCATTCCTTTTAACACAAAAGCCACGTTTGCCGGCCGCTCTGCAAGTCTTCTCATAAAGTAGCCGTACCAGTCCTTACCATAAGGTACATAGACGCGCATCTTATAACCTTCTTTAAGAAGCTCTTCTTGTTTTTCCACGCAGATCCCATAGAGCATTTGAAACTCAAATTGTGTGTGTGGAATAGTGTATTCTTCAACTAGTTTCTTTGTGTATTCAATAATCTGGTTATCGTGAGTGGCAATAGCGGTATAATTTCCATTCAATAAATGCATTTTAATAATCTTTTTAAAATTTTCATCGACGTCTTTTTTGTCTGGGAATGCTACTTTATGGGACTCTTTATAAGCCCCTTTCACAAGTCTAAGATTAGGAGACAGCTCATTTAACTTCTCAATATCCTCAGCTACCCGGTACAAATAGGCTTGAAGAACAGTACCGATGTTTGCGAATTCTTTCTTAAGTTCAGTGAAAATTTCAATGGTTTTCCCGCACCTCTCGAAATCTTCCATATCGATTGTGACAAAAACGTCGTGGCGATCAGCGGCTTCGAGAATGCGACGCATATTCTTTATTGTCATCTGATCATCAATATCGAGACCCATTGATGTTAGTTTAAGAGAAAGCTGAGAATCAAGGTTTTCTGCTGCAATTCGCTCAATCGCTTCAATACAATGATTAGTCATTTCATCAGCCTCAGCGGCATTATCAACAAATTCACCGAGATGATCGATTGTAACGGACAATCCTTTTTGATTTAACTTTTTTATCGCGTTCACGGAACTATCAAGAGACGCACCGGCTACAAAGCGGCTTGCTCCAAAACGCATACCATACCGCTTCGCTACTTTCGTTGCTACCCTATTCTTCCCCATGTATAAAAAGAAATTACGCATTACTTGTTCCATCATAACCCCTCCATGAAAGCGCATACAAAGCGCTATAAAAAATATATTCTGGAGAAAATCGGCATATAGTATCAAATACCGCCATATTTCGCCTTTAATGCTATTTTACCATGACATGCTATAGATTAGTCTAGTTTTGATAGATTTTCTCTCGAATTAATCCTGTTAAATTTTAACTATCTCCTTACTCTATACCCCTCTAAACAGAAAGTAAAAGTCATACACTAGTATATTTCCGATCGTCTCTTTTGGATACTTTACTTTTGTTCCTTTGTTGCTACACTTATCAAAATTTGTCTATGCAAAAAAAATGAAACCAGAAGAAATCCTGGTTTCATTAATCAGTGTCTTTATTTGACGCTTGAGCTTTTCGGTGCTCTTCGTTCATGGTTTTAATTTCAGCTACTAACTCTTTCATGGCATCTTTTGCATCAGGATATGTTTGGTTCCAGTGCTTCGCTAGTGGAGGCATCGTTTTTGAGAGATGCGTGTACATGGCCCACAGCTTTACTTTCTCCTTGAGCTCAGGGCTTGTATCTCCAAGGAGAAGCTCGGTGTATTTATCCATCAACCCATCAACTTGTTCCTGAAGTGTTTCAAGACTCATTTTACTCACTCCAATCACACGCAGAATACCCCAATTATAGCATATTTAATACGATACCCGACCATTCATCTGTACATCTCTTAATCTTCCATAATCGATGCGTTCCTGGTTTTCTTTGATCGCTTTTATTAACTCGTCTATCAGTACCTTTTCATCCGTCACAATAAAGAAACGACAGGATATCATGGCAAAGTCGCCAAAAAATGCTCGACAACCCTCATAACGTTTTGCATCACGAAGTGGCTGATATGGAAAAATAAAATTTCCGCTTTCTTCAAAAGCTGGATCAAGAGGATGTTCTTCAAGCTTCTTAATAAGCTCTCGAATCGTCAGCTCTCGTCCATGCTCATTTTTTCCGATTTCGATTATTTCAAGCAAGGCTAATTCCCCCTTCTTTACAAGGTTCGAACACAAACGGCTCTGATAGAGGGCCGTAGAAAGAAACAACCCATTTACTGAAACAAAAAAAAAGAGTCAGAATAAATTCTGACTCAAACTTATGGGTCACAAAGAGTGAGTATTTACCAAGGGGGGGACCTGACCTCACTCTTTACCTTATCTTATGCCGATTTACTCTAGTTGGCTGGACAAGTACCACGGTACAAACATGGAATTTTCCTTCGCTTATATGACGAACGACACACTCATACATGATTTGGACTTCGATCACCATTATAATAGAAAGAAATGGCATTCGGAGCATCATGGAGGGAATAAGATGGAGATCATTGTAATTGGTGGCGGGATTGGCGGTCTGACGACTGGTGCCCTACTCACAAAAGACGGCTATCATGTAACAATTCTAGAAGCTTCGAATGAATGGGGAGGATCTGCTGGAAAATTCAGCAGAGGAAAATTTCTTTTTCCAGTTGGTGCAACGATGGGAATGGGCTTTGAGGAAGGCGGCCTACACCACAGAATTTTTAAAGAGTTAGGACTATCGTTTCCGACTATAGCAATGGATGAAATTATGCGAGTATACCAGGGAAGTCGGGTAATGCCGTACTATTCTGATCGAAGCCGTCATTTATCAGAGTGTGCCACCCAATTCCCCGATCATGCAACAAAAATCGTTTCCTTCTATAAAGAGATATGGAAAATCGGGGCAGAAATTCGAAAGTTAATTGAACCTCTTCCGATTGTTCCACCGGTAAGTTTATCGGAATGGAAAGGGCTACTTCTATCTCTAAAACCCGGTACACCTTTACTTCTCCCTTATTTAAGAAAAACAATGGGAGACCTCCTTATGAAACATCACCTTGCAGAAGCAACAGATTTTAAGCATTTTATAGATGGACAATTAATCGATAGTATGCAAACAACTAGTGAAAATTGTTCAGCGTTAATGGGCTCCCTCGCTCTCGATATTTATCATGAAGGTGCTTACTATACGGAAGGCGGATTATATCGTATTGCTGAAATACTTCAGCAATATATTGAGGAGAACGGTGGAAAAACCTACCTCAGAAAACAAGTCCAAACGATTCGCCGCGAAAATAACCGCTGGGTAGCCATTGATCAAAAAGGAGAGCGGTGGAAAGCAGATCACCTTGTTAGTAACCTACCTGTCCAGGGATTTGTGCCACTTTTACCAGAACCGCTACAAAAACAACTTCCTCCAAAATTAAGAAGCAGAAGTCAACTTGCACAGTGGGGAGCGTTTACGATGTATCTTGCTTTAGATGAAAAGATGATTCCTGACTATACCGCGCTGTTTAGCCAGGTCCTCTCCTCGGATGGGGGCATGACGGAGGGGAATCACCTCTTCTTATCCCTTTCGAAATCCAACGATCTTAATCGCGCACCTGCTGGCTTTCGCACGTTAACCGTTAGTACACATACAGAACTCCATCACTGGGATACAAAAGAGAAATACGATCAATATAAAAAGGAACTTACTGAAAAAATGCTAACAGGCATCGAACGCGTCATTCCAAATTTAAGAAGCGGAATTAAAATACAGGTGACTGGAGCTCCTCGAGCATGGGAACGCTTTACGAAAAGACCAAAAGGCATGGTAGGCGGCTTTCCCCAAACAAACGAATATAGTCTTTTTAACAGCCTTTCCCATCGCACTGGTCTAGATGGACTATGGCTTTGTGGTGACAGCGTATTTCCAGGTGCTGGTACGATTGGGGTATCGACGAGCGGTTACCATGTCTACCGATCTATTTTGAAAGATAACAAGAAACCAAAGCTTTTTTAGAATAAATTCAGCTTTCTTAGGCAGAATGATACTATCATTTATGTTGAAGGAGCGAATGGCTATGAACGAAAAGAATAAATTAGTAACTTCCGATAGTGAAAAACTTCTCACTTCTATGCGAGAAGAAATCGCCGAAGAATTCCTTGTGATGGAAGCTGTCACCGAGCAAGTAGAGGAAAAAGATTTTTATACGTATCATCTTTTAAAAGAAGCTGAAAAACTTCGAAATCAAAAGAAATAGTACTTTCTCAACAATGACGTGTGGAGAATCCTGTAGTATACTTCTAGTAATTGATTTAAAGGAATGGTGCTTATGACAACTCATACGTTTACGGTTGGTGAAGAACGCGCAAATTATATCACCCATGGAATTGGAGCTATTATCAGTCTTGCTGCTCTCGTCATATTAATTGTCTTTGCATCTCTTTACGGAACGGCATGGCATATTGTTAGCTTTACACTTTTTGGCGCAACGATGCTTCTGCTTTATACAGCTTCTACCCTTGTGCATAGCTTTCCCGCTGGAAAAGCAAAAGACTTTTTTGAAATACTTGATCACTCTTCCATCTATTTTTTTATCGCAGGAACGTACACCCCCTTCTTATTTATAGTCATTGAGGGCTGGCTTGGCTGGACATTGTTTGGAATTGTATGGGGCCTCGCGATTATTGGAACAGTTTTCAAAGCTTATTTTGTCAAAAAATTTCTCTTTATCTCAACGATTCTTTACGTTTTAATGGGCTGGCTCATCGTTCTCGCCTGGAATCCACTTACCCAGAACCTGCATCCAAACGGAATGATGCTACTGGTGATTGGCGGAATCCTCTATACAATAGGTGCTGTGTTCTATGTATGGAGAGCTTTTAAATACCATCATGCTGTTTGGCATTTATTTGTTGTAGGTGGAACGCTCGCTCACTTTTTCTGTGTTCTGTTATACGTTTTACCGTTGTAAAGCCATTCCTCTGCACAAGTCGTGCAGAGGTTTTTTATTTTAAACCGAGGCGAAAACTTTTTATGAACACCATTCGTCATAGCAGTAGAATAATGTTAAAAGGATGAACATTTGTGATTGAAGTATCTCATCTTACAAAACAATTTAAGAAAAAGAAAGTTCTCCATGATCTCAATTTATCTGTTGAGGGTGGAATGGTTGGACTAATAGGGCCTAACGGTGCTGGAAAAACGACGTTTATGAGAATGCTGGCTGCTGTATCGAAACCTTCTTCTGGAGATATTATCGTTAATGGGTATTCCATTCAAAAAGAAGCTTCAAGCGTTCGCAAAGAAATTGGCTATCTCCCTCAGCACTTTCAGCTTTATCCGCAGCTTACTGCATCAGAGTTTCTCGATTATATCGGACAGCTTAAGCAAGATCGACACTATGATCATGAAATGGAAAAGAACCGCTTGCTTGATGCTCTTAACTTAAGAGGTCAACAAAATCAGAAAATCAAGACCTTCTCTAATGGGATGAAACAGCGCCTTGGTATTGCACAGGCACTCTACGGGGAACCCTCCCTTATGATCTTTGATGAACCTTCTGCAGGATTGGACCCTGAAGAACGCTTACGCTTTCGAAATATCATGGCAGATGTATCAAGTAGAAGGACGGTCATTCTATCCACACACATTGTAGAAGATATTGAATCAAGCTGTGACACGTTAATCGTTTTAAACAACGGCGAGATTTTATTTATCGGAACGCCTTTTGATCTACAATGCAAAGGAAACGGGCTTGTTTGGGAATTTGATCTTAAAGATGATGACTGGAATCAACTTGCTGGACTGCAAATGACGCTAACCAAAAGAAAGGCCAATGGATTACATTGTCGTGCAATCTCACCTGTAGCTCCGTTTGACTTCGCAGAAGCCGTCAATCCCACACTTGAAGAGGGCTACATGGCTCTGATTGGGCGTGATGGTACATGAGAAAATGGCTCGTTCAATTTAAACTTGAATTATCGTTTTTGTTTAAAAGCTGGATTTTTACGCCGCTTCCGTTTCTTTACTTGATTTGGTTACTTTTTAGCATGAATACGAATCAGGATGGGATTCATGGGAATCTCTATCGAACGACGTATGAAACCACCCACTCGCTTATTTTCATTCTTGTTACCGGCTTATGTATTCTTATCGGAGTTTATCTCATACGCCGTGATGTTGGAAATGAGTCTTTTGAATGGCATCAATCCTTCCCTGTGTCTAATTTCATTTTTATTTCGGCTAAATTTGGTTCGGCTCTTCTCTATATGACGATCTTTACGATTCTCATGTCGACTACTTACTTTATATTTGCTACAAATGAGAACATTGCCATACCTGAAACGCTGACGATTTTACGGTTTTTTTTCGTTCAATATGAAGTAACCTTCTTGATTAGCTTATCCCTTGGCATGCTTTTATCTGTGTTAATAAAAAATCGATTTGTCTATTTAATCGCGTTCTGCGCCTGGATGTTTGGAACGCTTTTCATGGAAATTTTCATTATTAATCAAGGCGAACTTTTTTATTTAAAAGCGTTTCACCTCACCTACTTATTTGTTGATTCAGTGTTGATTAACGGGACGTGGGGCATTCAATTGATGAAAGAAGAAATAGCATTGCAGCGTCTTTTTGTTACGACAGTTTCCGGCTTTCTTCTTGTCCTCATTATCTTTATTCTTAATATTCGTAGACCTTACCAATACGACAAACTTTGGAGAGGTATGCTGATTCTAAGTGCTGGGATCGTTATTCTTTCTTACCTTCCATACGCTTCTTTTTGGAGTGAACGAATGAGAGAATTTAGCGAGATAAAAGAACAGTCGCCTTTTATCACAAGTGGACAAGACGGTGAACATCGCTACATGACATTTCCACCTCTTCCTCACCCAGATGGACTTTTGGATGGCGAAGGTGAGCTCTATCAACCAGAACGCTTTAACATTGAACAGTACGACATTTCGATCGATCAACAAAAAGAGAATTCTCTTTCAGTTGAAGCCAGCCTCACGCTTCCGGAAGATGAATTTTCAACGAACGAGGTGATCAAATTCACACTGAATCAAACGTTTACTGTAAAAGATGTGATAATCGATCATCAGACGGTTCCGTTTACAAGAGAAAATGATTTTATAACGATTTCATTACCTGATCATACTCACTCACCCGTTATTCAGTTTAACTATGAGGGAACTTATAAACTCTGGGCATCTAATTACGGGCAAGAATACTTTCCAGGATACGTTGGTGGAGATCAGATGATCATGCCTTCTCAATCAGCATGGTACCCGTTGCCTGGCCATCAATATCTTTACGATATGAATGGCCAGTCTCAGACAAATGTAGAACTAGACAATCGAGCGCTCTTTAACGTTACGGTGAACATGTCTTCACCCATATATGGAACAATTGAAGAACATCAGTTATCGAACGGCTCTTATAAACTTAAAGGAAAAACTTCCAAGCTCGACCTATATTCAGGGGATCTTGTAGAAGTTCCGTCAGATTATTTTCCATTTTCGATTGTCACAAATAGCTATAATCATACACGCGCTCAAACGTTAATGTCCGAATTGGACAAACGACTTCTTTATACCGATCGATACCTTACGAAAGAGATAGAACCAATGAGTCACCTCTTTCTATTGCCTGTCGAAAATATTCGCTGGGCAAATTATATGAGGCAACAAGGGTTTATTGACCAAAATTATCTTCTAAGTGAGTCGTCCTTCTATCAACTAGATGAGGCATACTTATTGAAGCTGTTTCTTCAAATTAACCTTTTGCATGACAGTACAGAAATATATGGCTACGAAGAAGGTGAGTTAGTGACAAGCGCCATTCTAAGTGCTTACGCTTACCTCTATGAAATAGAAAATGGAAATGAAGAAAAAGCCTCCGCTACTAGAAGATTAGTCATTACACTTAATAACGAGATTCCAATTGAGAACTATAGCGAAGAAGAGATTAAAGCAAATCGAATTTTCACTATGATTAAAACGGCCGTGGAATCAGGAAAAGAAAAGCAAGTAAAAGAGGTACTTAACCGGATTTATAGCGAAGAATGGATTGATCCGGGATTCCCTTCCGATTTCTCTTTATTTCGTGAACCATCGACACTTCTCTCCTTTGAAGACTGGCAGCGAATATGGGATGAAGTGATGCAAGAAAGTCAGAAACGAAAGGAGAAGGTTTCATGACAGATGAAGAATTAGTACTGGCAATGGCTCGTGGAAATCAAGCTGCTTTTGAAGCTTTCGTTCATCGCTACCACGCACCGCTTCTTGGCTACCTTGAGCGAATGTTGCGCGATCGAAAAAAGGCAGAAGATGTCGTCCAGGAAACTTTTCTAAAGTTAATCAAACAGCTGAAATCAAATAAAATTCCTGAAAAAATAAAGCCGTGGCTCTATCAAGTAGCCACAAACCAATGCAGAGACTACTGGAAAAGCGCAGGGTTTAAATCGGAAAAACAAATCCTCGACTTTATACCTGATCAGCCTGATAAAGAGCCATCAGTCGTTGAGTTATTTGAGCGTCAGGAATCACGAGTAGAATTTCTTAAAAAGCTTGATACATTATCAGAAACCCAAAGAGAAATTGTTTATTTACGTTTTTATCAGGAGTTAAAATATCAAGAGATTGCAGAAACATTAGAACTGCCGCTTGGCACGGTGAAATCAAACTTATTTCATGCCTTAAAGAAACTAAAAGCATCTTTAGCTCGAAAGGAGGAAGTTAACCATGCAAAACATTGATCTTGAGTTAGAAAAGCTAGAAGAAGATTTAGAGCAGCCACTCAAATCCTATCTGGCTACGTCACCCCGTTCAGAGGATACGCAGAAACTTCTTTTGTCATTACAGGATTCTTTTGACGAACTAAAACCGTCTCAGGTCGAATTTCAATTCGATCAAGATGCGGAACCAGCAAAGCCTTCACTCGCAAAACAATGTCTCAATCAATTCAGCTCTTATCACTGGGCTTACTGGTTAATAAGCTTTCTCATTTTTGCCATGCTAACGGTTATCTCTTCTGGCAGTATGGAATCAGATAGTTTATTCCCGATTGTTGTACCGATTTATTTACTTTTTGGCGTTCTTTATAGTTACAAAACATGGAATAAGGAAATGCGCATGGTCGAATCAATTACCCCATTCCCACCAGCTCTTTTACTATTAAGCAAATTACTTGTGGTTCTCGTAGTGAACATCGGCCTTTCCCTGTTATCAACGCTTTATATTGTCAAAGATAATACCATGATTAATCCTGGTACTTTTCTGTTGCATTGGTTCGCACCGCTTCTCTTCCTAACCGGCTTGCTTGCCTTCGTAATGTTTCATAAAGGGGTCATCGCAGGATTTATCGCAGCGTTGCTCGGATGGGTTTTGACATTCCTTGTTTTACCTTATACGGTGTTTGCCATTTCGGGTGAGGCGTTTCAACAGAACTTCTTATTTGTTGTCTCTTATCTCGTTATTCTAGGTCTAGGTGTAGGAATGCTTTTCTTATCATATCGGAAAAGTTTACGCCTTTCCTACTTATGAGGTGGAGGGAATGATCCAAGTAAAGAACGTCAAACATGACCGAAAACACTTTTCTCTTTCCATTCCAGAATTAGCGTTGGGTAGAGGCATCACCATTTTAGTTGGCAAGAACGGGTCTGGTAAATCAACGTTACTTCAACTAATCGCAACCGCGTTAAAGCCTCACAGAGGTACCATTCAATATGGAGGAAAAACAATGGATGACGCCCTCCCCTTCATTCGTAAAAATATCGGATTTCTCCCAACCGGTATTGAACTCTATGAAGAAATGAGAGTAAAACGATTTCTGCGCTACATGAGTGAATTAAAAGGTGTTGTTAATGAAGATGCTGTTGAACAATCGCTTGTTGGTCTGCACCTTCAAGACGTGAAACGTGCCAAAATTAAAACCCTCTCACAGGGGATGAAACAAAGAGTTGGAATTGCGCAGGCGATTCTGGACTGTCCCCCTATCTTGCTACTTGATGAACCATTAAACTACCTGGATAGTCGTGAACGAAAAAACGTCGTCTCGCTTTTAACAAGGTATGCCAAATCAAGACTTGTCCTCATTGCCACACATGAGTTAAATGAATGGGAAGATATGGCGGACGATGTCATTTGGCTTCAAGAAGGAAAAGTTCTTTTTAAAGGACCAATCAACCTCTGGAAAACACATCTTCCTTTACGTGTGTACAAGGGTCAAATCCCGATCTCTAAAATCAAAGATCTTGACCAAGAACGAATCATTCATATGAAGCGAGGACATGATTATTATTTGATTAAATATATAGGTAAAACAAAACCATTTGAGCATTTTAAAGAAGCCGAAGTTACGATTGAAGATGCTTACTTTATACGAAAGAAATCTAGAGATCACGGAACCATCCCTCCTCATAATTTGATATTCTAAAAAAGTAGCCCATATTTATCGTGGGCTACTTTTTTAGCAGGTGCTTTCCTCTCTATAGCGAACTAATGGTTAACCGAGTAAAGAAGGTGATTTCCTTGCAAAAGCAATCTCTAGGTATGATCTATGAATTTATTCTCGCCCTACTTCTTATCTATTCACTCGTCATTGATTTGCCAGATCCTGAAGGGGCCGCACTCGATTTCTTTATTTGGATCCTATTTTTGATTGATTATGCGACACGGCTTTTCTTAAGCGAAAACAAGTGGGCTTTCATTAAACAGCATCCGCTTGATTTAATCGCCATTATTCCTCTTGATCAGTTGTTTCGAACTGCTAGACTTGTTCGATTTATACGCGTTATTCGTTTAGTGGCCCTTATCAATCACCGCACTTCTATGTTTGAACTATTTTTCACAAAATACAAGATTGATCGCGCCTTTGTCTATGTGATCTCGCTTCTATTTATTTCTGCTCTTTCAATGAAATGGATCGAACCGGAGTTTGAAACCTATGGTGATGCACTCTGGTGGGCAGTTGTCACAACGACGACTGTCGGCTATGGTGACTTATATCCTGAAACAGCGGCCGGGAAAATCGTTGCAGTCGTTTTAATGATCGTCGGCATTGGGACGATTGGGGTGATTACAGGGACCGTTGCCGCGATGTTTTCTAATAATAACAGCAAAGATCTTCCGTCTGAATTAGAAGAAATAAGAAAAAAGATTAACAGCTATCCAAACATTAGCCAGCTCGACTACAAGCATATGATTGAAAAACTTGAAGAAATCCAAAAAAGAGAAGCGAGAAAGGATAATGATGAACAGAGGGGAACGAAACATCAAACATCTTAATACGCTTAACCAAATAAAATCCCCCTAAAAGGCGTTTGAAAGAACAAACGCCTTTTAGGGGAATGAGCTAAAACATTCCGTTCAAATCAACTTACCCGTTACTATAGTTTCTTACTTTCTTGAAGAAGTTTCGATTCTCCAGTACGTTCCCATTCTTCCACGACTTCGTATGCTTTCTCAGGTGAATAACCCTTTCCAACTAGCACTCCCATTAAAATGAATTCTTGCAAAATGTGCGTCGCATTTATACCTCTTTTCACATCTTCCAGTCCTTCATTCACAAGATATTCCGTATACTCCACCCACTCGTCTGGCGTTTTACCAAACACCTTTTCAGCTCGATTATTCTCCGCTTCTTCCGCCGCTATGGCATCTGCTTTGGTTTCATGAACCGTTCCAAACGGATGGTTTGGTGGCGCATAGATGGAATAAAGCTTTATTGGTACATCACCAGTATTTGTTAGGTTATGCCATGTTCCTGCAGGAATGAAAATCGCAAAATCGTCATAAACCTCTCTCTGATAATTCAAAGCATCTTTTCGTTTCCCCATCTGAACCTTTCCCTGACCTTGTTCAATCCGTAAAAACTGATCTAAATTAGGATGATTCTCAAGGCCAATGTCGTCACCAACGTCAATATTCATTAACGTTAACTGTAAGTAGTCTCCCGTCCATAAAGCAGTTCGAAACGTATCGTTTTGTAATGTAGCTGCATTAATATTTGCTACAAAAGGGTTCGGTCCATAATCTTTGAATTCTCTACTTCCCTTACTACCTTGTGATCCAAAAGAATTAGCATTCGTGTACATTATTTTCAATCCCTTCACAAATCATAAAATATCCTATGCATTTGTGCTGGGTGTGTACGTCAAAAATAATATTAAAGCCTATTTTTTCCTATTATAAAACGGCAATCGCACTGAAACTATTCAGTGCGATTGCCAATAACTAGAGCGCTTTTTTTAAACGCTACTCCTATTTAACCACTTTTTCTGCTTTTACTTCAGTTTGGCTCCATGCTGTTGTATAAACATTGAAAAGCGATTCCAGCTGATTGACCAAATCAAGGGCAAGGAGCCCATTTCCCTCAGCTTGCTTCGAACATCCAATCGGAACGGTTCTCTTTATCAACTGTGAATAAATTTCGGCCTCACTGAGCGTTCGCTTAAATTCCTTTTCTGCCACGTTCATTAGAAGAGCAAGTGCTCCTGATACGTGCGGAGCAGCCATAGACGTGCCAGAAAGTACGGCATACTCTCCACCTGGATAAGTTGATAGAATATCGACTCCTGGTGCAATTAAATCAATTTCGTTATTCGTATTCGAAAACGGTGCAAGCGTACGTTGGAAAGAGGCTGCTCCTACTTCAATAACCTCATTATACGCGCCTGGATAAGCGTATTCTGACGTATCTTCTCTACCGTCACCTTCATTTCCAGCTGCGCACACGACCGAAATATTTTGACTCACCGCATCTTTAATTGCTTCGTAAAGTTCAGGAACATTAGACGGGCCACCGAGAGACATCGAAATCACGTTTACTCGCTCACCATCTGGTCCCTTCCAATCGATCGCATAGCGGATACCATTAATGATCGATTGATAAGAACCGCTTCCCGCTTCATTCAGTACTTTTACAATTAATAACTTCGAATCTGGCGCCACACCTTGAACACCTTTTTCTCCGTTCGTCGCCGCAATTGTTCCGGCTACATGCGTGCCGTGCCCATTATTATCATCGTAACGATCCGCATCTCCACCGAAATCTTGCGTGAAATTCTTACCACCGATGATGCGGGATTGGAGATCAGGATGATCAATCTGACAACCGGTGTCTACTACGGCAATGATCCTTCCCTTTCCTTTTTCTGATTTATCCCATATTGCTGGAGCTTGAACCATTTCCACTCCGTCCGGCAGAATTCCCGCTTCTTGAACAACCGCATTTACTTCGAATGGTATTAGTCTAACTTCGCTCATGTACAGCGCCCCTCTCTTTTACCTGAATTATCTGATAAATACACAAGGGTTGTCTAGTTCCATATGGTCTATTTTCCCATTTTATTTTATAGAGAAATCATTCTTTCGTACTAGAGAAGCCGTGCCGCTATTTCCGCAAGCTTACTTCGCTCTGTACTCGTTAAATGAATAATGCCAACTTCATCCTCTTGCTTTAACCGCTCAACTGCATAAGTTAAGCCATTGTTTACAGAATCAAGGTAAGGATGATCAATTTGTTCAGGATCACCAATTAGAACGATTTTTGTTCCTTCTCCAACCCGTGTTAGAATCGTTTTCACTTCATGTGGCGATAAGTTTTGTACTTCATCGATAATCACAAATTGATTTGGAATGCTTCTCCCTCTTATGTATGTTAACGCTTCAACCTTTAGAGTCCTCAGTCCTGATAAAATATGATTTAATTCCTCTTCGTTTTTCGCATCAAATAAAAATTCTAGATTGTCATAGATTGGCTGAATCCACGGTCTAAGCTTTTCTTCTTTTTCACCGGGTAAAAAGCCAATATCATTGCCAACTGGTACGACAGGCTTTGAGACAAGGAGCTTTTGGTAATGTTGTTCATCCTCTGTCTGGCTAAGTCCAGCAGCAAGGGCAAGCAAGGTTTTCCCCGTACCAGCTTTTCCTGTCGCACAGACGAGGGATACGTTTTTGTCCATCAATAGCTCCATGAGCATGCGCTGCTGGACATTTTTTGGCAGCACTCCCCAAATATGTTCACTTTCTCGGTTCAATCCTTGAATGACTAATTTCTGATTGTGAATCAACATTCTTCCAATCCCAGAATGGCTGCTGCCAAATAGATCTTTTAAAAGGATAAAATCTTGACTATAAACTTCTTCGGTCGTATACTCTCGCACAATATCTATCGAAAGTTCACCGCTCTTGTATAACGCGTCAATCACTTCAGGAGGCACAAGAATTTCATGGTATCCTCGATGAAGCCTCTCTACATGATCAATGAGACGATCATTCTCATATAGTTCTGGAAAAAATGCAGGTAAATCAAGTGATTTCTTTAGCGCATCTGCTTTTGCAATCATCAACGTATCATTTGAAACGAGGACAACATCGCCTATTGAATCCGTGCTTAAATTAATCGCTACTGCAATAATGCGGTTATCATTTGAATCTTCACTAAATTCATTTCGTAATTTGTCAAAAGAGCGATGATTCAACTCAATTCGAAATGTTCCTCCGGAGTCAAGCGGAATGGGTTTATCGAGCTTCCCTTTGTTTGTGTCTCGCAGTTTCTTATACATTCTGCTAAATTCTCGCGCATTTCGCCCTACCTCATTCATTAATCGCTTCTTAGAATCGATTTCTTCAATGACAATCGCTGGGACGACAACATGGTTGTCTCCAAACTGAAAGAGTGAATGGGCATCATGCAAAAGAATATTGGTGTCTAGAACAAAGGTTTTCAACTACAGAACAGCTCCTTTTAACGAAAGTATAAGAAGGCGAAGGAATGTCCCTTCACCTTGAGCTATTCCCGATTTTTTCTTTCGGATCCTTCCTTTTTACACAAACACAATCTGATTTACAGTTTCTTCATAATTTGTGATTTTCTATTCTCGCACATATTGTTTATAAGTCGCATATTCACGAAAACCAGATTTACGTAGAATGGGTTCTGACGTTCCAAGTCTTGCCTGCGTCACCGCTAGCTCACATCCTCTTTTTCTCGCTTCAATTAGACGATCTGCTAACAAACTACGATAGATGCCCTTCCCTCTATCTTCAGGTAGTACACCCGCTCCGTTTAAATAGAGTACCTTCCCATCCTTGCTATAGCGATAATTCGAATAACCTACAGGCTTATTGTTATCGAGGGCAATCGTGTATCCTCCTCTTCGCTCTGGAAATTGAAGGTAAGATGCTCTCTCAGTAACGGCAGCCTGAATCGCTTCATCATCATATCCCCAGATCTTCGCTGCTACTTCCACATGCGCTTGCACGTCTTCTTCCGTATTCACTTCTCTATACGTAAAGTCCGATATAGCCGCTTCTTCTACTGTTAGCTTCTTCGCTAAACCTCTATATGTATCGTAATGCTGAAATCCTAATGTGAGGAGATGCTTTTCAAGTTCACTAGAATCCGAGCTTGATCGCACCCACCACGACAATGGACTTCCTTCAAAATAAGCGATCACATCTTTTACTTCGTGGATGGTCCGATGATATCGAACAACTTTATTCGCATAGACGCTAGTTGATTTTTTATTTTTGATCATCACGAGGTCATCATTTTGAATATAGTGAATAGATTCAGGTACAAGAGCTTCTTCGTAATCCCATTGAATCGCTTCAATTGCACGTATGATTTGTTCTTCATCCATTGCATATCATCTCTTTTCTCCATTATTTATCTCGATTGATCCCCCCGCATCTTTTCTCACTAATCCGTCACATCTGGTCGTGATTAAAACGCATAGCACCCGGACATACTGGGAATAAAAAATGTTAAGGAGGGTGTGCTGATGGAAACCAATCAGCTTAGAAAAGCACTAGAGCAGCGCAGAAACTACTACATCTCAAAGCTTATTGAGGCAGGAGCTTATTCCACCGCTGATCACCATCTCTATCGCTGTACACTAACGGATCTTGAAAAAGAGTACAAACAACTATCCAACTATTAAAATGTTAGATCAACGTGAGATTCGATGAGAATCTCTTTTTTATTTGATTGTATACGTATAAAACAGCTATAGACTGGTAAAAATAGAGCCATAGCATTAAAACTAGCAAAATAAGAAAGGATGAAACATGATGAATAAAGCGGAACTTTTATCGACTGTTGCGGAACGTGCAGCAATGTCAAAAAAAGATACTGCCAGAGTGGTAGACACCTTAATGGATACGATTGCCGAAGCACTTGCTAAAGGTGAAAAGGTGCAGCTTGTTGGATTTGGTAACTTTGAAGTGAGAGAACGCTCTGCTCGTAAAGGACGCAATCCGCAAACTGGCGAAGAAATTCAAATTCAAGCATCTAAGACACCTGCGTTTAAACCAGGAAAAGCATTAAAAGAAAAAGTTGTTTAACATAAGGAGAGCTGGATCCATTTGGTTCCGGCTTTTTAATTGAGGAGAAATCGATGGAATTTATGCAGATAATCAAATACACGGTTACCTTCGTTACGATCATTATGCTGATCGTTTTTTACTACCGAATGGCTAAAAAGTAAAAGCGCGCTAATTGAGCGCGCTTAGCTGTTTGCTTAATTTATGATACCAGCTCTCATTAAGCTCTTTGGCAAGTAGCGCCTTCACAAGTCCTGTGCGATCTGTTCGATCCTTATACGTAACCCGGTTAATCAATGAAACCGTCACATCATGGTCAGGTCGATGTTCAAGTATAATGTCATCCTGAACAGTGACGTGCCCCTCTTCTAATACTCTCAGATAATACCCGCTGTACCCATTTTCCATTACAAATAAGTGCATATTCTCAACTTCAAACTTTTTTGCGAGCTTAAAGCAAGGCTGTCTTGGTAAACTAACCTGAACTTTTATGCCGCCGATTTGATAAATATCTCCAATCCGCGCTTCTTTCTCATCTAGTCCAGACACTGTGAAGTTCTCACCAAATGCGCCTAGCTTCAATTCACATCCAAGTTTCTTTTCCCAGTACTCATAATGTTCAACGGGATAAACACAAATCGCTTTCTCTGATCCACCGTGATGGACGAGATCTGCCTGGCCATCGCCTTCTACCTGTACATTTGAAACATATACAGATTCACGAACAGGTTGTTTGTAGATACCAGTAGAAATCGGCTTTCCTTTGTAAGTCGTTTCAACGGGTTTACCAACATTTACGCTAATTAATTTCCCCATCTAATCCCTCCTTCCCTAAGTTTAGCATAAGAAAGGGCGTTCCCTTTGCAACGCAAAAAAACAGCCGCATGACGACTGTTTTCTTGTATTTATACGTGGCGATTATCAATTCGTTTTTCTATCTCAGCAAGTTCTTTTTCATTTTTAAGAAGTTCTGCTTTATTTTGATCAACGAGCTGTTTAAAAGTTAATTTTTTCAGCTTTTTCAACAAAATTCACCAACTTTCCCTCTGCATGAGTTCATTATACAACAGGAGTACGTTAGATAAGTTAACAAACTGTTAAAATTTTGTGAAAATTTACACACATTTCAGCTTATGAACGATTATTCAGATTCATTCCTATTGGATGTAGGCCCACCACTTAAACCATAAAAAAATAATTGCAAGACGTCGTCTAAAAAGTCTTTTCGCTCTGACCACGTTTCGGCTGATACTCGCTTGACCTCTGTTTTGAGGGCATTAAGATAAAATATAATCGATTCCATTGAAAGTGAAGCATTAATTTCTCCACGCTCACGTGCCCTTTCAAGGAGCTGAACGAACAGTGGAAGGGTTTGCGTTCGGTAGAAATGGTCTACATATTCTTTCAGCTCTTCATCTGCCGTTAACATCTCTTGAAGCAACGATGGGTCCAGACTCTGAACAGCTTTATGTTTCTCAAAAACAATTAACTCAACCAAATCAGCGAACGTACGCTCTTCCTCGACACTCTCTTTAAATATTTGAAACTGTTGATGCATGTACTCTTTCATCACCGCTCGCACAAGCTCTTCTTTACTAGTGAAGTGATTGTAAATCGTTACTTGAGAAACTCCTGCAAACCGCGCGATGTCACTGATTTTCACTTTCTTAACGCCTTCTTTATTAAATAACATAAAAGCAGCGTTCATAATATCTTTACGCTTTTGTTGTTTTCGTAATTCAAATCCATTCATTATCATCACCATTATTAGTATAGCATTTATTGAACTATTTATTAAATTTGAGTTCAATAAATATTGATTATTTCCGTACAGTCATTTATGATAAAAATGAAATATATATTAAATAATAGTTCAAAATTTTACTGAGGGGGAACCTCAATGATCGAATTAAACGGCTTAACCAAAAAATTTTCAAATGGAAAAGGAATTTTTGACGTTACTTTCTCCATTCCAAAAGGAGAAGTATTTGGATTTCTCGGACCGAACGGTGCTGGGAAATCAACAACGATTCGTCACCTGATGGGATTTATGAAACCTTCAAAAGGCTCAGCATCGATAAATGGGATGGATACATGGAAAGATGCGGCTAAGATCCAAGAAAAGATTGGTTATCTTCCTGGTGAAATTTCTTTTCTTGATGGCATGGATGGTATGGCATTTCTTAAACTTGTCGGTGGCATGAGAGGAATGAAGCAAACAGACTATCGCGACGAGCTCATTCATCGCCTTCAGTTCGATGTAAAAACACCGATTCGTAAGATGTCGAAAGGAATGAAACAAAAAGTCGGTATCGTGGCAGCTTTTATGCATGAACCAGAAGTCATTATCCTAGATGAACCGACATCAGGCCTCGATCCTCTTATGCAGCGTATTTTCATTGAAATTGTGATGGAACAGAAGGAAAAAGGGACCACATTTCTCATGTCTTCTCATAGTTTTTCAGAGATTGAACGTACGTGTGATCGAGCCGCGATTATTAAAGATGGCAAAATTGTTGTCGTCGAAAATATTCATGACCTCCAGCAAAAACAGCGTCGACTCTTTGATGTGACGTTTGAAAGCGAAGAAGAAGCTAAGCTCGTAAAAGAAAGTAAACTTGACGTTATTTCGGTCACCGAGAATCGTGCAGAAATTGCCGTACAGGGTGATTACAATCAATTTATTCATGCTTTAGGAGATTATCGAATTCGAAATATTGATATTCATGAACAAAATCTCGAAGAAGTATTTCTTAATTATTACGACAGGGAGGCGGACCGATCATGAACATCACGTTATATGCAAAGATGTTAAAGGTTCATGCCAAATCAATTTCTAGCTATGCCATTGGTTCTGCTCTCTACCTTCTGTTAATCATCGGCATTTACCCTTCGATTGCGGATGCACCTGGATTAAATGAATTAATGGAGTCGATGCCTGAAAGCTTTCTTGCGGCCTTTGGGATGGAGGGCGGCTTTCAACACGTGAGTGACTTTATTGCAGGTGAATATTATGGGCTACTTTATGTGGTGATTTTGTCGATTTTTTGCTTAATGACAGCGTCTCAGCTGATGGCTCGTCACATTGATCGAGGCTCAATGGCTTATATTCTTGCAACGCCGAACTCCCGAAAGAAAATCGCCTTAACTCAAGCACTTGTGCTTATCACAGGACTTCTAATTATCGGATTAACAACCGCACTTGCAGGAGTCGTTGGAACAGAAGTTTTAATTGAAGATAAACCTTTTGAGACAATGACTTTTATGAATGTTAACCTTGTCGGCATTCTATTATTCTTCGTCATTTCAGGCTACTCGTTTTTATTCTCTTGTTTGTTAAATGATGAGCGACAGGCTCTTGGGATTTCCGGATTACTGACGATCGTCTTCTATGGAATGGATTTAGTCGGAAAAATGAGTGATAAGCTTGATTGGATGGTACACCTTTCTCTCTTCTCAACGTTTCGCCCTGTTGAAATTGCGAGAGGTTCTGTTGACGTCTGGCCAACAGCCACATTCTTATTTTTACTAGGTACAGTGCTCTACGCTGTTTCCATTCTCATTTTCTCCAAAAGAGACCTTCCTCTATAATAGGAAGAAGATAAGGAGTGATCAAAATGAATTATGTGAAGGAACTCCGTGAGCTCGTTGGGCAACGGCCGCTCATTTTAGTTGGCGCTGTCGCTTTGATTTTAAACGATAAAGATGAAGTTCTTCTCCAGCAACGGAACGAACGAAGAAAGCGATGGGGATTACCAGGCGGGTTAATGGAGCCAGGTGAATCGACTGAGGAAACCGCCATAAGGGAGTCTTTTGAGGAAACTGGCTTAACGATTCGAAACCTCGCGCTCTTCAAGCTTTATTCCGGAGAGGAATTTTTCACAAAAGCGGATAATGGTGATGAGTTCTATTCCGTCACAACCGCTTATGTCACGCATGAATACGAAGGAGAGCCCACCTTAACACCGGAAAGCTTAGCATTTGAAACCTTCTCTTCTACTAATCTCCCTGCTAAGATGGTTGGTAGCCATAGACGAATGATTATGGACTTTTTCAACGAAAAAAACGAGTTACCTTGAAGCAATGGGGACGTCTCCATTGCTTCTTTTTCATACCCTACGATCACGTTGCACTCATTTATCGATAATGGGAGTATGACGACAGCTTTTCATCAATAAACTAGTACTGATTACCTCTTTTCCCCTTTTCATCGTCTCATTTCGCTCGGTGTTTCTTTTCTTATGTTAGAATGAGAAAGTCATTTTGACAAAACTATGAATCTCATTAACTTACATAAGGAAGTGAACATCATGAGGAAATTATTCCTTTTCCTTCTCGTTGCTTTGGTCTCTTTGGTGACAGCTTGTTCGAACTCCGCATCAACAAACGAGCAGACCGATGAAAAAGCAGACCAAGAAGCAGCGAAAGAAGATGAAAACAAAGAAAGTGAAAACAAGCAGGAACAAAAAGAAGCGGCTCAACCTTTTAAACCACTAGCGCCGTCTGAAGATGCCAAGCCGCTTGAAGAAACAATGACGGAAGAAGAATTAGCGAAAATGCCTGTCGTTGAAGCCCATGGGGAAGATCGCACAAGAAAAACACCTGTTGGCGAAACGTTAATGGAAGGCACAACGGATGAAACGGACGGTATTCTAAAAGATTATCGCCTTGTTGCTTATTACGGACAGCCAAACTCCACAAAAATGGGAATTCTCGGCGAGATGGAACCTGAGGCCCTCATGAAGAAATTGAAAGAACAAACGCAAGCTTATTCTGATGCTGATCCAGCACGTCCAGCCATTCCAACGATTGAGTTAATCACAACGATTGCTCAGCGTGACCCAGGGCCAAACGGAAAGTACTACCACATGACTTCAGAAGAAGATATTGATGAATACGCTGAGCTTGCAAAGAAACATAATGCCATTCTAATGCTAGATGTTCAGCTTGGTCGTGACACTGCTCTCCATCAAGTACAGCTTCTTGAAAAATGGCTCAAGCTTCCTTACGTTCACGTTGCTATCGATACTGAGTTCCACGTAGAAGAAGGTCAAACACCAGGTATCGATCTAGGAAGTGTCGATGGTTCTGAAGTTCAGGAAGTCGTTGACTATGTTTCTAAGTTTGTAGAAGAAAATAACTTACCTGACAAAATCGTACTTGTGCATCAGTTTACAGACCACGCTGTTACAAACAAGCAGGCAATCAAGCCAACTGACAACGTAGAAGTTGCCCTTAATTTCGATGGTTATGGTGATTATGGAACGAAAATGTCGCTCTACCGCAAATTTGTCCGGAATGAGCCTGTTCAATACGGCGGGTTTAAAATTTTCTATAATAAAGATAAACCGGTTCTAACACCTGCAGAAGTCCTTCAGCTTGATCCGAACCCAGCGATCATTAATTATCAATAATCCGCAGCGCTTTTCCCTTTCTTTTTAAGGGTAAGGCGCTTTTTTTTGCTCAATTGGAACCCTCCGCGCCTACCTTATTTACGCATACTTTTTCCGTGATAAGCCAATCTAATCAATGGAGGTGAGTATCATGGACAAAAAGACACCAAACAAAGATGAAATCAACCAGAACAATTTGAACAAATTCGCGAATGAATATGGTGCTGATTTAGATGAGCAGGCGATGAATGGCGATTACGGCATGTTAGAAACAGAGGAAGAAGATCGAGCGAACAAAAAAGGGAAGAAATAATGAGAGCCACCTTGTCCATCCAGTGATAAGGTGGCCTTCTTTTTCTAGATAAACATTCTATTTAGGAAAGCAACCACTCACTTTTAAATCGTCCATCACAATCGTATTTACGTACTTTGCATTAGACAACCGCTTGTCTTTTCTAATATTTGAAATGAATCATAATGATGTCCTAGCAGGAGTCAAGCACTTTATTCTTTAATCCACTTGCTTAACTTCCTCAGTCTCGGAATTTACAGTGAATCTCTTTATTACGTGTTGTTGAACGTCATACACCCTAATGTAGAATAATGATTGCTCTTCTTTAACAAAATCCACGGTATATGTTTGTTGCTCCTCACTTGTTAGCCGTTCATATATAAGAACTTCTGCATCGTCACGGGACAACCGTCCTTCCTGCTCAAAAATCTTGTCCTCAACAGTGGATTCACTCCTACCTGGTTTAGTCGATCTCCTGAACAACTAACTAAACCTAGCATAGTAAAAAGGATTAAGATGATAAGAAAGAAATGCCTATTCAAGTAATTCCCCTCCACCTGTACTCCCCCTTCTCTCTTTTTCTAATGGCCTTAGCCGTTTCAATTTATGTTCCTTGTTTGGACGATTGTAGAAATGATTTTCTAACGTAGATGGTATACATCAAAACAACTAGTGAAAAAATCATATTTCCGAGGAAAGGCTGCGGAGATGGATTGGAAATGAGGAGTGCACTAATACTAATACATCCAAAGAGTATGGAATAGGCGATCATGAACCAGTAGCCCCAGTTTGTTAGCCTGATGTATCTATATACCAATACAAGAGAAAGAAGAGCGATGAGGAATCTCATCATCCTTTCAGGAGCATGCGGTAGCCCAAACCTTTCCGCAATTCCAATCGTATTGGTGCCTGCGTCATAAAAAATGGCGGAGATGAATAAAATCGCCGCTCCAAATAAGTAAAAGTAGCTAATGAGTGTTACGCCTATCGGTCTTTTCAACTGTCTTCCCCCTAATTATCTATCTGAAAGCTTATTTCTCTCTACTACTTTTTATTTCTGATTTTATTGAATGCTTTTCGTCTTGCTTGATATCTTCGTTTTTAATTAATAGATAAAGATGCAAAACCACTTCAAATACTATAATGCCAATATCCAACTCTTGAAACCACATTAAATAAACCTATCAAAATAAGTAAACGAGAATAAAAGAGATCCTAGTGTTACATAAATAACCGCTATAACGTGTCCCATTTTTTGCACTTGCTTTTTTAGTTCGACTACTCCCAATTATTTCAAAACGTTGAGTTGCTGGCAATCTTTTCTTTCATCGCAGGAATGAAACAACCGGCAACAAAAAAGGCAGCAGATGCATTTTACCCTTTCGAAATGACGTCTTATCTTTATTCAAATGACATCTTGCTTTTCCAGATCTATACTATTCTTAAGAAAGCCGCAAAACAAAGGATGTGAACAAGTGAAAATTTTACTCGATGTTGATCGGAAGTATGAAGAAACGAGCGTAACGATTCACTGTAGAGAAATGGATAATTCAATTAAAGAGATATTGGATTATCTAAACACACAGAAAACGGAATTCATTGTAGGTAAAAAAGGCGAGCAGCAGCACATCTTAAAACCAAATCAAGTGCACTCTTTCCATTCAGAAGGAGATCAAGTAATGGCTACGACATCTCAAGGCGTTTTTAAAGTGAAAGAGAAATTGTATGAGCTAGAAGAAAGTTTGCCAATGAATACATTTATACGGCTTTCCAAGTCCGTTATTGCTAACTTGCATGAAATCAGCCACTTTGAACCATCATTTAACGGCACGCTCGCTGTACATTTTCAATCTGGTAAGAAAGAATATGCTTCGAGACATTATGTAGGCAAAATAAAAGAGGTTCTGAAAATGAACAGGAGGGTAAAATAAATGAAAACATTTTTGTTTAGAAGTATGGTTGGGTTATTTTTCGGAGGATTTTTAGCTGTTTTACTAACATATGGAATTATTTTCATAGGTGATCAAACAACGCTTGACTCTAATCTTTTTGTAACAAACTCGTTAGGAGCGATTTTCTGTGGATGGTTGTTTACGGTCACTCCACTTTACTTTGAAATTCATTCCCTTAAACTCCCACAGCAAACAGCATTACACTTTTTCACCGTGATAGTTGTCTACTTTATTTTGGCGTATGGCATTGGTTGGATCCAGCCAGATCTAGTAAATATATTACTCTTTATTGCGATTGCTCTTGTAACCTACAGCATCTTGTGGACGGCTTTCTACTTGTACTTTAAGCATGAGTCTAAGAAATTAAATGACGATCTACAGCAAATAAAGTAGCCTTTCCATGAGTATAAATGACCGAAGCGCATTCAACTGGGATGCGCTTTTAAAAGTACTTTGTATAGAAATCGTGACGAAGTTTTCCACTAAGCTGAGCATATAACTTTGTTGTTTCGCTCTTCTCATGCCCCATTAAACTCTAGTAAGACTTTAGTAAAATTATTAATAGTAAAAAACCCTACATGATAGGGTTTCCTAAGGAATTTACTATCTGATTTTAGGACTCTGGCATAATCCAAATAATTTCGCATATGCGAACAAAGAATGTTGAATCATGGTCTTTAACCACAACATGATCTGGTTTGGCATCAATAACTTTTCCATTTACTGGACCACGTGATGTATCAATAACCACTCTATTTCCAATCAGGCTGCGAAGAGCTGCATATACGTAAGGCTCTACGACCACAACTTGCATAGGGACATTTGGTGACATGTGGGAATACATCATTCCACTGGGATTCATCTTTCCCCCTCCTAGTATGTTACTCTACAGGTTCATTTTATTACATACTAGCTTGACTCGTTCCCTCCTAATATTTTATTACCCTTCAATTTCCATTGCTTGTTATGAAAAAACAACTGCAATTAGCCATCCATTTCAGACCACAATTTCATAAGAATAATAGGTTTCATTAGTAGAGTCTAAATGGCCAGGACACATAAAAATGCTTTAGGCACTACTCGTTTTTTTTGGAGAGGTGCCTTGATTTATTAAACAATTGCTCCAATTTTATTGAATAATAATTCCCTTATTTGTTATCGAGTTTTTCCGCCAATCCGATTAGGAGCCCTTCGATTCCACGAATGTAGCAGAGCCGATACGAGTCCTCGTACTGAACCACTTCGCCAACGATCTGAGAACCATACTTAGTTAGCCTGCCAACCATTTCGTCTATGGCTTCCACAGCAAACATAACTCGCAAATAACCTAGGGCGTTTACAGGAGCAGTCCGGTGATCTGATATAGTAGGCGGGGTGAGAAATCGCGAAAGTTCAAGTCGGCTATTGCCATCTGGAGTAACCATCATTGCTATTTCTACGGATTGAGACCCTAATCCGGTTACACGACCAGCCCATTCGCCTTCGACAGTGGTTCGCCCTTCGAGATTTAAGCCAATCTCTTCGAAGAAAGAGATTGCGTCATCAAGGGATTCAACAACGATGCCGACATTGTCCATTCTTAGTAATTTGTTTTCCGCCATAGTTTTAGCCCCTTACGTATAAAAATTTATTACCTGCTCATCTTCATAATCATTCGATTAAAATGAGACAAACTCCTTCCAAACAAAAAACACCTTGTCACAATTCATGATAGCAAGGAGAAGTCACGCTATAGGAAATTGCGAATTTAAGTTTTATAGTATGTCATATAACCTCTTGTTAACGAACAACATCTCCTTTAAGATGGTTCTCAGCCAGCATAAAAGAGGCCAAATCCTTTTTATGAAAGATTTGGCCACAAATTTAAACGCGTAAGATTACAGATCTGCAGAAAAAAGCACCGTAAAGAAAGGTGCTAGCTTAAAGTGCCTCTCTCAATTCATTTGACATTTGTTCTACTAATTCAGGTCTCCCATGAAATTGAGCAGGTGTGTTCTGAAACAACACAATTTTCCATTCATCTTCTCTATACTCTAAAACTAATGTGTGATGAGTATTTAACTCAGGCTTTATATCAGATTCACCAGGCGGAATCATGCCGGCAATGGCTCTTAATATGGCAGACTTATCACCAATAAACTTAATCTCGTTAACCTTCGTAACGAAAGGAGCAGTAGGGTGATCCCTGAAAATCGGCGCTAAATGAGTAGCAATTTCTTCTGGTCCTTTTGATAAACTTCCATCAAACCCTATACTCTCACCTGATTCAGTAAATAAACTTGCCATTCCTTGTGCATTCCGTTCGTTCCAAGAGGAAGTCAATTGTTTATATACTCTTTTTATTGTTTCTTCATCCATCCGCACCATTAAACACTCCTTATTAATCATTAATACAATTATTTCACATCATTTATTTTTCTAAACTTTTAACAGAAGAATCGACATCGAGATGTTTCTTAATGGTAGATGAATGGTTCAAGACTGTTTGATACCGAGATATTCCAGATAAGCTCCGAGATTGTTTAATACTGAACTTTTATCCAACCAGCATCCTTAGGAAAGTCATCTCTAGTAAGTAAACGTTTTGAGGTTAACTGACGATATGAAGTGATCGTTCCATCGTGAGACACGACGTAAACATTCCCACTCTTTTCTTGTTTACACCATCTCAAAAATGCTTCTCCAATAACTCGAAACTCTTTTTCTGGCAAAGTATTTATACCATCTTTCCAAATCTCTTCAGAACAGTTAAGATCCAAATTAAATGCAGGAAACGCCTTTTCAATGTTCTCCCGTTTCATTATTACGTCACAAGGAAGCGTCCACCATTCTTTTTTTTGCGGAAACATTCTTGGAGATGCCATGGGACTAACAATGGTTTTAACTTCCGCGCTTCCTTTCCATAACTGAGCAGTCTCTAACGTTCTTTGAGTAGGACTAATAATGAGCGTGTCTTCACTTTTTAGATGAAAAATATCTCTTAATAAATATGCTTGCTTTTTTCCTTCTTTCGTTAAGGAAGGATTTTTCATCTGTAAACTATTAGGTGTATCTAATGTGTGTTGTGCTTGACCATGGCGTACAAATATTAGTTCCATACTTCCCTCCTTAAACTAAATATTTATTCTTTAATCGCTCCGAGATTGTTGAAGATATACTGCTACATAATTAGTTAATTAAATAATCCTTGCGCAAACCATTGATCAAAATACTTTTGATAGCCCATTTCAGTGGCTGTCATGGTATATTGCTTATCCTTAATCTTAAAGGTATGCGACCCTGACAGAGCTTCATAAGTTGGGTTTGTTTTTACATCACCGAAAAGTGTTTCGAAAGTAATCACATCTACTGAATTTGTCGTTCAGTCTTCCGAGGTTTCAAGAAGAATAAAATCAACTTTTCCACGCTCACTATTATCCTTAAATATCAAACCAGCTTTCTTTAATGAGAGATATAATTGATCCATGCTTTGACTCCCCAGCCCCCTATTAATTCACTTATAAGTTACTCTTGATTTGCTCCGAGATTGATGAACAATCAGATTGGCTTTCTTAAACATAAATAGAATACTCAACCGGGTCGTTAAATCCTAATTTTTCTGCTAAATTTATTGATGAGTTATTAGAAACATCACAGTCCCAACTTGGCCTAATATTATTTTCAAGGCTGTGTCTAATAAACGTATTTGCAAGTATTTTCGCTAAGCCCTTACCTCTGTAATTGTCGCTAGTAGCTATATCAATTTCAGCAAGTTCATCAGAACAAAAGATTGCAGTGCATTCACTTACTACTTTTTCATTATGTAAAATACAATATCCGAATCCTTTATCTATAAAATTAGATACAGAACCCCAATATTCTTCGTAATATTTTTTATTGAACTCATAACTATCCTCTATTAGTGCAGGTGTTATTCTATTTATGTAATAGTCTTTAGGAAGTTTAGAAAAACCTGATAGTTCATTTCCTTCTCCAAATTTATAGCTATACCGTCTTAAATGTTTGATTTCATTGTTAAGTAGGCGATTAATTATCGAATTCCATTTTTCACAGGAACTAAATAAAGTGAATCTTAGGTTGTCACTTTTCTTCTCTCGATATAAGTTAATAAGATCCTGGTTGAAACCTTCATTTTTTTCACTTCCACATACAAAATATATTCCATTCTGTGTTTCTATTAGTATTGTGTTGGATAAGGTAGACTCTGTATAAACTTCGCCCTTAATATAGCCATCCAATACTGAATAGGCAAACGTTGGAACATTTATTTTTTCACTTTTTATAATCTCTTTAATTTCCAGATAGAAAGTCTGCTTAATTTTTTCCATTAGAATACACCTTTCTACTTTAGTAATTTGTATGGTAATTTCATAAGCAATTCAAGTGATATTATTCGATTAAACTACTACTAATCAATTCCAATTATTTCAAAACCAAATCACTTACTCAACCTCTTTTTGAAAAAAAGACGTAATTCCTTAGTGCGGAATTACGTCTGATTAATGAGTATCTTTCTTGAACATTACGCTGCTTTGATATTACAGAATCGCTCCGAGATTGTTGAATAAGCTTAAATAATCCAACCATTGAAAACCATACCTAAATTAATAAGCATATGAAAAACTATAGATGGGTAAATACTTTTTGTCTTTAATACCACAATTGCATAGAAAAGCCCACCAAAAGAGAAAATTATACTCAGAAGTACAGGTATTCCAATTGAAATATGTATGAGACCAAAACCGACACTTGTTATCAATACAGCATATAATGTGGAAACACTTCTTTTTAAATTCGATAGCATAACACCTCTCCATATTACTTCTTCCAAGCTGGCATTAATAATGGCAAACAAAATTGCAAAAATGAATAGTGATCTTATATAACTTATCTCTTGAAAGAGAACTGGTATAAGTAGCATACTCGAACCAATTAATCCAAAAAGCAAAAAGTATGCTACCTTTATCTGATGAAAGGGCATTATAATTTTATTGTGCCAATTAGGAAAATCTGAGTATAAGGAGATTTTTTGCCTAGAAATTTTGAGTGAAATAATAGTGCTAGTAAGGATAAATAATAGGAAACTTCTATTTATTAAGACTTTTGTTTCTTGAGAGATATTCAACTTATAGACAAAGGTGCTCCCAATTTGATAGATAAGCAGTCCTAACAAAAAGAAAATAAACAAGGAAACTGATGAACGGTATTTCTTATTTAGAAAGTATAAAATAAACAAGCCTGACAGTGGTAATAAGCCTAAACCAAACAAATTATAAGATAAAAGAACGATGCCCCCGAAAAATAAGGCCGCTGACAGTAAGAAAAAGGAAATCTTTCTCCTATTGATCCATACCTACTCCTTTCTCATTATCCATTTTTATTGGACATTCCTACCTTCAAAAGCTACGTATTTATTGGCACAGAATATGGGTTAGGTAGACCTTGAATATCACCTTCTTTCAAAGTGCTTATGATCAATTGTCTTTTTCGTGTAGGGATCCTATTTTCGCGATCTTTATTAGATAAACCACAACTTCATCATACATATATAGTTACATAACGGATAAACTGAAGGTTAGACTATATTTGATTTGGAGTGAAGACAATGGAGTTCATTCAACGAACCGATATCAAATTAACATCGGCAGAGATAACAAATTTATGGGCTACATACATGAATGACAGTGGTTCCATATGCCATTTAAAATATTATCTCAATACAGTGGAAGATACTGAAATTAAATCTGTTATTCAATATGCATTAGACATTTCACAATTGCACGTTAACACAATAACACAGATTTTTACTCAGGAAGGTTATCCTGTTCCTCATGGCTTTAAATTAAATGAAGACGTTGATGTGACTGCCCCGAGGTTGTTTTCTGATACTTATTTATTAAATAATGTTAATTATCTTGGTAAAATTGGTTTAAATGCGTATAGCACCGCAATAACTGTAGCAGTCAGAGAAGATGTTTATAGCTTCTTTAGTCAGTGTTTACGGGAATCAGATAATCTTATCAAACAAACGAATGATTTATTATTGGCAAAGGGGCTGTATACTAGGTCACCATACCTCCCCAAACCTGAATCCTACGATTTTGTAAAACAGAAAAGTTTTTTGGCAGGCTTCCTTGGAGAAAAAAGACCCCTTACAGGCACTGAAATCACAAACCTATACACCAATTTTCAGAGAAACGCATTAGGGGCAGCCACACTGATTGGTTATAGCCAAGTTGCACAGGATGAAGAAGTAAAACAATTTCTATTAAGAGGAAAGGAAATGGCAAATAAGCATTGTGAAATATTTGGTTCATTTCTAAAAGAAAGTGATTTACCCTGCCCTATGACATTGGATACAGAGGTTACTGATTCTATTACGTACACTTTTTCTGACAGGAAAATGATGTTTTATACAACAAGTTTAATTGCACTTAGCGTAGGATACTACGGGGGAAGCATATCCATGAGTCCAAGAAGGGATATTGGCATTATGTATAGCCGGTTAGTTGCAGAAATATTAAAATACGCTGAAGACGGGGCTAAGATTTTGATTAAACATGGGTGGATGGAAGAACCTCCACGGGCATTAGACCGTGATGAACTATCAAAACAGTGAAGCAGCAAAGAATAAAAGCAAAGTTCTTGAAGCAATCTTTTGGAGTATTAGATTACCTGGCTTTGCACAAATCCTTAACGGAAAAATATTAAAAGGGTTCTTGTTTATAGTTTTGGAAATCTTATTTACCGTTAAGTGTTATACCGTCAACACTCCAAGAAATTTCTTCAGGAACGTTATTCCTGATTCGCTCCGAGTTTCTTGAAGACTTGATTTCAAGATAGAAATTTAATTATTCAAAAAAGCACACTTGCAATTTATTACCATCCAAGTCGTAAAAATCAAAGAAGTTATTTACACCATCGTTATGTAGTTGATCTACTTTCACGCCTTGACTCTTTAGCTTTCTATAAGTGTCTTCAATATTTCTAGAAATGAATATAGGATAACTCTGATTAGTACTCTTTGCCGTTAACCCCTCTTCAATGGTTAATGGCACACTACCATTTCCAACGTTTAATACTCGGTATCCTTTATCTTGAAAAGCAACTTCAAACCCTAATACTCTCTGATACCAATTACTAGATGTCTCAACGTCACTAACTTTTAAACACATAGTGTCAATTCGCTCAATCATGATTAACCTCCTAAAGAATCTTTTGATCTACAATAATAGTTCTTTATTTGCTGTATAACACTTCTTTTTTAAAGCAAGGACATACCAAGAATAAGATTGGTACCAAACCACTGTTCCAGATTTGCTACGAGATAATGGAACATTATGCAAATAGATATTATAAGTTCTGCTTAATAAATAACTCCAATAATCAACGCTATCGACATACAAATGATTGCTGCAAATTTTGATTGCTTAATTATACGTTCATCACCTTTATGCAAGGCTTCAAAAAATGTGAGTGTAAAGTAAAAACATAAAACTATAAATAAAATAAGGATGATGCTCATCCCAATTCCTTCTCTAGATACTTCCATACGTGACATCAAACCGCCATTCATTTTAATTTTTGCGACTGTTCTAATTGAATTAGTTAATATAATCCACCTGTTTAACTATAGATTGGAATGATTAAATATTATTCCTCTGGAATTCCATTCTCGCTCCGATTTAAAGGAAGATCACTAATTTCCTTTGAAGGAAGTGCCTGTCTAAGTTGAGTGCCTGTTTCCTTTCTTATTTCGTCCAATTTAAATAGCAATGAAAAGACATCCGAACCCCACTATGTTCATAATGGTATTACCTAAATTGCCTATGTCATTAATTTTTAATCCGACTAGAAAACCACCTAACAAATAAGTGGAATAACTATAAAAAATCTCAAAATTATTCCTCCGAACCTATATACTGAGTTTTACATTCACTTACTTCTAAAACGCCATATGATACCATGATTATTACAGATAAAAGCTCCGATTAACTTCAATAACATTTTAAAGAGGGACATTTTTAAAATGTTCAACTGTTGGAAAAGGTTCATAGAAATGATGCAGTTGTTTTTTCCATTCTTGATATTCTACAGATTGTCTAAATCCAACTGTATGGTCTTCTAATGTTTCCCACTTCACCAACAATAAGTATTTCCCTTTAACTTCCATACATCGTTGTAATTCGTGAGATATGTAACCTTTCATTAAAGTGATGATTTTTGATGCTTCGTGAAATGCATCTTCATATTCCTCTTCCATACCTTGCTTGACTTGTAACATAACAGCTTCTAAAATCATGTAAACCCCTCCCTTTTAAAAGTATATCTTATTACAAACTTACGCACCGTTTCACTTCATTATCTCGAATTCAAGTCTTCAAGAATCCTGCCCTATAATTTAACAAGTACTTCTTTTATCTCTGCATCAATATTAACATAATATTCCACACAATCACGAAACTTACCAACACACAATATGTATTTTCTAAGTTATATCTTCTAGTCCAGTTTCCCCCTCAAAACAAAAGAGAAGACGTCCGAAATGCGAACGTCTTCTCTTATATGATTCTATTATTCTTCGCCTAAATCGACGTTATGATAAACCTGCTGTACATCTTCCAACTCTTCAAGTGCATCGATCATTTTCAAGAACTGCTCCTGATCTTCTCCTGAAAGCTCAACGTCATTTTGTGCAAGCATCGTAAGTTCAGCTACGGTGAACTCAGTAATCCCTGCATTTTTAAATGCTTCCTGTACCGCATGGAACTGGTCAGGCTCTGCATAGACGATAACAACGTCATCTTCTTCCATAATGTCACGCACATCTAGATCTGCTTCCATTAACAGTTCAAGAACTTCCTCTGCTGATTTGCCTTCAATGCCGAATACGGCTGTTGCATCGAACATGTAGGCAACAGAACCGTTCACACCCATGTTCCCTCCGTTTTTTCCAAAAGTAGAGCGAACATCAGAAGCTGTGCGATTCACGTTGTTTGTTAATGTATCAACGATCACCATCGATCCGCTTGGACCAAATCCTTCGTAACGAAGGGTGTCATAATTTTCATCTGCTCCGCCTTTGGCTTTTTCAATCGCACGGTCAATGATTGCTTTTGGGACGTTGTATGTTTTCGCACGTTCAAGAACTAAGCGCAGCGCCTGGTTCGCTACTGGATCTGGTTCACCTTGCTTTGCCGCTACATAAATTTCACGACCAAACTTAGCATAAATTCGACTTGTATTAGCATCCTTAGATGCTTTCTTTTCCTTAATATTATTCCATTTACGGCCCATTGTATTTCACTCTTTTCTACTAGTTATCTGTTGCATGACAAATTCACATTACTCTCTATACGTCTCATCAATTATACCATATTTTACAGTTAACATTTGTTTTAGGGACTTGGATCCATTAGAAATAATAGTAAACTAGTAGAAAAGAGGAGTGATCATGTGAGTCAGAAAAGATTGCGAGATTACGACATTACTATCGGAGAAATGGAGCCCGGTGGGAAAAATGCGATTACGGATGTAGAAGGAGTAGCCGTCGGACATACTACGCTAAATAATGGAGAGGTTCAAACTGGCGTAACAGCGATCCTACCGCATCAAGGCAATCTGTTTCAGCAGAAATTAATCGCATCAAGCTATGTTCTTAACGGGTTTGGTAAAACAATGGGAACCATTCAGCTGAATGAGCTTGGTACGCTTGAAACAACAATTATTCTAACGAATACGTTAAGTATCGGAACGGCAGCAGATGCGGTATTTGATTATATGTTAGAACAAAATTCTGAGATTGGCTACACAACTGGTACTGTTAATCCAGTTATTGGCGAATGCAACGACATGTTTTTAAACGATATCCGAGGACGTCACGTTCAAAAGCATCATGTTCACGAAGCGATCGCAAATGCTTCCACTACTTTTGAAGAAGGTTCCGTTGGAGCTGGAAGGGGTATGCTGTGCTATTCATTAAAAGGCGGAATTGGCACCGCTTCGAGAAAAGTGAAGCTCCAGCATGGAAATTATACTCTTGGTGTCTTGGTTGTGACCAACTTTGGTATCCTTCGTGACCTTAATGTAAACGGAAAAAAAGTGGGTAAGACATTAAAAGAAGCCCTTCTTCATTCTTGGGAAGAAAAAGATAAGGGATCCGTCATGGTGATCGTTGCTACTGATCTCCCCGTTTCAGAACGACAGCTTCAGCGTATTATTAAACGGGCATCTACAGGACTAGCTCGAACAGGATCGATAATCACAACTGGTAGTGGCGAGATTATCATTGGTTTTTCCACCGCTAACAAAGTCGCCCATCAGTATGCGCCACAAACTCAAACACTGGAAACCATTCATGAGGAAGAAATCGACACCGCTTTTCGTGCAGTTGGTGAAGCGACAGAAGAAGCGGTCCTTAATTCATTAGTGACCGCAACTCACGTGATTGGACGTGATGAGAATGAGAGACCGACGTTAATGGAGTTACTTCAGAAATTCAGCATGAAACTCAAATGAAACATCCTCCTGTCATCACGACAGGAGGATGTTTATTTCATTAACGATTACGTGCAACGTAAGGATAAATCGGTTTTTTCAATTGGAATTCATACGTATTTCCATCTACGATTCCAACAACTTGATTGCTATCATAAAAATCTAGCATGAAGTCTGCCATTTCTTTAGCTGTATGGTACTGAGGTACGGTTCCTTCATATTCGAAATTATCTACGTTCATTGAACGGTTTGCAAATTCTGTTTCTGTTGCTGCAGGGGCTAGGACTTTTGCCTGCATTTTTGCACCCTGTCCTTGTAGCTCCTGATCAAGTCCTTCTGTAAAGGCGCTCACGAAGAATTTCGTTGCACAATACGTCACGGCATCCGCTACGATCATATAGCCTCCACCGGATGAAACGTTAATTAATTGTGTTCCTTCTACATTCACATAATCGCGAACATACAATGATGAAAGAATTGTTAAAGCCTTCACCTTTATTTATAAACAGTTCCCACCCATTGATCTCGATGAATCACTGCAACGTTTGGTATCTCTGTTTCTTCATTCCATTCCTTCTTATGAAAATGAAGAATCTTCTCCAGAAAAGCAGACGAATATCGAACCTGTCCTTTTCCAATTTTTCCATTCTGCCCGTGTACTTCTACGACATCTCCTACACCAAAATCGCCAACTACTTGCTCGATTCCACCATAAAGCAAACTCTTGCCATTTAAAACAATCGCCTGTTCCGCCCCTTCATCAATATAAAGCTGACCTGATACGTGAGAGTGCATCGCAATCCATTGTTTTTTAATTGGGAATGATGTTGCTTTCTCACGGTTAATATACGTTCCATCTCCAACACCTGAAAGAATACGAAGCAACTTTTCGCTGCCTGTTTCATGGCCAATAAAGACGCTAACGCTCAAGCTTAAAGCCGTCTTCGCTGCGATTAACTTTGACTTCATGCCCCCTGTTCCAGCGCTCGATCCAGCACCTCCGGCTTGTTCAATCATCGTATCACCAATCTCTGTCAAAGAGTGATATTTGACTGCATCAGGATTCGTGGCCGGATTTGAATCATAAATACCGTTCACATCTGTTAAAATGATGAGCTCATCTGCATGAACGAGCCCGCTTACAAGAGCTGAAAGCATATCGTTGTCACCAAACTTTAACTCTTCCGTTGAGACCGTATCATTTTCATTTATAATCGGCATCACACCTCTTGCCAGCAATTCAGACAGCGTATCAAACGCATTTTTGTATCGTTCTTGATTCGAGAAATCAGGGCGTGTTAACAGAATTTGAGCGACTGAAATGTTCCGCTGATTGAATTCCTCGATATAAGATTTAATGAGTAAACTTTGTCCAAGAGCAGCTGCAGCCTGTTTTCCTTTTAACGTAACCGGCCTTGCAGGATAACCTAGTTCTTTAAAACCTGCGGCCACTGCCCCTGACGAAACAAGTAGTACCTCATGTCCTTCCTCTCGAAGTAATACAAGGGCATTAACATGATCAATGAGCTTATCTAGGTCAATTTCTCCCCGTCCATTTGTTAATGAACTACTTCCAATCTTAACAACAATACGCTTCTTTCCCATGTTACATCTCCTTATTTAAACATGTTCTAAACGATGATGAAATTTCTAAAATTTTAACACAAAAAGTGAGCGTTGTATCGCTTTAAGTTACTAAAATCCGAATGTGTATCAATTATGTAGTCATAACGATGAGGCGAAGCTACCAATAAAAAGAAGGCACTTTGTAGATGTGCGAACAAAGAGCCTTTCATGATCCTTTTATAAAATATAAAAATGCTCAACAGTGAGAGGGTTCAATCGTTGGTGTCCCTAAAAGCGCCCAGGTGTGCGTTCTATGATCAGGTGGAAAATACTGCTCAGATAATAGGTTCCATTCTGCCAGACGTTTTTGATCTTCATAGGCAACCCATTCCTCTAACTTGTCAGGGACAGTATTCTCCATTGCAATTGCCGTACTGTCTCAGACAATGATGAACCCATGCTTGATACATTCGATTATTTAAAGCATAAATCTGATCGTATTGAGTCAACCGACCGTTATTGTGCTGGGTTGGCGGCAATCCACCAGATTCAGGCTGTTGATGATTGAAATAATTAAGCAATGAGTAATCCCCCTTTTTTTTCATTCCTCCCTCAGTTCATTATTAATTTAGTAGAAAGACACGCCTTTCGTGCCTCCCCGTTAATAAATAAAAGGAAAGAATCCGAGGATTCCTTCCTTTTTTCAATCTATCTATAAGTCGTCAAAACCATTATCATCAGACACTTTCGTGTACTGGCGTGACTTCTGTTCAAAGAAATCACTTTTACCAGCATTCACATCGGCATACGCTTTGATCCACCTCATTGGATTCTCCCGATGCCCTTCAAAAGGACGCTCGATTCCAAGCTGGTTCACGCGGGTATTAGCCATAAATTTAATATAGTCGCTTAATTCATTCATCGTAATACCAGGAAAACGATCACCGATGATGTATTCCCCCCATTTGATCTCAAGTTCAGCCGCTTCTCTGAAGGTATTATTAATGAAAGCATGGTTCTCTTCCGTATTAAGCTCAGGATGCTCCTTGAACAGTTCCTTCACAATGTTTACGAATAACGTTACGTGAAGCTGTTCATCACGATTAATATAGTTAATCATCGTTGAAGTCGACACCATCTTTTGATTTCGAGCAAGGTTATAAAAGAAAGCAAAGCCAGCATAGAAGAAAAGTCCTTCAAGGATAATGTCATAGACGATCGATTCAAAAAACGTTTGCGGTGATGGATTTTGAACAAATGCTTCATATCCAGATGCAATAAATTGATTACGTTCTAAGAGCACGTCATCATGCTTCCAGTATTCAAAAATCCGGTCCTGCTCATGTTTATTGACAATAGAAGAAAGCACATAGCTATAAGACTGATTGTGCACAACTTCCTGAAAGGAAAGCACCTGCATGAGCGCAGATAGGCTTGAATCTGTTAAATAGTCTGCTACTTTGCTCGAATAGTCGGTTTGAATCGAATCTAGAAAAGCGAGAAGTCCAATGATTTTCTTAAACGTATCTTGCTCGTCTTCACTTAGTCCTTCCCACTGCTTTATGTCGTTTGACATATTGATCTCAAACGGAGTCCAAAAGTTTCCTAGCATATTTTTATACATGGGATAGGCCCAGCTAAAGCGGACATCATCCCAGTTTAGAACGTTTGAGCTCTCACCGTTAATAATCCCTGTCGAACTATTCGGTGCAGACACGTCATAAAGCTTTCTTTTCTGTATTGTCGCCATTTAGAGCTCCTCCTTTAACTTGCGCAGCTTTCACAGTCATCGATCTCGACTGAAGTACTTCTTGTGTAATACGTTGTCTTTAACCCTTTTCTCCAGGCCGTCATATGAATGTTGAGCAAGTCCTTTGCTTTCACCGTGCTCTGCACATAAATATTAAATGAAATGGACTGATCGACGTGGCGCTGTCTTGCTGCGTTCTGCTCAATACTCCAAAGCTGATCAATGTGATAGGCTGACTTATAATACCAAGTTGTTTCTGGTGATAGATCAGGTGCCGTTACGGGAATTTTATAATTCTTCTTTTCCTCTGAATATTCTTTTTGGAAAATCGGATCAATCGAGGCGGTCGATCCGGCTATTAAACTCGTTGAACTGTTTGGCGCTACAGCTAGTAGATAGGCATTCCTGACACCACTTTTGTGAACCCTCTCTTCAAGCGCGCGCCATTTTTCGTTCGTATAGCCACGTTGTGTAAAATACTCCCCATTTTGCCAATCAGAGCCTTCAAAAAGAGAATAGCTCCCTTTTTCAATCGCAAGCTCATGGCTCGCCTGTATGGTTAAATAATTGATTGTTTCATATAATTCATCTGCATAGTTTGCTGCTTCATGACTTTCCCAGACGATCCCCTTTTTGGCCAGTAAGTGATGCCAACCAAACGTACCGAGACCGATGCTTCGGTATTTCTCATTAGTTAACTGCGCTTGAGGTACTTCAATCGTATTAATATCAATGACGTTATCAAGCATTCTTACTTGAATCGGGATTAATCGCTCTAGAGCATTGGCTGTAACCGCACGACCAAGATTGATACTTGATAGATTACAAACGACGTAATCACCAGGCGTTTTCGTAATGATAATTTTACCGTCTTTCGTAATCTCTTCTTTAACAGTCGTTGCACTCATATTTTGCATAATCTCGGTACAAAGGTTTGAAGCATAGATCATGCCTGCATGCTTATTTGGATTTGCACGATTAACCGTGTCACGATAGAACATGTACGGCGTACCTGTTTCCAATTGAGATTTCATGACTCGCTTCATAATCTCAATCGCTGGTACCGTTTTTCTGGAAAGCTCAGGATGGTTCACACACTGCGTATATTTCATACGAAACTCTCCTGATCCTTTTTCTTTGTCATAAGAATCTTCAAGAGAGAATCCCATCACCTGACGGACTTCATGCGGATCAAACAAATGCCAGTCTGCACGGTCTTCTACCGCTTCCATAAAGACGTCTGGAATACACAAACCAGTAAAAAGATCATGCGTCCTCATGCGTTCGTCCCCGTTATTAAGCTTGGCATCAAGAAATTCAAAAACATCTTTGTGCCAGACATCGAGGTAAACCGCAACAGCCCCCTGGCGTTGACCTAATTGATCCACACTAACGGCTGTATTGTTTAGTTGCTTCATCCAAGGTAAAACTCCTGATGAATTCCCTTTAAACCCTTTAATATCACTTCCACGCGAACGAATTTTCCCAAGGTATGCGCCAATTCCTCCACCATTTTTCGATACGGTAGCGACGTCCGTATTGCTGTCGTAAATGCCGCGGAGGCTGTCATCCACTGTATCAATAAAGCACGAGCTAAGCTGTCCATAACTTTTACCGGCATTGGAAAGCGTCGGTGTCGCTACGGTCATGTAGAGATTTGATAGTGCCCAATAAGCTTCTTTAATGAATTCCAGTCGCTTTTCTTTCGGTTCATTCATCATCTGTGTCATCGCAATGACAAGAAAGCGTTCTTGCGGTAATTCATACACATTTTTTTCATGATCGGTAGCAAGATAGCGGTCTGCAAGTGTGCGAAGGCCAATGTATGTAAAGAGACGATCTCGTGTTGGAGCGATGAACGTCGCTACCTGATCCACTTCTTTTTTTGAATAAGATTGAAGAAGTGCTTCGTTATAAATCCCTTCCTCCGTTAGCTGTTGTAGAAGCCGATAAAAGTTTCCTTTTCCGTATACTTCCTTTTCATTTCGGTTACGAAGAGAATTCCGATAAAGCGTACGTAGATGAAAAGCTGCGGCAACATAAGTCCAATCAGGCTCCTCTGCCGTAATTCGTTCCAAAGCATTTAAGACGAGGATATTGTCAATCTCGTTTTGCGTAGCGTTTTCCGTTAGGCCATCTATTGTTTTCGTAAGAAAGCTTTCACGACTCAGTAAAGTATACTCATTTAGAATGGCTTTTACTTCCTTCAACAGTGTAGTTAACTTCGTATCAACAACTGTGCTCATTAACCTCTCTCCTTTATGAATCCATTATAAAAGGCTCACTCTTAGAAGAGTGAGCCTGGAGAAAACGACAAGTTAGACGTGCACATCCGTGCACATTTCCAATGCCATCTCTCACCCTCAATCCCCGAAGAATAGAAACGTTTTTGAGTACACGGCAGGTCTACTGGCTTGTGCTTCGTCCTTGGCAAACCTTCCCAGATTATTCTCCAGTGGTTTCTTGCCTCGTCCACACGACAGTTGCGGGGACAGCTCCGGATTCAGACCGGATTCCCTTTTAAGTCGTTCTACGACACCGCATACTCAACTATTTAATTATTTAGGATTTACCCCATATATAGTATACAAAACATTTTTATACCACTAAATATTGATAACACCATCTTACATGACCCAACGTTTTTGCACAAGCTCTATTGTTACATTGACGAGAATTTATTTCAACTTTTAAGACAAACACCTATCACAATCACTTCGTTTAAGCATATATTGTTAACACCTAAAAAAGTTTCCTTAAGGAAAGAAAGGTGAGTAAGTTGAAAAAAACGATATGTTTTAAGAAGCTAGCTGGCTACACACAGCTCTGCCAGAAATTCGGTCTTCTAAGCGAAGAGGAAAGCAAAGAAATTCTGCAAAAATTAAATGAACACAAAACTTAATACCTTCATCCAGATGGAAAAGGAAGCGTGATTACAACCCTTCCTCCTTTTTTATGATTTTCTGCGTGAATTTCGCCATGATGCTTTTCTACAATTGTTTTCGTAATCGCCAATCCGATTCCAGAGCCTGACTGATCACCTGTATAAAAACGGTCAAAGACGCGTTCTGGGTTCTCCCCAAATCCAGTACCATCATCTCGAATTTCGATCGTAACCTGATTTTCTTCTTTCCGCATACGAATTTCGATGAGAGATGAGGCGAATCTAAGGGCATTCCCAATAATATTCAAGAAAGCTTGCTTCATTTTATCTGCGTCTACCTCTACATGAACCGCATAATCACCATCATACTTTAGCTTTAACCCGTTCTGGTAAGCTAATGGTTTTACTGCCGTCACCGCTTCTTTCATAATAAGTTGCATGTCGACCACTTCGTAGGTGAAAGCCTCTTCTACTGTTTCCAGTCTTGTTAAATAAGAAATATCTTGCACAATCTTCTTGAGTCGCTGCGTTTCATTTACGATTACTTCAAGACTATGCTCCACTTCTTCTCCGACAATCACTTCGTCTAGAATTCCTTCCGCATTCCCTTGGATTGCCATCAGAGGGGTTTTGAGTTCATGAGAGGCATTTTGAAGAAATTCTTTTTGATCAAAATCATTTTTTCGTAGCTGATCCGTTAGTTCTTCGAAGGTTTCCGCTAGTTCATTAATTTCATCTTTTGACTTAAGTTTTAGTGGAGGCTGTGGCTTCCGCATACTAAATCGTCTCATGTGATCTGCCAGTAGACGAATCGGTCCCGTTATGCCTCTTTGCATCCAAGCAGCAAGGAGTACCGCAACTGCTGCAGAAACGAAGAGACTGAACGCCTGGGCCTGCTCGATAATTCGATTAAAGCCTTCCAAACTCTCTACCTTTGTAAAAAGGACAAGACGGCCAATTTGCTCACGAGAGTCATTGATTGACACTTCCTCTGTAACAAATAGCTTCCCCTTGTTTTCTTCATACTCCATTTGAACGTCTTCATCGACATTTGAATAAATCGCCCTGTCATTTTGGTTATAAATAATGAACTGAGATGAAATTAAATTACCCGCCATTTCAATTCTTCTACGATCCAGTAAACCATTCGGTGGCTGATTGCCTTTCCAATTTCGATCTTCAAGCATATGGCTAATTTGAAGGCCTTCTTTTTGAAGCTGATCCCTCGCTTCACGAACAAGGTATTCTTGAAAAAGATATCGAAATGAGACCGTCGTAATGAGAAGAATAACCACGATTAAAACAACATAGCTAAGAAATAGTTTCGTGCCGATTTTAACCTTCTTCATCGATTTTATAACCATACCCCCAGACCGTAACGATTTTCAAATCCCCATCTACCATCTTTTTCCGTAGCCGCTTCACTAGATCATCAATCAACCTTCCATCACCTGCATAGTGATATCCCCAAATTGTTTCGATTAGCTTTTCTCTTGTGAATGGTTGCCCGGGGTTTTGAATAAGAAAGGCAAGTACATCATATTCTTTTGGTGTTAATGCTATTTCCTGATCCTCTATTAATACTTGTCTTTTTTTCTTATTCAATTGGACATTTTTCAAATGAATTTGATAGGAAGATTGCCCCTGTTCTACTCGATCGATCCGTTTAAATATATTTTTAATCCGTACAACCAGTTCACGCGGACTAAATGGTTTAGTTAAATAATCATCCGCCCCAAGTTCGAGTCCCAGGATCCGATCTAGTTCTTCATCCCTTGCAGAAACGACGATAACTGGTATAAAAGACTGCTTCCTTAACAGTCGAAGCAGTTCAAGCCCATCGACATTAGGCATCATAATATCCAATACCAATAAATCGGGTTCACTCGTTTTAAGAGCACTTAACACTTCAGCTCCATCCTGAAAGATTGATACCGTAAACCCTTCTTTCTTTAAATACTTTTCTAAAATATCACGTATGTTTTGTTCATCATCGATAACAAAAACGTGTGGCATTTGTTCACTCCGTTCTTTAGTCCACCTATACTTTCTTCATATTCTATCCTACGCTTCTCACACAGTAAATCCATCTATGTAGTGGCCACGCAAATAAAAGAGATAGGGAAGCTCCCTATCTCTCATGATGACTAGCTAAGCTTTTCAATTAGCTGATCAAGTACTTCATTTTTTTGTTTAACCAGTTCGGAAGCCTGTTCTCTGTTTGCTTTCATTTCTTCATGAGCGGCCTTCTCTTCTTCCGTTAACTCCGGACGTTCTCCGCTATCTTTCCACTCTTGCATCTTCGCTTCTTTTTCTTCATGTGCAGCTGTGAATTTCTCTTTTAGAGTATCCAACTGAGTATTTAGATCGGCAAGCTCTTTTTGAAGCTCATCAACGCCCTCAACGCTTGCATCTTGATCAAGTAAGAGATCAATTAACTGATCTTTCTTTTCAGCCGTTTCCATTCGCAGTTCGCGCTCTTCAGAGTGTCCTTTAAAGTCACCTCTTTTTCCATGATGACCTCCATGTCCTGCCATTTCCTCTTGCCCCACTACTGCTTCGTCTATTTCAGTTGATTCGTCATCCGCTGCATGAACATTAGCTCCAGCAATTCCTCCCGCAAGCATAACCGATGCGACTCCTACCATCCATTTGTTCATTTTCATCAAACTCCCTTCGTAGGTATGTTCTTACAATACCTATTATGGACAACAATCTACGAAGAAATTTGTAAGAATGATGTGAAAACGATGTGAGTTTCCGCTATCGCTTTGTTAATTGTTGAATGACTTTTTCATCTAAGCTTCGTACATGCAAATCGCGCTGTGGAAATGGAATTTCGATGTTATTTTCTGCGAGAATCCGATTGATCCGGAAATTCAAACTACTTTTTGTTTCTACTGCTGCTTTGGGGGATGAAATCCAAATAAACAGTTGAAAATCTAATGATGAATCACCAAATCCAAGGAAATTCACAAAAGGCGGCGGTGTTTCAAGAACATACATCGAGTGTTCCTTTTCTTCTTCAGCTACTTGTAAAAGAAGTGATCGAACAAGCTCTACATCCGATCCGTATGCGACACCAATTGGTAAGACAAGCCGCAATCGAGAATCACCATAGGAATGATTGACAACCTGTTCTTCGATGAAGTAGGAATTTGGCATTATAATTCGTTCATTATCTAATGTGCGAATAATGGTAGCACGCATATTGATTTTCTCAATGTCACCAATAATGTCGTTAATAATGACACGATCGCCTACTTTAATTGGCCGTTCAAATAAAATGATTAAACCAGAAATAAAGTTATTTGCGATGTTCTGCATTCCAAAACCAATTCCTACACCTAGAACACCTGCAAAAACGGTTAACGCACTAAGATCAATCCCTACTGTCGTTAAACTAATAACGACTGCTACGACCATTAACGTATAGTGAAAAATCCGATTAAACGTAAATTGCAATCCTGTATCTAAGCTATACCGATCATAAACGGGGGGCATCAGAAAAGAAGTTGCGATATTTGAAATTCGATTCGCAAGCGTAATAATGAATAACGCAATTAAAATAAGAAAGAGAGAAATTTCTACCTTTCCAATCGCAACTAAAGGGCTAAACATCCAACTGTTATTGGAATAATAAAGTAATACAAATAGTAGAATTGCGTAACCTGTAGTCCAATTGATAAAGGATGATAAGGCTGGACGAATCCCATTTGGATAATTCTCTTCATTTTCTCTTTTTGTAAGCCATAATTTGATAAAAAATCGAATAAGGAAAAGACCTAGTATGACTGAAACGGTTATGACTAAATCGACAACATTCGCATTTTCGAAGATTGATAGCACAAAAGGCAACTCCTTTATCTGAGTCAGTTACCTTTCATCATATCATGGAAACTGTAACCGAAGCAGTTCACATCCCGTCTAACTTATAAATAACTGAAGTGGGGGCTCAGCTATGAAAAGATGGCTTCTTCTGATTTTTACTTCTATCCTTATACTAGCTGGAAGGAAGCAACTCCTTAGAAAGTAGTGATCGGGTTACTGATTTATCAAACCACTGAACAGAGTAAAGGGAGTGATGCAGGAGAAGAAAACAGTTCATCCGCTGAAGCGACATCGGAATTGCCTGAATTGCTACAGGAACGCAAAGTTATTTTTAACGCTACGCTTTCCTTAAGCGTGGAAGATTTAACATTAGCGATTAATGAAATTAAGGAATCGACTAAAGTATTTGAAGGTTATGTTGTGGAAGAAAGCACTTTTTCAGAGGACAACGCCTTTATTGGATCAATGACCGTTCGTATCCCTCAATCTGAATTTGACGCTTATCTACGTAAGGTAGAAACTCTCGGAAAAGGGACGCCACAAAAGGCAATCACCGGAAGTGATGTCACGGAAGAATATGTCGACCTATCTTCGCGATTAAAAGCAAAGGAAGCTGTTCAACAGAGACTTGAATCATTTCTAAACGAAGCAACGAAAACAGACGACCTGTTAGCAATATCAAATGAACTTTCTCGAGTACAGGAAGAGGTCGAACAGCTGAAAGGGCAAATCAATTATCTCGAAAATCAAAGCGACTATTCTACTGTAACAATCTCGCTTGAACAAAAGAAAAGACCAGTTCCATCAATTGGGAAAGAGATTTCGAAACACTTTCTGAAGCCAAACATCTCTTTATAACCACATCAAACGGACTGCTTGCTTTTTTCTCCAAAACAATCGTTCTATTAATTGGTCTTTCTCCAATTCTTTTACCACTTCTGATCATCGGTTTATTTTTCTTATACCGCTTTCGAAAAAAGACATAGAAAAAGCCGGCCAAATGACCGGCTTTTTCTATGCAGCTACATCTCGTTTTGTGAACAGTAGCCATGATAATAATAAGAAAACAATAAAGTAGACAAGCAATGTAATTAAGGAAAAGCCAAGCGTCATACTTTCGATAATGGGAGACCCATCGAAATAAACACTTAAATCCGTATTTGCAAATAGGATGTATTTCACCCAATCGTACTGACTTAAAATATACGTAAGCTGACTTCCTGTAAACATTAAGAAGATCGCTAGCCCAATGGCAAGGGATGAACTTCTAAAAACACTTGATAGCATGAAAGCAAATGTGACCATCATAAGCAAGTTCACACTTGCAAGCGCATATTCAACGATATAATGAATCGCCATACTCGTTTCGGCCACGTCACCACCTGAATAAGTCAGGTATGGTTGATCGACGGCATTAAAACCGAGGAATAACCCACCGATAATAAAAGATGAAATGTATAAGATGACAAGAGAAAATAGCGCAAATAATAGTGTTGCTATGAATTTGGAAGCAAGAATTTTTGTACGAGAAGCGGGTCTGATCAACAATAGTTTAATGGTTCCCCACGAATATTCACTTGCAATCACGCCAGCCCCGATAATGATTGTGAATATGGAAATTAAACTCACAACGCCAGTCGAACTATCCATAAAACTCCAAATCGAGTCACTTTCTAGAGGGGGAATATTATTCTCCAATCTGTATTCATTAATCGCAATCGAACGTTCCTGACTGTCTTTAAAGGCTTTCGGCATTCCCTCTGAATCTTTTAAAGTTTCTTCCGCTTGTTGGATCGCATTTTCAGAATTCGCACGCCAGTTTGCGGTCTCATCACTTGCATTCATATTGGTGAAAATGGCTGTTACAAGAACGGCCGCCACGACAAGTCCGATCATTACCCATGTTCCTAGTCTTCTATAAATCTTCATGTTTTCATTTTGAATTAAATGTAGCATACTAGACAACTTGCTCACCTCCAGTTACTTCAAGGAACACATCTTCTAACGTTTTCACAGAGGATTGAATACCGTAAACGCGGACGCCCTTTTCCACCAGAACGGCTGTTACCTCTGGAATAAGCTCATGCTCGATTTTTATCGTCAATTTACGATCCGCCTGTTCAATCTCACAATCAGGGAAATTCGCTTTAACAGCATGAACTGCGTGCTCCACTGGGTCAACTTCAAATGAAACCAATACCGCCTGATCATTTTGAACAAAGTCGTTTACCCGCTGAACATCGATCATTTTACCAGCCTGAATAATGCCAATTCGATCACACATGAGCTCGATCTCGGATAATAAATGACTTGAAACGACAACTGCGACGTTTTCTTCTCTTGCAAGCGTTCGTAAATATTGTCTGATTTCTCGAATGCCAGCGGGATCAAGGCCGTTTGTTGGCTCGTCTAGAATGAGTAGCTTAGGTCGATGGAGCAATGCCTGCGCAAGTCCTAGACGCTGTCTCATTCCAAGAGAATATCCCTTCACTTTTTCATTAATACGACCTTGCAGGCCAACCAATTGAACCACTTCTTGAATCCGTTCTTTTGAAACCCCTTTTACCATTCGAGCATAATGGACAAGGTTTTGATAGCCAGTTAGAAATTTGTACATTTCAGGATTTTCAACAATCGCCCCTACTTTTACAATCGCATTCTCGTAATCTGTTTTAATACTGTTTCCATCAATGAGAACTTCGCCTTCTGTCATTCTCATTAGCCCAACCATCATCCGAATCGTTGTTGTTTTTCCTGCTCCATTCGGTCCTAAAAAACCAAACACTTCCCCTGGATAGACATCAAATGAAAGCTGATCAATGATTGTTTTCTTTCCAATTACTTTTGTTAAGTCTCGAATCTGAACAACTGGTTTTACAGCCATGTTACGCCTCCTCTTGGTACATCTTCTTCAACCAATCCACTATTCTCATACGATCTCGCTCGCGAATGGTTTCAACATCTTCGAGAGCCAGTACCTTACCATTTCGAATCGCAATAACCGTTTCAAGCAAAGGTTCGATTTCTGTTACTTCATGTGTCGTAATGATCACCGTTTGCTTTTCTAAATCAATAAATGAAAGTAAACCTTTCACAATTGAATCTCGCACCATCGGATCAAGCCCTGATAATGGCTCATCCATCAAAATAACCGGTACTTCTCTTGCCAGGGTGAGCGCAATTTTCAACCTGCCTCGATTTCCTTTCGATAAATGCTTTACCTTTTGATTCGAATCTACTTCCATAAAGTCAACAATATCGTTCGCTTTTTCTACATCAAAGTCCTGAAATTGTGAAGAAAAGAAATCGATTGTCTCTTTCACTGAAAAGAATGAATAATACGCATCCAATTCAGAAAGATAAGCCACTTTATTGGCTGTTCGCCTAGAAACCGTTTCTTGGTCAATCATTACTTTCCCTTCAGAAGGTCCTACAAGACCTGCGATCATTTTCATGAACGTCGATTTCCCGCTACCGTTTGATCCAACAAGACCAATAATCTTCCCTTCTGGAATGGTTACGTTCACATCCGTAAGGGCATGTTTTGTAAGATATCGCTTTGACACGTTCTCAAATGTAATCATGATTGATTCTCCTTTTCGTTCGTAACGTAAGTTTGAATACCTTCAATCATATCTTCTGATGAAAACCCCATTTGCTTCATTTCTTCAATAAAATTCTGGATGTGGTTAATCTTAAGCTGTTCTCGAAGTTCGACCAGTTTTTCTTTTTGTTCTGTTACAAACGTTCCTTGCCCTCGCTTCGTCTCCACGATTTCCATCCTCTCCAGTTCATTGTAAGTTCTCGACACTGTATTGGGATTCACTCCTGATTGAATGGCCATTTCCCTTACAGAAGGAAGCTTTTCACCAGTTTTTCGTTCACCTTTAATAATTTCCCAGCTAATGCGATCCACGAGCTGCAGGTAAATCGGCTTTGAGGGATTAAACTCTTCTCCCATCCGTTACACCTCCACTTTTCGATCAAGTAACCAGCAAGTAATCAAGAATATAACGACTAAAGTGATGATATCGAAAACCACGTTACCAACCGGAAATGGAAAGGTTGATACAGTTAAATCAAACTCCTGCTGACTAACTTCCATATTTAACGGTGAGGGCAATTGTACATATCCCCACTCCACAAGCACTTCTGAAAGACGGGTTCCACTAAACCACGATCCTAACCAACTAATGAAAGCAACAAGTACAAGGACAAGGAGAAGCGCCCATTTGCCAATATAGGTTTTCAACACTTGATAAAACGTCCAATAGAAGATAAGCCAAATTCCCATGTAGATAGACCCTGTCACAATGACGGCTAAAAAGTAAAACCCGAACAACCATACGTTGTCAATTGGAAGCTCCAAAGCACTTGTCTCTATGTTGTAAGCTAGAAGAGATAAGCTACTTACAAGACCAATTGAAATTAGTATTGCTAATAATCCATTCAGGAATTTAGCCCCAAGTAAGCGAGCTCCAGATTGAGGATTGTGGAGCCAAAGATGCAGGTTTCTTCCTTCAGTGTTAAGACTAATCAATAAGTACAGGGGTAGAAAGAAAACATGTATCGCTGTTAAGATACCACCAATAATGGCGGTTAAATAAGGGAATTCCCACCTTTCTGATGCTAAGAAAAAACCGATCATTACCAGTAAATCAAATGTTAGGACGCCTAAAAGAAGGATTCTTGTTACACGAAATTCTTTTCGTAACAGCCCGCTCCAATTCATCATTTTATCACTCCTCATATTGTGTTGGTGTATTAGTTACATAGTACACCGATACTTTGGAAAGGTCAATCTTTTTTAGATTAAATTTTTTCTTAAAAAATGATCTAAATTGACGTTTTTTTCGTTAGCTTTGTAAGACGATTGTCAGTAAATGCTTATATGATAGAAATTAACTAAAAGAGGTGAAGAATGTGAGGAAGATCTTGTTGCTTGTCGTTGGCGCAATTATCTGGCTCGTTCTTGCTGGTTATAACAATAATTATACTGAGCCGGCGCAAGAAGCCGTAACAAACACAACTGAAGAAAACCAATCTGAGTTAGAAGTAGAAGAAATGGAGAAACCGGATGTCTTATCGGATGAATTTTTACTTCTGGATGATCAGAAGAAAAAAATTGAGAATGCAAAAGAATCTCAGGACGTTCAAGAAGGAATTGAACCAGTGCAACTTGAAATTCCCGCCATTGATGTGAAAGCCGATATTGAGAATGTAGGCGTCTTAGATAACGGGCAAATGGGTGTCCCAGAAGATATCAACAAAGTTGGCTGGTTTGAGCCCGGCTTTAAGCCAGGTACAAAAGGAAATGCTGTCCTTGCCGGGCACGTCGATAGTAAAACGGGACCAGCTATCTTCTTTTATCTCGAAAAACTATCAAAAGGAGACGAAATTATTTTAACTGGTCAAGATGGTGAAACAATGACCTTCGTTGTAACCGGTAAAGAAAGATACCCATATGATGATTCTCCAATTGAGAAAATTTTTGGACCAACTGATTCACGCACATTGAATCTCATTACATGTGTTGGCACATTTAATCGGTCGAAAGGGACACATGAAGAAAGACTTGTTGTGTCAACCGAATTAAAAGAAGACGATGCTGATAAAAAGGAACAAGTAAATCCTGACGAAGTACCAGATGCCCCAACAAACCTTAGTGTTAGTGGCAACTTTCTTTCGTGGCATGCTGTTCGTGATGAAAATGTGGTAGGTTATCGAATTTATAAAGCCGATGCATACGGAGTATACAAACAAATTGAGAGTGTATCAAATCTTGAACGAAAGAGCTTTACAGATCCAGATGCCTCAAGCTCTTCCTACTATGTTACAGCGGTTAATATTTTTGGAAATGAATCGGCGCCTTCTAAAAAAATAACTTCAGACGAATAAGAAAGAGCCCAGCTGAAATTTTCAGCAGGGCTCTTTTTTGTCTATCTAAAACTAACTCGCTTTCTTCATTTCAAATTCAACAAGATAACGATTAAAGTAGTCATCTGTTTCACTCTTAATCACTTTATAAAGCAACAATAGCGCAATTAAGTTTGGAATCATCATTAAGGCATTGGCCATATCTGCAAAGGCCCACACGGTTGTTAAGTTCGCAACTGTTCCAACAAAGCACGCTAGTATATATACGGCACCATAATAAATCGTTATTTTTGTACCAACAAGGTATTCAAAACATTTATACCCATACACGTACCAGCCGATAATGGTCGAGAAACCAAAGAAAATAACAGAGAACGTGACGATATATTCACCAACCATACCGAGACTTGACCCAAAGGCAGCAGTCGTTAAAGCACCCGCTTCCAGGTTTGGATCATGCACAACTCCTGAAAGCTCTCCTCCTGTAGGATCCCAAAATCCTGTAATGAGGAGAACGAGCGCCGTCATTGTACAAACAATAATTGTTACAATAAACGTACCCGTCATAGCAACGAGCGCTTGTTTTACAGGGTGATCCGCTTTTGCATTACCTGCAATTAGCGCTGCTGTACCCAAGCCTGCTTCATTAGAAAAAATCCCTTTGGAAACGCCGGACTTCACAGCTTCCATTACAATCACACCAGAAAATCCTCCCACAGCCGATAGAGGAGAAAAAGCATACGTGAAGATTAACTTCATTGCTGGAATAACCGCATCGAAGTTTAGGATGATGATGATGACCGCTCCTACTATGTAGAGTACTGCCATAATTGGAACAAAGAAACCTGCGACAGAACTAATCCGTTTCACGCCACCAAAAATAATAAGTGCTGTAAGCGCAGCAAGGATAACCCCCGTTACCCATCCATCAATGTTAAAACTTTCATCAACAACACTTGCGATCGTATTCGATTGAACGCTATTCCCGATGCCAAGTGAAGCGATAGCACCAAATAACGCAAACGAGATCGCGAGCCACTTCCATTTTGGACCGAGTCCCTTTTCAACATAATACATTGGTCCACCAGCATACTCACCATTATCATTTTTCACTCGGTATTTCATAGCAAGCAGGGCTTCACCATATTTGGTTGCCATACCGACGAGACCAACGACCCACATCCAGAAGATAGCTCCTGGTCCACCGATCGTAATGGCCGTCGCAACACCCGCAATGTTCCCATTTCCGATCGTTGCCGCAAGGGCTGTCATCAAAGCTTTATAGTTACTAACATCACCTTCAGCACTGCTGTCCTCTTCTTTTTCTTTTGAAAATGCCAATTTAAACGCATACCCAAGTTTCCGAAACTGCAGTCCTTTTAAAATTAATGTGAGAAAGACACCTGTTCCAAATAACAAAATTAGACTTGGTGCTCCCCAAAGAACGCCGTTAATTTTCTGTAGCCACTCTAAGATGTTCATTCTCTCTACTCCTTTATGTTAACGCTTTCATGCACTGACCTATACCACATTATCATTAGTTCGCTTTCATCGCAATTTTTACGTCGAAAAATGATGAAAAAGTCACTATTTATTTTTCTATAGCTATGTAGAAAATACAAGGAGTAACATTATCCAACAGAAAAAAGAGACTTAACGGACGTTAAGTCTCCCATAAACATCTACTCTATACCTGACCGATCGCATCACTGATGCTAAGATCACCGTCAAGAACTTCGAACGTACGATTAAACGTATGTTCATTCTCTAGAACTTCAGCAAGAACAGCCGCTACATCTTCGCGAGGAATTTGACCGGATTTGTCTTCTAATGTTTCTGAAGCTCTAATTTTACCTGTACCCGGGTCATTTGAAAGACGACCAGGACGAAGAATTGTGTACGTTAAGTTTGTTGCTTTTAAGTGCTCATCGGCACGTTTTTTTGCATGTAAGTATGGTTTCATTTCATCTGGTCCTTTTTCAGGGTAGTCGGACCCGACTGTGCTTAGCATCACAAAGCGCTTAATGCCCTGTTGCTTCGCTTCATCAACTGCTTTAATGGCACCTTCCTGGTCAATCATGATTGTTTTATCGGCACCAGTGTGTGGACCGGAACCTGCAGCGAAAATCACCGCTTCACAACCGTATAACGCTTGTGAGAAATCTTTCTCAAGATCACCAAGTACGGTTTTGCCTCCAGCATCTTCAATGGCTTTCACTTGATCTGTATCGCGAATCATACCAACTGGTTCGTGACCGCGCTCAGCTAATTTCGTAATTAAATGTGTTCCTACTTGTCCATTTGCTCCAATAACGAGTACTTTCATGACAATTCGTCCTCCTTTAAAACCTTATCACTTGTTATATTCCGCAAATTCATCTTTTTAAACCAATGAATGTGCTAAACCCTAAAAGCATACCTGGTTTCGACCATTTTTCTTTGCTCTGTAAAGAGACTTGTCTGCTTGTTCAACAGATGCCATTAATGGCTTTCGCTGGTCGAGTTCAGCTAGTCCAATTGAAACAGAAACATTTCGTATCTCTTCCCCCATTTCAGTAATAAATTGCTGTTCACTCAAACTTTTCTGCAAGGTTTTCATCCGATTGTAAGCCTCGTCCTTCGTAGCCGCTTCGAGCATAACAATAAATTCCTCTCCTCCGTATCGTCCAACAAGCCAATCATCCTGTTCTGAAAGAAAAGCAGCAAAGTCAGCAAGAACACGATCGCCATTCAAATGACCGTATGTGTCATTAATTTGTTTGAAAAAATCAAGGTCAAGCATGGCCACCACTTTCAATAAATGACTCTCATGGTCTCTCGCTTTTCTAAGAAAACTTCTAAGGTTTAAAAGGCCTGTCAGAGAGTCGTGTTCAGCATAAAAACGAAGCTGCTCACTCATCTCAAGATTTTTTGTGCTCATTTGTATAAAGAAATACATGATTAGCGCAGATAGCTGAAAGGAGATAAAGCGCATTAAATAAGAGTAGACTGTAATGTCTTCTGAAATGATATAACCAACGATCGCATCCGAAATAAACCAGATGCCGACAAAATAAAAAAATAGCTTTAAATATGTAAGATTTTGAACAAGCTTCTGCCGTACTAGCATGGTTACAACGCTCGGGATTAACAAGGTGAAAAAGAGTTCGAGGTAAATAAATTCACCTGGAAAAGCAAAACGAGCTAAGATAATAATGATGAGTACGGGAATGCCAAATTGATAGCCGTGGTACAAAACGAGTATCACCATTGGAATGGTTCGCAAATCGAACAGATAACCGTCTAACGAAACTGGAAGCATATAGAGACAAATAATACCGATGGCCACAATCAGGATATGCGAGACTGCAGCAACGTGGTTGGGCCACCGTTTTTGAAAGGCGAGATAGTATAAGCTTTGAATGCAAAGATGCATAAACAATAAAATTGAAAAATTAGCTAATAAAGATTGCATCGGGCCGTGTCACATCCATAATAATTTTTTTATTGTTTCTTACTTATAGATTCTACACCTATCTTATCGCTTTTGGAAAATAATAGAATGTTCTAATCCGTTTGTTATGAAGAAAACCAAGTATCACTCCTTCGGGAGAAATACTTGGTTTTCATAATAAGCGGCCAGGTTATGACCTCTTCACTTATTTAGTATAATTTTTGCAAAGCTTCTTTATCAAATGGTAACAGGTCATCTGCACGACCATCGCGTACTTTGCTTACCCATTCAGGATCCATTAATAAAGAGCGACCAATGGCAACAAGGTCAAATTCCTCATTTTCTAGCTTTCCAATCAAGCCATCAAGACTAGTTGTATTGGCACCTGAGAAGCTTGTAAATTCGCCATCAAGTCCAACGGAACCTACTGAAATAACTGGCTTACCAGTCAGTCTCTTCGTCCAACCTGCTAGATTCAATTCGGAACCTTCAAATTCAGGCTCCCAGAAACGACGTGTTGAGCAGTGGAAAATATCTACTCCAGCTTCAACGAGTGGCGTTAGGAACTGTTCTAATTCCTCAGGTGTAGTGGCAAGCTTCGCTTTAAAATCATGCATTTTCCATTGAGAAAAACGGAAAATAATCGGGAAGTCTGGACCAACTTCACGACGACATGCTTCGATAATTTCAACCGCAAATTGCGTTCTACCTACAAGGTCGCCACCATAGCGGTCAGTACGTTGATTTGTCTGTTCATAAAAGAACTGGTCAATCAAATAACCATGGGCTCCGTGAAGTTCAATCGCATCAAAGCCGAGTCGCTTCGCATCTGCTGCCGCCTGAGCGTACGCTTCAACGAGCTGTTCAACTTCTTCTGTAGTTAAAGGCTCGTTTACTTTCTCACCCGAAAGTGCTAGACCTGATGGCCCAACTGGTTGTGCTTCTTCGTTTGGCAGTTCACCCATTTTTCGAGTCATTCCAACGTGCCAAAGCTGAGGCGCAATTTTACCGCCAGCTTCATGCACTTCTTTGACGACATTCTCCCAGCCATTAAGTGCTTCTTCACCATGAAATACTGGAATACTTGCACCTGAAACAGAAGAAGGATGGTTAATACCTGTCCCTTCTGTGACGATTAAGCCAACACCATTTTCGGCTCTACGGCGATAATAAGCAGCTACATCTTCACCTGGTACATTTCCTGGTGAAAAACCTCTCGTCATTGGAGCCATAACCGTACGATTTTCTAAAGTTAATTTTTCACTATTGAACGTTTTGAATAACGCTTCGGTTGTTTTTGTTGTATGTGTCAATTTGATTTCCTCCTCTATCCTTCGTGCACTTCATATTATTTCAAAGTCACATTTTAAATGAAAGCAATCTGTTTGTGTGATGTGCTCTTGGCGTTATTGTTCATGAAAAATGCTGTTAATTCCGCGATCTGCCAAATCACAAAAAAAATCATAGGCAAAGCGCCTATGATTTCCTCTCTGTACTACTTATTCTCATATTTAGCTGAAAGAAAGCCTAAAGTTGCCCCCAATATGGCGCCACCTAGAACTTCAACAGGTTGATGTCCAAGAAGCTCTTTCAACTCTTTTTCTCTTTCCACGAATTGCATGCTGGGATAATCGCCTGAGATCGTCGCCAGGTTATCTTCTAAATCGTTTACTAGAGCAGCAATTTCTCCAGTATGACGCCTAACTCCCTGAGCATCATACATCACAATCACTCCGAAAATCGTAGCGAGAGCCGTTTCTGTATGACGAGATCCTTTGTGTGAGGCAATGTAAGAAGTAAGGGCTGCAACTCCGGCGGAGTGCGAACTCGGCATTCCACCGGTTGTCGCAACTTGTTTCAAGTCCCATTCTCCTGATAATTTCTTATGCGTTAGGATCTTCAATCCTTGAGCAATTGCGATTGACGACACCGCCGTTAAAATTCCTCTGTTCATTTTTTGCATCTCTCTCATCCTCCACTTTGCCATCTTTTCTGCCCGAGCAGAATGTTCTATTACACGCATTACCCTTTTCAGAGGAATTCTACGCAGAGAGAGTGCTAATTTAGAAAACAAGTTGCTTTTATCTATGCTGATCTACAAGAATAGGATTACCATCAGGATCTTCTATTGTAAAACTCGCTGGCCCTTCACTTGAATCATCTGCTTCAGAAAGGATATTCACACCGTTTTCTTTTAGCGTATTTTGAAGGACCCGAACGTCCGTAAAGGACTCAAGATTTTCAGCGTTCTCATCCCAACCAGGATTAAACGTAAGAATATTTTTCTCAAACATTCCTTGAAAAAGACCGATAACGGTACTTCCATTCTTCATAATCAGCCAATTTTGAGAGATATCCCCTCCTAACGATTGAAAACCTAATTTTTCGTAAAAATTCTTTGAAGCTTGGATATCCTTTACACTTAAACTGACAGAAAAAGCTCCTAAATTCATCTTTCTACCTCCACATCACAATTGTTATAAAACGGTTCTTCTCCATTCCACCCTTTCTTACCTTCTTTTAATTCTTTTCACATAGCGTTACGTATGAAGCATGGTTCTACACTAGAATTTCCTCTTCAATGCTTAGCACTACTCTTCATAATCAATCTTCAATCCATCAACGTGCTTTCGATTCATCAATTTCTTTTTCTTTCTGTTCTCAACAGATTCAAAAAGAATATCAAAATCATAATTCTCAGGATACAGTTCACTTGCAGGAAGAAGGAGCTTTAAGCGTTTGGCGTGTATTGTCTCTTTTTTGCCATTGATCATAACAATCACGTTCCCAAACTCATCGATCGGTTTATAAACGATTCCTTTTTCCTCCATAGAAGGTATCGCTACGCTGTCTCCAATGGCATACTGTTCAAAGTGCTTTTCGAGCTTTTGCCGTCGCGGTTTTTCGACTTTTTTACTTTTGAGCTGTTGTTCATAGTGCCAGTCGCGCTGATCGCCCTGATCGTAAGTTTCCTTCTCCTGATACGTAATTTCATGAGCACGCTCAATAATCTTCGGATGCATGCCAAGCCTGAGGGCAATTGCAAATGCCTGACTTTCACCCGGTATGCCCATTCGCAGTTTAAACGTTGGCCGTAATGATTCTGGATCAAACTCCATGGATCCATTCTCGAAATCAGGATGAGCAGATGCAAAATTCTTCATCTCGCTATAGTGTGTCGTGGAAAGAATTGTAGCCCCAAGGCGATTTAATTGTTCTAAAATCGATACGGCAATTCCCATCCCTTCACCAGGGTCTGTTCCTGAACCAAGCTCATCTAGAATGACAAGAGCATCAGGTCCAGCATCTTGCAAAATGGTAATGATATTCGAAATTCGTGAAGAGAAGGTACTTAACGATTGTTCAATACTCTGTCCATCGCCAATATCAACGAGTATTTTGCCAAACATTCCAAACACAGAAGACTCTTCAGCCGGAATGTGTAAGCCACATTGCACCATCATCGCAAGAAGACCGACTGTTTTAATGGCAACGGTTTTCCCTCCTGTATTTGGGCCAGTAATCACTAATCCTTTATATCCTTTCCCAAGTTCAAGAGTTAAGGGAACAGCTTCTTTAGCTAACAAAGGATGGCGACCGTTGCGTAGTTCGATCATTGGCTCAGGTGATAGCTGAACTTGACTGCCATCAATCGCTTCACTATATTTTGCTTTAGCAAAAATATAATCATAGTGCGTCATCGTCTCAATGTTAATTGAAATTTCCTGCGCATATCGCTCTACTTCTCCTGTTAGCCTGCTCAGAATTCGCTGTTCCTCCAAGTATTCGTCAGCTTTTAACTCGTTTAATTCGATCTGAACTTTTCGAACTTCTTCTGGTTCAATATATACGGTCGACCCACTTGACGATTGGTCATGTACCGTTCCTTTGATTTGTTTACGATATTCCTTTTTCACTGCTACAACATAATGGCCGTTACGATCACTAATAATGGTATCCTGGAGAGCTATTCGTTTCGATGATGAACGCAGAAGCTGGTTAAGTTTCTCCTTCACCCGTTCTTCATATACAGTTATTTTCTTTCTTATTCTTCCTAACTCTTTACTCGCAGTATCGTCTATTTCCCCATTTCGTATCGCCCGTTTCAACTCTTCTTCAAGATCCGTAAGTTCAAAAAGAGAATGAACATAGCTCGAAATTGTAGGAGCTAACCACTCTTTCCCTGCCATGAACTGCTTCATTCTTCGTCCACTTTCAATCAAATCAAGCACGGTTGTGAGTTGGTCTGGTCGCAAAGCAACTCCCTTGTTTCATTTAACACAGTCACACGCTCCCAACGAAAAAAAGAGCTACAAATGAACACAGGTTCACTCGTAGCTCTTTTATAAAAGGGTAGACTTCACCATTCCCATGCTTAAAAAAGCATAAAAAAAGCCGCGCACAGAGGCGCAGCTGGAATGGTCGTCATCATTCATGAGCTTAATCTGTGTTCTTAACTAAATTGACAGAAGGCATAATTAAATAAGCATAGTATTTATGCGTCTTTAAAAACCAAACTGTCTATAAAATTACGTTAGTTAAGAATCACCGATAACATAAACTTTTCCCCTTTTTCTTTTCAGGTTACCTTATTATAAGGGAGGGCGTCACTTCTTTCAAGCCCAGATCTAAAAGGCGTGAGAAGTTGTCCCACCATCAATGATAAGATTCTGCCCTGTCGTATAGCTAGAATAAGGGGAAGCGAGATAAAGAACAGCAGGAATTAGCTCATCCAATTGACCAATACGATGCATCGGATTACTGTTCTTAATTTTATTTAAAAGGATCGGGTTCTCAAGCGCTTTTTCGTTAAATGGTGTTTTTATGAAACCGGGACTAATCGCATTCACGGTAATGCCAAGCGGAGATAGCTCTTGTGCTAGCTGTTTCGACAATTGTGCAACTGCCGCTTTACTTGGACCATAAGGTGTGGAAAATGGCAGGCCAACTTCACTTGCCATCGAGGCAATGTTAATAATTCGTGATCCTTGTTGTTCTTTCAAATCATGGAGAACTGCTCTTGTCATCATATAAACAGACTTCACATTTGTTTCCATCACATCATCCCATTCACTAGGTTCCAACTCTTCGATAGATTTCCGCACCGTTTTACCTGCATTATTAATAAGAATAGTAATCGAACCAAGTTTCTCATGGATATCAGTTACGAATTCTTTAATACTCTCCTCCTTTGTAACATCATAAGCAAATGGAAGAACTTTTCCATTTGTTTCTTCGCTTAATTCTACTGCCGTTTCTTCAAGTATATTTGAGGTTCGTCCTACTATAGCAACTTTAGCGCCAGCTTCAGAGAGAGCACGAGCCATTGCTTTTCCAATCCCTCTTCCTCCACCCGTAACGACGGCTACCTTGTTTGATAGATCAAAATACTTCATTTTCAACCTCCTCCTCTACTTTCTCTACCATACAGAAGAAATTTATTTTCTTCGACTCAAATGCATTACACCGAACAAGAAAGCGCTCTTTTCTATCATTCGACAATTTCCAGAAAAAATTTATTTGGTTTTATAAAGGTTATTGTGGTAATTTGTTAGAATATTTAGTATTAACATACATAAAGGAGGAGTTCTTATTGGAAGCAGCATTAAATAGTATTAGTGGATTCGTGTGGGGGTGGCCCTTGCTCATCCTGCTCGTTGGAACGGGTATTTACCTCACAATCCGTCTTGGGTTTCTCCAATTCACCATGCTTCCATATGCGTTGAAGCAAGCCTTCACGAAGAAGCAAGATAAAACATCTGAAGGAGATATTTCTCATTTCCAGGCTTTAATGACAGCCCTTGCTGCTACAATCGGAACAGGTAATATTGCCGGTGTTGCAACAGCGGTTTTCGTGGGAGGACCTGGTGCTGTTCTTTGGATGTGGATCAGCGCACTCTTCGGAATGGCCACAAAATATGCAGAAGCCATTCTCGCAGTTAAATACCGCTCTGTGAACGCAAAAGGTGAAATGTCAGGTGGACCGATGTACTACCTTGATAAAGGCCTTAATATGAAATGGCTCGGTATGATCTTTGCATTCTTTGGTGCTTTTGCTGCATTTGGTATTGGTAATATGGTGCAATCCAACTCAGTTGCTGATGCAGTGGCTACTTTTGGTATTGCACCTTGGATTACCGGTCTTGTCTTAATGTTTTTTACTGGAATGGTTATTCTTGGTGGAATCAAAAGCATTGGTAAAGTAACAGCTTACTTTGTTCCTGTCATGGCCTTATTTTATGTTATCGGAGGACTAGTTGTTATTTTCATGAACCTTGAGCTTGTGCCTGCTGCTGTATCGCTTATTTTCTCAGATGCCTTTACAGGTGAAGCAGCTGCTGGTGGTGCGATTGGTGCCGTTATTCGTTACGGTGTGGCGCGTGGGGTATTCTCGAATGAAGCTGGGCTTGGATCAGCTCCAATTGCTGCTGCAGCTGCGAAAACCGATTATCCAGGTCGTCAGGCTCTTGTATCAATGACCCAGGTTTTCATTGATACGATTGTTGTCTGTTCCATCACTGGAATCGCGCTCGTTATGGGAGATCTTTACGGAGGCGACTTGAATGGTGCTGCGTTAACAACGGCAACATTTGAAAAATTCCTTGGCGTTCCTGGTGCACTCATTGTCACGATTGGTCTTATTCTTTTTGCTTATTCTACTGTTCTTGGCTGGTCGTATTACGGAGAAAAGTGCTTCTCATATCTGTTTGGAGACGCATCGATCAAATATTATCGCTTCGTTTTCGTATTAGCCGTTTTTGTAGGAACAACGTTAAAACTAAACGTTGTTTGGTTACTTGCAGATATCTTCAATGGCTTAATGGCACTACCAAACTTAATTGGCCTACTCGGTCTATCTGGGGTTGTGGTTGCTGAGACAAAACGTTTCCTTGAGAAAGTAAAAGAAGAAAAACGTGAGGCGCATTCCACAGGCGTTTCAAATTAAAAAGGTGTCGGGGGAAATACCCCCAACACCTTTTCTTATGAGCTTTCTTCCATTTGAAACTGCTGTTGAGCGAGTTCCTTATAAAGATTGCTGTTCATAAACAATTTTTCATGAGTACCTTGAGCGGATACTCTTCCATTTTCCATTACCAATATTTGATCTGCATGGACAACCGTTGAAAGACGATGAGCAATCACAATGGTCGTTCGATCTTTCATTAAATTGTTTAAGGCACGTTGCACTTGAACTTCTGACGTACTATCAAGACTAGACGTCGCTTCGTCTAACAAAAGGATTGATGGATTTTTTACAATTGCTCGAGCAATGGCAATTCGCTGTCGTTGACCACCTGAAAGCTTGATGCCTCTTTCGCCAATTTCAGTATCAAGTCCATTCGGAAGATCCTGTATGAATGGAAGGGCGTATGCCTGACTGGCGGCCACTTCAATATCCTGATCCGAAACTTCTTCTTCCAACCCATATACAATATTTTCTTTAATCGTTCCGGCAATGAGTGGACTTTCCTGTGAGACATAGCCGATTTGCTTCCGCCAGGACACAAGTGAAAAGCGACTGATCTCATTATCTCCTAGTTTAATTTCTCCTTCTTGTGGTTGATAGAAGCGTTCAATCAAAGAAAAAGTCGTTGTTTTTCCGCTACCGCTAGGCCCAACAATAGCCGTAACTTTACCTGGTGGCACTTCAAAAGATGCTTTCTTCAAGACCATTTCCTTCCCATATGAAAATTCAACATTATTAAATGAAAGGACTTGTGCCGGGTTTTTGACTTCTTCTCCATTTAGACGCTCTTCACTCTCATGATCAAGTAAGAATTGGAGACGTTCTGTTGCACCCATCGCTTTTTGAATGGCTGTTAGGAAACGCGCCATCGAACTAAACGGAATAATAATCTGAAACAGGTATAAAAGGAAGGCAACGAGTTCTCCTGCCGTTAATTCTCCTGTCGACACACGTACGCCGCCATATCCAACAATAATGACGAGAACACCCATCAACAATAGTGTCATAAGAGGCATGAGAAGCGCATAAATTTTTGCTTCCTTCATACTATAGTCAAAAACATTGTTTATGCCATTCTTTCCATTCTCCTCTTCCACATTCTCTGCCATGGAGAATTTCACGAGCCGAACTTCTGATAACACTTGAGTAATTGTTGCCGTGAATTTGGCCGTTTCTTCCTGCAAACCTTTCGATACTTTATACATTCTCTTTCCGATAAAACGAATGCCAATCATCATTATTGGAACGACACCAAGTAAGATCGCCGTTAATTTCCAATCTAAGTAAAGTAAAATACCTATCGAACCGACAATGGAGAGCGTGCTCGTTAACAAACTAATCAAATGATTTGATACGAGATCTTTGATAACCCCTGTATCGTTTACAATCCGACTTGTCGTATCACCAACACGGTTTTGATCAAAGTACTCAACTTGCAGAGAAAGTACTTTCTTCATTAATCGCTCCCTTAAACGAGCCACGACTGTTTCACCGATATATAAAAGCAAATACATTGATAAACCCGAAAAAATCGCTTGAACGATAAAAGCAGTAATTAATAAAGTAATAACCCCTGACGAAAGCGTGTTTCCTGAAAGCTGATCCACTAGATTTTTCGTAAAAAATGGAACGATTAATCCAGCGATCGTTCCAATCATACTCATCGCAATAGCTGCTGCTACGAGAGGTTTCGACGGGTTTGTGTCTCGGATTAGCTTTGAAAGTCCACGCCAGTTCATCTTTTTATCTTGATCGACTACCTTTGCCATTCTCATCCCCCTTATGCTCTCTTCTTAGTATACCGTCTTTACATGTAAAATCATGAAGATAAATTCGTTTTAGATGTACCGTCACGCATCTACTATTCCCCCAATAGAAAAAGGAAGGGGCGCTGCCCTTCCTTTTTCATTCATCTTCAATTAGAAGCTTTCTTTCACTACCATGCGCTCAATTGGGAAACGTCCTGTTCCATGCGCTTCAGCAGCGGCTTTCCCAACAGAGATAAGCATCGTCGGAACATATCGTGCAGGGATGTTAAATTCTTCAACAAGTGCAACTGGATTAAATCCGCCCATTGCAACTGTGTCATAATCTTTTGCTTTTGCAGCTAGCATAAACTGCATAGCAGCTAGTGAACTATTTTTGATCGCTTCACTTAATGCAAATCCTTCTCGCTCATATGCACGGTTTATTTGACCAACCAGCGTTTCCTTCACAGCGTTGTCCATATAACCTAATTCAACAGCCTGGCCATATATTTCTTCTGCATGCAAGTTAGCTTCAAGGTCACCAAGGATCACAATGGTAGCTGAGCTATCAACAATTTGTTGTTGATTAAAAGCAATTGGTAGAAGCTTTTCTTTCTGCTCGTCATTTTCAATAACAAGGAACTTCCAATGTTGTAGATTCCAAGAAGACGGTGCTTCAATCGTAGCATTTAGCATTTCATTCATCACATCTTCAGGAATTTTGACTCCTTTTTCAAACTTTCGTACAGAATGACGATCTTTCATTACATCTAAAACATTCTGATTTTCTTGTACACTTACCGACATCTTTGTTTCTCTCCTTTGAACCTATCAATAATTTTCTTTTTGTCTACTATCTTCACCATTTATACAGTAACACATTTATTTACAGTTAGAAAACAGAAATTGCTAGCAGTTGTGGCAGCATCTACCCTTCTTGCCATTGTTTTTATTTACCCAGTTTTGAACCCCACGCTTCACCTGTTGGATAAATGAAGGTGCTTTTCGTTCCGGAAAATCCAGCGTTAGTTTTAGCTTAGATAATTCAGCTGTTAACTTGATTGCTAATTCAGGATAAGCTAAATATAGTGCACGGTAAGACGTTTGATCTAATTGAATGAGCTCAACATCAGTAACCGTTTTGGCATACAAATTTTGATGCACAAAAATCGAGCGGTTTCCGAGAACATCATTTGCCCCAAGAACTGCAAGCGGCTCTTCCATATTATCAGCATGATAAATTGCGATGCTTCCACTTCTAATAATGTAGACATCACGATTTGTATGCTCTGGCTTAATCAAAAACCTACTTTTGTTTCGCTTCATTAACTGACCTGATCTCTCTAATCGATTCCAATCTTTCATATTAAGCTTACTTTCGTTTTTTGCCACCAGACTTGTACTCATGTCTGCTCACCCCCATTAGGTTATTGGAATATTTTTTATTACAGTTACAATATAAAACAAAAACAATCGTTTATAATTGTTTTTGCTTCAGGCTTTGGATAATATCACGAATCGTATATTGTTTCAAGAATGCTGTTAAGTGGTTCTCAGCATCTGTAAAAATATCGCCAAGTACATTTGACAAGTTCGCTCCAACAAGGCAGTACTCATTCGAATCAGGACACCTTGGTTGAAGTGAACCGATAGAAGTGAGGTTATAGATCTTATCAAGCGTTACTTCTTCCACTCGGCAAGATAAAGTAAAACCGCCACCAGCACCTTCTTTTGAAACGATATATCCGTTTTTTTTGAGTAAACTAAGAATTTTCCTCATACGAACGGGATGGACCGAAGCACTTCCGGCAAGATAATCACTTGTTGCCATCTGCCCTGGCTTAATTGCGAGTAAAGCCAGACTGTGTACGGCGAGAGTAAAATCACTATTCATTTGCAGCGCCTCCCAACACTTTCTTCCACTTCCATCCTATCGTATTTCAATTATTGCTGGCAAGAAAATTTTAACAGGGAACTACTTCCTCCGACTCATTTCGAAGTTCTTTTAGTTGTGTCGAAAGTTCCATGAACCATTCCTTGTCTTTTGTGATCAAGGCAACTTCAATAAGATTTAGCAAGAAGGATTCATCCTGTTCTAAATCAGGTTCTTCCAGCTGCGAAATACGATTCTGGAAAGTTTCGATTACTTTTCCAACAGTTTCTGGATTATCACATTCTAGAACGAATACTTTAATCGTTCCGAGATAATTATTAACAGATTCAACGTAGCCATGAATTAGTTCATCATGGACTGACTTTCCTTTTACCCAATCACCTTTTTGGTATTGTGTTTGTTGATGTAGTTGATTCATCATTATATTACCTCCTTATTTGGAAGACTAGTTTGTGTTCCAACTGAGTCAAGGTATAGTGTAATTTTAAATATTACAGTTCATTTTGTCAAGAAGAGATGCTTTCAGTTAATTGAAATGCTTCTGCAAGTAGTTTATACGACTTCAGTCGGGCTTGAAAATCATGTGTAATGGTATTAATGATCACTTCATCCGTTTGGTATTGATTGGCCAATTCCTCTATTTGCTGTTTTACCTGGGTCGGATTACCTACAATCATTCTTTTTCTGTTTTCCCGAATCCGCTCTTTATCAAACACTGTATATGGAAAGCTACGTGCTTCATCAGGGGATGGGAATCCGTCTCCTGATTTACCTTGTTCAATTAATAAAATCGATAAATCCAAACTAGAAGCAAGATATTCTGCTTCTTCTTCTGTTTCACCACAAATGACGAAGATCGCAACGTTTGTTTTAGGCGCCTCGTTAAATTCAGATGGTACAAAACGAGAACGGTATTTGTCAACCACATTCGTCCCACCATATCCATTAATGAAATGTGCAAAGGTAAACGCTAGTCCTCGCTGCGCAGCCATCATTCCACTAGCCCCACTTGATCCTAATAACCACATTTCAGGTGTCGTACTGCCAAGTGGTGTTGCCCGTACGTTCATTCTCTGTGGGTCTTCCCCATTTAGATAGGCGGCTAACTCATTAACCTGCTCTAAATAGTTGTCGATCCCCATACTGTTTCCCCCAGCAAGGGCTTTTGTAACATTCGGCATACCTCCTGGCGCACGTCCAAGCCCAATGTCAATGCGGTTTGGATTTAACGTTTCAAGCATCCGGAAGTTTTCCGCTACCTTATATGGACTATAATGGGGTAATAATACACCTCCAGAACCGATCCTCATCCGCTCTGTATTCGCTGCCAGGTGAGAAATAAGGACTTCAGGACTAGATCCAGCGAGGCTTTTCGTGCTGTGATGTTCAGAAACCCAAAAACGGTGATAGCCTAGCTTTTCTGTTTCTTTGGCAAGTGTCGTTGTTTCTCTAAGTGCTTCAGTAGGCGTATTGCCTCTTGAAACAGGTGATTGATCAAGTACACTTAATTTCATATTTCGTCGCTCCTTTAATGTAAAAAATATCATTACAGTTAATCTTATCAAAAGAAAAAGGGTAGACCAATTAATTTGCTTGCCCGTTATTAGTTGTTACCCTTTTTGCAAACAAAAAAACGGACTGTCACGCCCAAATGGTTACGCCAGTCCGTTTCTTAACTAATTAAGCTATATTTAAGGTTGTTACAAAAAAACTTACTCTTCTGCAACAACAAGCTTAACTTGGTGATTGCGAAGCATTGTTTGAATGTTCTCTTCTGGAAGTTTGTCCGTAATAATTAAATCAATGTCTTCTAGCTGTGCAAATGTAAAAAATTCCGAACGGTAAAACTTTGAATTATCAGCAAGAGCGATCACATATTGAGATTGTTGAATCATCTTTCTTTTCACCATACCGTCTTCTTCATGAGCAATTGTTAATCCATTATCTGATATGCCAATGACACCAATAAATGCAATGTCGGCATTATAGGAGCCGACTTTTTCGACGACTGCAGATCCATAAAGAAAACGATGATCCTTCTCTAGTTTTCCCCCGAGAAGATGAATATCGAGGTGCGCTCCATTCGATAGAATATCCGCCTGGTGAATAGAGTTGGTGATAACAGTAGCTTGCTTTTCTACAAGAAATTCGGCACATGCTTGAACCGTTGTAGATGCATCAAGAATAACAACGTCTCCCGGATTCACATAGTTTGAAGCCATCTTTCCGATTCGCTGTTTTTCTTCGGATACCACTTTCAACCGATCGTGATAAGACTGGATCTCATGACGTAACTCAGGAAGCACAGCGCCACCCCTTGTCCTCGTGACCGCTCCTTCTTCTTCAAGCTTTACTAAATCACGTCTAGCCGTATCTCTTGATACGAGAAATAGCTCGCAAATGCGTTCTACTGAAATCCGTTCATATTGTTTTAAATAATCCAGGATCGCTAGCATTCTTTCTTCTTGATACATCGGTACACCCCATTTCCATCCACTTACATTGTAAGTTTTTATAAGTATATTATCAATAGTAAATAAGTATTATTAATTAAATTTAATTATTCGTAAGTAATTGTAAGTAATCAATTCTTTTTCTCTCTCTTAATCATTCCTACAAAATATCCTTTTGCGCTTTACATCGAAATAATGTATTATTTAAAATATTTACAAGATAACTGGAGGCAAATCATGAAGGAAAACCTAGAAAAAGGCATTTTATTAATTTCCTGTCCGGATAAAGAAGGAATTGTTGCAGCAGTCTCAACGTTTTTATTTTCAAACGGTGCAAATATTATACATTCTGATCAGCATTCCACTGACCCTGTGCTGGGGCACTTTTTTATGCGGATTGAATTTAGTCACCCTCACTTGAATCATCAGCTAGACGAGTTGAAACAAGCTTTTGAAGAAACGGCAAAGCCCTTTGAGATGGAATGGTCCATTACGGCTTCTTCTAAAAAATCACGCCTCGCTATTTTTGCGACAAAAGAAGACCATTGCTTACAAGAACTACTCTGGCGCTGGCAATTAGGGGAACTGCATGCTGACATTGCTATGGTCATTAGTAATCACCCCGACTTTAAAGAGCTAACTGAGAACGCGGGAATCCCTTTTTATCATGTGCCGGTTACAAAAGAGTCAAAACCAGAGGCAACCGCCGAGCATCTTCGCCTTCTTGACGAGCACGATGTCGATACGGTTATTCTCGCTAGGTATATGCAAATCATTCCTGAAGAGCTTATTCACCTCTATAACAACGAAATAATTAATATTCATCACTCTTTTCTGCCAGCCTTTATCGGGGGTAACCCTTACCAACAGGCGTTTGATCGAGGAGTCAAACTGATTGGAGCGACGGCTCATTATGTGAATGCTCAGCTTGATGAGGGCCCAATCATTGAACAGGATATCACTCGGATCACTCACCGTTATAATGTAACTGATTTAAAAAGACATGGAAAAGATATTGAACGCATTGTGCTCTACCGCGCCGTGAAATGGCACCTTGAAAAGCGCGTGATCGTTCACGGAAACAAAACAATCGTCTTTCAATAAGGGTTCCAAAAGAAAAAGCACCCCATTCGGGTGCTTTGCTTATTTTAGTAAGCCCATACTGCGCCAACGATAATCAATAGAATGAACAATACAACAATTAGCGCGAAGCCTTGACCATAACCGTAACTCATGCGTATCCCTCCCTTCATGCTAATTTAACAAGAAAGGTTTAGTAGCCATATCCGCCGTAACCGCCGTAGCCACCTTTTCCGTAACCACCACATTGACCGCCGTAATTAGCTCCGCCAACTGCAGCAGCTCCAACGATAATCAATAGAATGAACAATACAACGATTAACGCAAAGCCTTTACCGTAGCCTCCGCCACGTACTTGCTCTTTTCCACCACTCATTAGAAAACCCCCTTTCCTGGAAGGTTACTAACACTATATGTCGCAAAGGAAAAGAAGGGTTAGGCTGGTGTCCATAGTTCGGTAGAAATATCATTTCAACTTATCTGTCACCTTCAAATAATGCCTGCTACAGCTAGTAAAATAATGACAAGAAGAATGAAAAGGATAAGAAACAAAATCAATTCATCCATTGAGATCCCCCCGAAATCGGTCATTTACTATTTTATGTCACTCTGGGCACCTAGGTGAATGAAACCTCACTGACACAAAAAAGAAGCCCCTTCCTAAATGAAGAGGCTGTTGATTTATGCTTATTCCATTGTGTTTCCTTTAGCTGGGATCGGGTTTTCATTTAAAATACGCGCAAAATGAATTAAATTATAGGCCATTGTTTTGGCGTGACCTGTTGAAAAGTCATTTTTCTGTCCATTCGCTTCGATGTAGGAATCGCCTGGTCCAGCTTCTCCTACCCAATAGGCATCCACGTTTGGCGGAACTGTTAGTCCAATGTGAGAAAATCCATATAAGATTGAAGCTGCAGCGTGTTTAGCACCATCTTCATTACCTGTAATCACAACGCCGCCAACCTTATTATAATAGAGGGACTGGCCTTTCTCGTTCGTTAAGCTACTTCCTCCGTATAAGCGTTCAATCGCAAGTGTCGCAATGCTACTTTTTTCACCTAGCCAGAGAGGTGTTCCTACTATAAGAATATCAGCAGCCTTCACCTTTTCAAAAATGGCTGGCCACTCATCTCCATGACCTTCATCTTCCGAAACTCCGTAAGCGATTTTATAATCAGCTAACCGAATACTTTCAGACTCAATTCCTTCTTTCTTAAAAATCGCTTCCGCTTCTTTGTAGAGAGCATCCGTATTTGATGCCGTTTCACTTGTTTTAAGCGAACAATTTAAAAATAATGCTTTCATCCTTTAAACTCCTCTCCAAACTATGGTTATTCCTACCATCTTTTTACCTCTTCTAGAGTTATTTAAACAAATCGTTATGCAAAAAAAACGACGGAAGCAAAAAAAACCACTTGAACGAAACTTCAAGTGGTTTTTACTTTTTATTCAGTTATAAGCAATAGCGGTGGCTCATTTAAAAACTTCATCATGTTTTGCCCATCTTCCGATACTTTTGCCCATGCCGGTGACTGCATTGCGTCTTCCAATTGCTCTTTGGATTCAAACTCAATTATTGCGGTTAAGAAATACTTTTTATCGGTGTTCATTGCAGCTGTAACATAATTCACTTCTGCATGAGTGACATTAGGAACATCTTTCACTAAAGCCATATGATTCTTTTCATAATAGTTCTTAAATTCTTCTACGTGTTTTGGTTCCTCATAAAGCACAACAATTTTAGCCAAGATTCATCGCTCCATTCATTGCATTTCTTATACCATAAGCTAAGTTAAGCTGATTAGAAAGTAATATGCACCTGGTGGTGTTCACTCATTTCTTTTTGCGACCAGCCACTACTTTACCAATAATAATAAATAGAACAATGACGACACTTGTCCAAAGAAAGCGGGTTTGATATTCGTCCAAATTAGCAACGTCATGTCCAACAATCGTGTAAAGGATCGTTCCAGGAATTTGTCCAAGAGCTGTCGCTACAAAAAAAGAGCTAAACGAAATCTGACTAAGCCCTGCAAGAAAGCTTATAAAATCAAAAGAAACAATGGGAATTAACCTTGCGACAAAAATTAAAAAGAAACCGTTTTTGCCGCTGTACCGATTTGCTTGATGTAGGAGATGATTCTGTTTCGTAACTCTCTCAACAAAGCCGGCACCTAGAAGCCTTGCGAGCCAGAACATCACAATGGCAGCTGCCATTCCTCCCGTCCAGCTGATTAAGAACCCAATTGGAATGCCAAATGCGAGCCCATTTGCTGCGGTAATTACGAATGATGGCAGCGGCGCCAGTATGCCCTGCGCAATCATTAACGCTATGCTAATGATTGGCGCCCACACTCCCAAAGAGCGAAAGTAATCAGCTAGGAGAGAAAGTGATTCAAGTGAAAGCATGGAGCGAATTCTCGCCAACCATGGTGGGTTGATTAGAAAGATAATCAGGATTGTAAATAAAAGGGCTATTCCTATCCATAGGAAAGGATTTGCGGACTTTTTCATAAATAACTCCTCTTCTGAAAAAACTATAGCGTATATGCTCTTAACATGAATGTTCTATTGACGAAATCAAGTGACAATCATACCCATTGAGTATGCTGTAAGAAAAATAATAGTTGTTTTACGTTCCCCCAAAAGAGGAAAGCATCGATATAATAAGACAACTATTACATAGGAGGTGAACCCTTACAAATCTGTAAGGGCCTTATTGGAACTAATTAAAGTAATTGCTGTTCTGTTGTTAATCGTCTTAACGGCGTTTTTCGTAGCATCTGAATTTGCCATCGTGAAAATTCGAAGGACAAGAATAGATGCGCTCGCAAGCGAAGGGAATAAAAAGGCAAAATCGGTTCAAAAAGTATTAGGTAACTTGGATGGCTATCTTTCAGCCTGTCAGCTAGGAATCACAATTACTGCACTTGCTTTAGGTTGGCTCGGAGAAGAAACCGTAGAGCAGCTCTTGCACCCTCTGTTTGAGCTCATCAATTTACCTGACTCCATTGCTACACCTGTTACCATCGCGCTAGCTTTTGCGATTATTACGTTTCTTCACGTTGTTCTTGGTGAGCTTGCTCCGAAAACGTTTGCCATTCAGAAAGCTGAAAGTGTTAGTTTACTTCTTGCTGGACCACTTATCTGGTTCTACCGTATCATGTATCCTTTTATTTGGGCATTGAATGGCTCAGCTCGCGGTATCGTAAGGTTATTCGGACTTAAATCAGCGAATGAACATGAACAAGCCCATTCTGAAGATGAGCTTCGCCTCATTTTATCCGAAAGCTACAAAAGTGGGGAAATTAACAAATCCGAGATGGAATTCGTGAATAACATCTTTGAATTTGATGAGCGCATGGCTCGAGAAATTATGATCCCAAGAACAGAAATGACATGTCTCTTTTTAGATAATACAACGGAAGAAAACCTTGAGATCATGAAAAATGGTAAGTATACACGCTACCCGGTAGCGGATGGGGACAAAGATAAAATCATTGGTGTCGTCAACATTAAAGAAATTTTAACACAGTATAAATGGGGCGAAGAGCTTGTACTTAGAGAATACATTCACCCGATTAACCACGTTATTGAGACAGCTCATATCAAAACACTTTTAACCAAAATGCAAAAGAGCCATAATCATATTGCCATTGTTGTGGATGAGTACGGAGGTACGGCAGGACTCGTCACTGTCGAGGATATTCTTGAAGAAATTGTTGGCGAAATTCAGGATGAATTTGATTTTGATGAAAAGCTTCCCATTCGTGAAGCAGAAAATGGCCAAACGATCGTTGATGGAAAAGCACTCATTAGTGATATTAACGAATTGCTTGGCACATCAATTGACCATACAGATGTGGATACAATTGGTGGTTGGATCCTCACGCATGACATTGAACCTAAACAGGGAACATCGTTTACAGTAGATAACTATCAGTTCACAGTTTTAGAAGTAGACGGACATCAAATCAAAGAACTTGAAATAAAGCAAAAATCATAAAGTAAAAAAGCTGTCTCGATGTGATCCACATCGAGACAGCTTTTTCGCTTAAGATAAGAGATCAATCCATATTTTAATGGACGTTCCAAGAATAAGGGCAGCAAGTACCCACTGAAGAATTTTCGTATTAATTTTCTTACCTGCATTGGCACCAAGCGGTGAAGCAATTAAGCTTGCGACAATCATAACTGCGGCTGGTAGTAAAAGAACTTGGCCAGTTGCCAATTTACCTACCGTTGAACCGATTGAGGAAATAAACGTAATCGCAAGAGAAGAAGCAATTGTCATCCGTGTCGGAATTTTTAATACGACGAGCATGATCGGAACGAGAAGAAATGCTCCGGCCGCGCCAACGATTCCTGCACCAATCCCCACGATAAAGGCAAGAGCAGCTGAAAGAAATTTATTAAATTTCACCTGATCAAGTGGAATATCATCGATGCCTTTTTTGGGTATAAACATCATAACCGCTGCAATGGCTGCAAGCAGACCATACACGACATTAATTCCTTGCTCTGACATAATGGTGGACCCATATCCTCCGATGAAACTACCGATCAGAATGCTGACACCCATGTAGAGGATCAACTGCTTATTCAGGTAACCACCTTTTCGATAAGCCCATACCCCACCGATGGTTGCAAAGAATACCTGAACCGCACTAATACCAGAAACTTCATGTGCACTAAAGGCAGCAAAACCGAGTAGTGGTGGGATATAAAGAAGCATTGGATATTTAATAATGGAACCACCGATTCCTACCATTCCTGAAATAAAAGATCCTATAAATCCAATTGCAAAAATCGTGATAATAAAACCGAAATCCATTTTGTTCACTCCTTCCATTAAAAAGGAGGTACTGATTCAGTACCTCCTATCATTTTACTAAGCCTTTTTAATCCAGAAATAGAACACGCCGTCTGTTTCTTCAGACTTCATTAGTTCATGACCGCCTGATTTTGCCCATGCAGCTAGATCACTCTGTGCACCTTTATCCGTTGCTTGCACTTCAAGTACTTCACCTGACTCCATATCCTTCATTGCTTTTTTCGTTTTTACGATTGGCATTGGGCATGCAAGCCCTTTTGTATCTAGTGTTTTTTGTGCATCCATTTGTAATTCCTCCTTATTAGTTAACCGCACAGCGGTTTGGTCCAATTTCCATTTCTCTTTTTGTTTCTTCATCAGGAGTGATTTTCCCCATGTTTGTTTCACGAATTTCTTGATAAGCATTTGGCTGTGGCGGAAGATTTTCCGTCACCATTTTTCTAAAATCTTCTTCTTTTTCTACATTAAGACCATCATTCTTTTGGTAAAGATCCTGCAGCTTTGCAGATACCAGTCCTTTTTCATCAAGCTCCGCCATTTTTGAAAAGTGAGCTGGAAGAACAACTAATTCTCCGGCCATTTCTTTGTAACGGTTGTAGAGTGTTGTCCGTAGGTCTTGCACCCAGTCTTCAGCCTTACCAGCTAAATCTGGTCGTCCAATAGACTCTACAAATAGAATGTCACCTGTTAGAAGGTAAGCATCATGAATCATAAGTGACGTACTTCCAATTGTGTGTCCTGGAGAGTAGATCGGTTCAATCGTAACCTCTCCAATCGTTACTGTACTTCCTTCTTTCAATGCCGTATAGTCGAACGTTACTTCGCCAGCATCCTCTTCAGGAAGATAATACGTTCCATTCACGCTATCAGCTAACGTCTTACCGCCAGAAATATGATCAGCATGAAGATGGGTATCAAACGTTGCTTTTATTGTAAGACCTTTGTTTTCCGCAAACGTGGTGTAATTCTCAATCATGCGGTTAGCATCCACAATGGCCGCTTCCCCATTTGATTCGATCAAATAAGAGAGGCATCCTTTTCCAAGGCGAACAAATTGATAAAGAGCTCCTCCTGGAAGGTCGCCAACCTTAACTGGCTCAAGGTATTCACTCCATGCTTTCATTCCACCTGAAAGATAAGAGACGTTCTCAAGTCCTGCTTCAACGAGTTCTTCACCTACAAAGATCGATGAACCTTCTTTCGCACATACAACAAGAATTTCTTTATCCCTAGGAAGCTTCGGCAGAATTTCTTCTACACCGTCAATTAAATCGAAGTAAGGAACATTCATTGACGTAACGGATGCACCTTCGATTTTCCAATCACCGTATGCTTCTTCATTTCTTACATCGAGAATAAAAAGTTCATCCTGATTGATCACTTTTGTTGCAACTTCACTTGCTTGTTTTTGTTTTAAACTCACTTTATATACCCCCATCCGTATTATTTGTTCTAAAAAAATTTAGTCATGCTGCGGGAAAATTTTCCGCTCTTTATTTTCTAAAGATCAGACGTTGTAGGACCATCCCACTCGGACATTCCCGGTACAACATTGATCACATCATAGCCACTTTCAGCTAGCTTTTGCGCCGCAAGGTCACTTCTTGTACCTGTACGACAAACAACATAAATTTTCTTCTCTTTATCTAACTCTGACATACGATTTTCTAAGTCACCCAGTGGCAAAGAAATCGCGTGTGGAAGGTGGCTGAACGCATATTCCGCTGGCTCTCTTACATCCACGATCGTCATATTATCTTCTTCTAACTTAGCGGTTAGATCTTCATTTAAAATAACGTGAGGATGACTCTTTTCAAGTGTTGTTTCCCCATCTGAAGCCTTACGAAGATAATGTTTTAGTACATCCCCTTCTTCTACTGTTCCGAGATAATGATGACCAACTTTATCAGCCCAGGCTTTAAGGTCAGCTTTAGAACCTTTGTCTGTAGCTAGAATTTCTAGAACGACTCCAGCTTCAAGATCTTTCATCATTTTTTTCGTTTTCACAATTGGCATCGGGCACGCTAGCCCTTTTGCATCTAGTACATGATCAGTTTGTATCATAAGTCTACCTCCTGTATGAGTTATTCTGTTTCTCCAGTCCATTCAAGCATGCCGCCTGTCATATTTAACACGGAATACCCGTTTGATTTCAAGACCATAGAAGCCATACCGCTTCTTCCACCTGATCGGCAGACAATGATATGCTCTGTATCCTTATCAAGTTCATTCATTCTGTCCTGTAGCTCATTGACCGGAAGATTATAAGCACCAGGAATCTTGCCTTCCGCTACCTCTTCTGGTCCTCGAACATCGACAATACTAATAGTTTTGTTGCTCTTTAACAGTTCATTTACCTCAGTTGGTGTTACATCTTTTACATAACCAGACATTCTTTTCCCTCCTCTTATTTCCACATATTCATTCCGCCGCGTACATTCGAAACAGACGTGAAGCCCTGTCTCCTCAATTCGCCACAAGCTTTTGAACTTCTCATACCACTTTGACAGATCACAACAACTTCTTTATTTGGATCAAGTTCTTTTGCTCGTTTGCTTAGTTGATGAAGCGGCATATTTTTAAATTGCTTTACGTTTTGTCCTTTATATTCACCAGGTGTACGCACATCAATAAATTGGACATTGCGATCGTTAAACTTCGCTTTCGCCTGTTCAGAAGTTATCGTGGCAACACCTTTTCCAGGTCCGACCTTTTTATAAATGAACCATGCGGCTATCACGAAGACAGCTATTAGGATCAGTTCCATACTTATCGCTCCTTAAATAAAGAGATTGACGTTACCATCTTCAGCATCGCCAAGGTAAGCGGCAACACCTGCATAGTCGATTTCTTCTAGCAGCTCATCTTTTTGTAGACCAAGGAGATCCATCGTCATCGTACAAGCAACAAGTTTAACTTCCTGTTCTTGTGCAAGCTCAATTAGCTGCGGAAGTTCTGTTACATTATGCTTTTTAATCACGTTCTTAATCATCTTTTTACCCATTCCACCGTAGTTCATTTTGGAAAGGCCCATTTTGTCAGCGCCGCGTGGCATCATTTTTCCAAACATTTTCTCTAGAAAACCTTTATTAACGTCTACTTGCTGATCTTTACGAAGAGCGTTCAAGCCCCAGAATGTATGGAAAATCGTTACCTCATGATCATAAGCAGCAGCACCATTTGCGATAATGTACGCGGCCATTGCTTTGTCATAATCTCCACTAAATAAGACAATCGTTGTTTTCTTCTGTTCACTCATTTTATATCCTCCTTTATACACCCTAGGGTATATAATATATTAAAATTTTTTATCGACTTCTTACTAAAAGGTTAACAGCTTCTTTCACAACATCATCAGTAGATTCTCCCTGCTCAATCTGTTTGTGAAGACACTGTTCAAGATTCGAACTTACGATTAATCCAATGGAACGATCGATTCCAGAACGTGTTGCGGAGAGTTGCGTTACAATATCTTCACAGCTCTTCTCTTGCTCCATCATCTGGATTACGCCGCGTAATTGACCTTCAATACGCTTCAATCGATTCATAACGGCTTTATCGTATTTCATTTTGATACCCCCTCACTATATACCCCTAAGGGTATAAAATCAAGTAAAAAAATTTATCGGCACATCAATTTCGTTTGTGTTTCAAATACCTATAGGGGTATTATAACGTATCTGTATAGAATGTCAACACCCTGGTTTTAAGAAAGCCAATTGATTTGAATAATAAAATACGTAGCAATTAAAGCAATCATTAACAATACGACTACTAGTAGAAACACGACGATCCATGAAGAGGAAGGTACCTCGAATTTTAAAATGCGTTTTTTCGTGCGATAGAACTGCACAGCTCCGCCTGCGATCGTCAACAATCCGAAAAATAACGAGGAAAAACTAATGAAGACCGCTACCTGGTCATCTGCACGTTCTCCCGCGGCTCTTGTAAAATGTAAGCTTGCTGTTAGAAAACCAATACCGATGATAGCAATCGAAGTGCGAACCCACGCTAGAAACGTTCGTTCATTTGCTAAAAGCTGCTGCACTCGTCCATCTGCTTTCTTGTTTTCCAAGTTTCTTCACCTCACATGATTTGAATTATATACCCCATAGTGTATATAAGCAACTGTTGACTACTGTTATTGTATCCTTCTAAAAACAAAAAAAGCAGAATCGCTTACGATTCTGCCTGTTCATCAAAAATGTTTACAAATTCTCCGTATCCTCTCTCTTCCATTTCTTCTTTTGGGATGAAATCAAGAGCAGCGGAGTTCAAGCAATAGCGAAGACCTGTCGGCTCAGGGCCATCTTCAAACACGTGACCAAGGTGAGAATCAGCACCTTTACTTCGTACTTCGGTACGAACGGTAAACCAACTTTTATCTTCTTTTTCTACAATATTCTCTGGTACTAGTGGCTTAGTGAAACTTGGCCAGCCTGTACCTGATTCATATTTATCGATCGAGCTGAAAAGCGGCTCGCCTGAAACAATATCAACATAAATCCCTTGTTCTTTATTATCCCAGTATTCATTATCAAATGCTTTTTCCGTATCATCTTCCTGCGTCACACTGTATTGAATCGGCGTGAGCATTTCTTTTAATTCTTCATCAGTATACGTAACAGCTGATTTCGTTTCTGGCACGTCTACCTCACGATCATCTCCCCATGCTTTCTCGAGAAACTGATCGCGACCTGAATTTTCACGATAAAATTTATAGCGAAATTCATTTTCTTTATAATAATCTTGATGGTAATCCTCCGCTACGTAAAAGGTCGTTGCTTCTTCAATCGGAGTAACAATCGCTTTATCGAACCGTCCTGAGTCCCCAATCTCCTGTTTCGACTTCACCGCAGCCGATTTTTGCTCTTCGTTGTGATAAAAAACCCCTGATAAATATTGATCACCACGATCGACAAACTGTCCTTCATCATCTGTGGGGTCAATTTGTCGCCAAAATACATCTAAGAGTGTCTCATAGCTAACAACAGAAGGATCATAGTACACCTGAACGGCTTCAACATGACCGGTCCCTCCCGAAGATACTTCTTTATAGGAAGGGTTTTCTGTTTCTCCACCAATATAACCAGAGACGGCTTCTCGAACGCCATCTAGCTTTTCAAATGGTGGTTCCATACACCAAAAACATCCTCCCGCAAAAGTAGCGATCGCTTCATTATCCTGGACAGCCTGTGCCGGCTCGCTCCCATATGAACGTTTAAAGATCACATCATATAATTTGGGCAATGTGAAAACTAAGACAGCCGCTATTCCAACTAACAAAATCCACCTTGTTGCTTTCATACGTTATTCCTCCTTTATTTCTAATGGAAGCATAAACTAAAATTCACAGCCTAACCCTACATCTATTAATTGACTCTTCACCATCAACCATCTTCATCGATTCACTCTTCTTTAGTTTAACTCATTTTGGATAATTCGTTGATTTTGGATCGGTTTTCTCAAAAACACCCGGGTGTTTCATCATATTCCTGGTTAAATAATGCTAGAGGTGATAGGCTATGAATATAGAAAAAATATTAATGTATGGTTAGGAGTATATACGATGAAAAAATATAATATCCCTGTCGAAGCTGCCCTCGAAGTGATTGGAGGAAAGTGGAAGGTCGTCATACTCTGTCACTTAATCGAAGGTACGAAGCGCACCGGTGGACTAAAAAAATTAATGCCTGGGATTACGCAAAAGATGCTAACACAACAGCTCCGTGAATTAGAAGATGATGGTGTGATTTTAAGAAAGGTGTACAATCAGATTCCACCAAAAGTTGAATATTCACTTACTGACTACGGATGGTCTTTAAAAGAAATACTTGATTCACTTTGCTCATGGGGAGAGCAGCACATCGAAAAAACTTATCCTTGTAAAGAAGATGTGCTCTTACAACCTGAAGAACGAGATACAATGAAAGCTTAATTCAAAAAAACGGTCCGCAATTTAAAAATGCGGACCGTTTTTTTATCTTCGAGCTGATGTCAATTTATCTGGTGAAGGTAACCATCGATCGAATGCCAGCAGTTTCGAGAAAAACGGCATGGCGAATACTGTAGAAACGAACAGCGTAAAGATCAAGATAAATGGAATCCCCCACATGGTTGCAATGACTTCAGATGACTGTTGTTCGAGGAACCATTTAATAACAAATCCGTGGAACAAATAAATCGCAAACGTTCTGGATCCCAATGGTGTAAAGACAATTGGTCCTTCTGGAATCATCGAAAAGAACAGAAACATAACAACCGCTGTTCCAATATAATAGGTGAGGCGAATCAACAAGTCTGTGTTTGATTCATACACATACGTACCGTAAAGTAGATCAGCTAGTCCTTCAATTTTGTATAAATAAAACAGTAAAAACAATCCGCCAAGGACCACGGGAGCAATCCACTTCATATATGGGAAGCGGATCGGCTTCTTTTTACATCCCATCACCATACCGAGTACAAAAAACGGTAAGAAAACGAAAAGGCGATCAAGTGACAGAAACCTTTCAACATCAAAATAGCCAACAACGAGACCCGCACCAATACTTAACGGAAGCAAAAGGCTCGCTTTCATTTTAAGTAAGATCGGTGAGATTAGTTTGTACGCTGCAATACATAACAAGAACCACATCGCCCATCTCGGCGTAAGAAATTCAATCGCAAATGATTTTTGATACAAATTTGTGTAATAGATCGAATAAATCACTTGAAAAATGACATAAGGAAGCAAAAACGTCGTGAATATTTTCCAAAAATATTTTGTCCCAGATGCCTTTCTAGTAAAATAGCCAGTTAAAAAAATAAAAGCAGGCATGTGAAAAATAAAAATCACATGATACAGACTGTAAAGAAAACGAGAGTCATTAATGAATGGCGTTAGCAGGTGACCACCGACTACTAACAATATTAAGATAGCTTTACTATTATCGAAGTATGCAATACGTTCTGACACGAAAAACAACCTCCTCAAAGGATTGAAAGACGTTCGATACCGTCCTTCTCTATATACCCTCAACTTCGTATTTTCATCCTTTATATTTGTAAGTTATTCGCACTCTGATCGTATAATTCTGTCAATCCCACTAAAAGAAAGAATATTCGAACCCTAATTTCGGTCATAAACACAACCTTTTTACTACCTAAAACCAGGTCTATTGACTCAAATTAATATGAAAACGCTTGAATTAATAGAAAAATATATTTTTTCTGAATAATCCTATTGTTTTTTTGTGCCGCGATGAGTAGAATGAATGTTATATTTTCACACATATAAAAGGAGGCGGGAGACATGATCACATTTGTCGGAGCCATTTGTTTATTGATTGTTGGGTATTACGTTTATTCTAAGGTGGTTGAACGAATTTTCGGCATTGACGATGATCGTGAGACGCCTGCATATACAAAGCAAGATGGCATGGATTATATGCCGATGAGCTGGTGGAAAGGAAGTTTGATTCAACTTTTAAATATCGCCGGTCTTGGTCCAATCTTTGGTGCAGTGCTTGGAGCACTATACGGGCCTGTTGCTTTCATCTGGATTGTCGTTGGCTCAATCTTCGCAGGAGCTGTTCACGATTATTTCTCAGGTATGATGTCACTTAGGCATAATGGGGAACAGTATCCCTCACTCGTAGGACGCTACCTTGGAAAAGGGGCAAAAGGAACGATCAATATTATTTCAATCGTTTTGATGATTCTTGTTGCTGCTGCTTTTACAGCTGGTCCAGCCCAGCTAATGGCGCAAGTAACGCCGCTTAGTTTTACGATGAGCTTGATACTCATTTTTGCTTATTTTGTACTAGCAGCCATTCTACCAGTAAATAAAATCATCGGTCGGATTTATCCTATTTTTGGGGTTATTCTGATTGTGATGGCTGTTTCGATTGCTATCGGATTATTCTTTATGGACAATCCTATCCCAAATTTAACTTTCTCAAACCTTCATCCGGATAATTTACCGTTATGGCCACTCTTAATGATTACTGTATCGTGCGGAGCAATCTCAGGATTTCATTCGACTCAAAGTCCAATCATTGCAAGAACAATGAAACGTGAAAGCGATGGGAAAAAGGTCTTTTATGGAGCGATGATTGCAGAAGGAGTGATTGCTCTTATCTGGGCGGCGGCCGGAATGACTTTCTTTGGAAGTACAGGTGGACTTCAGGGTGCACTTGCTGCTGGAGGACCGTCTGGAGTCGTAAACGAAATAAGTTCTTCCTTACTTGGTACATTTGGTGGCGTTCTTGCGATTGTGGGTGTTATTATTCTTCCAATCACAACTGGCGATACGTCGCTTCGGTCTTCTCGTATGATGCTTGCTGATTTATTTACTAAAAAAGAGACATCAAAAGCTGCTGATGGCAAAGGAAAGACGCTTCTTTTAACAGCTGCTGTTGCAACACCGACATTTCTATTAACACAGATTGATTATACGTTTTTATGGCGATACGTTGGTTTTACTAATCAACTCGTGGCTACTGTCATGCTTTGGACAGCAGCGATGTACCTTGTAAAAAAACAAAAGTTCCATTGGATTTGTAGTTTGCCAGCACTCTTCATGACAATGACGGTATCAACGTATCTTTTCCTTGCACCAGAAGGGTTTCAACTTCCATACAACATCTCAATGGTCTTTGGTGGTATCATTACTTGTTTAACAGCGGGATGGTTTGGTTATCAATTATGGAAAGCCCGCAAAAGAAAGATGGTTACAATCGAACAAGTGGCATAGAGAAAAGCAGCCTTCCTTTTCAGCTAGAAAAAGGAAGGCTGCTTTTTTGGTTGCGTATCGTAAATGGTAAGTTTGTTCTTAATAGATTTACGTTCTTTCGGATTGGGGATAAAAGCTGGCTTCCCAATATGAAGCATCCCAACGATCACGTCACCAGGCTCTAGTCCCATTGCTTCTTGAAAAGAAGGATCGAAAATAAAGCCGTTCGTTTTCCATACAACGCCTAATCCTTTCGCCCAGGACAGAAGCTGTATATTTTGAATGAATGCACACGTAGCCGCAAAATCTTCATGACGCTCTTTTTCAGTCGTAGCCGCTTTCACCGTCACGAGGAGATGAATCGGTATGTTACGAATGAATTGATTGATCTTTTCCTTTTTCTTTTCCGCTTTTTCTTCATCAAATTCTGTGCGGGCAATACTTTCTTGGATATGCTCAATGAGGTGTTCTTTGCCGTCACCCTTATATAACATCACTTCCCACGGTTCTCTTAGTTTATGGTTTGGCGCCCATTTCGCATCTTCAAGAATGTCTACGATTGTATGTAATGGGATATCGTCAGGTTGAAATTTGCGAATCGTTCTTCTTGAAACAATTGTATGTTGAATCGTATTATTCATTTTTTATAAGCACCCTTTCTTAAGACAAATGGTAGACCCGTGCCTTTCAATCTCATCTTACTTCTATTCTATTGATAATGATTATCAATGTCAAATAAAAAAAGGAAAGCCTATGATAGACTTTCCTTTCCCTGATTATAGTTTGCCACGAGCTGATCCATCACTCTACTCGTTCTTATCGCAGTGTTTCCAGTGCTTGGTGATTGTCCTTTACCGTTTAGTTCATTTACAATAGACTGAATTAACGGCTGTTGAACATGTTCAGGATACACCACTTCAATTTCATGTTCACCAGACTCATTTTTGAGAATAATTGGACGTTCTTGAAGTGTCGAATAAATGATTGATCCTTTATCACCAACGATTTCATTTACATCTTCATTTTTGTACGATTGAAAACACCACTGACCTGTACCGTGTACACCTGATTGAAAAACGTAAGTGCCTGATACGATGTCTTCTGCTTCATAAAGACCGCCTTGATTACTCGCAAAACCCTTCGCTTGTTCAATAGGTCCAAACAGATAGTCAAGAAAATCAAGCGTATGACTAGCCAAGTCGAAAAAGTGGCCGCCGCCTGAAATTTCCGGCTTTACTCGCCAAGGGAGATCACCTTGTAATTCTTGCTCAGAAGCTTTCTTATGATGCACGGTTCTTACAAATCGAACACTTCCGATCGCCTCATTCTCCAACAACTCTTTTACTTTCAAAAGAGCAGGCATCGCTCGACGATAAAAGGCAACGAATAAAGGCACATCGTTGGAACGGCATGCGTCGATCATCTCCTGACATTCTGATGTGTTTAATGCCATTGGTTTCTCAACATACACCGGCTTCCCAGCTTGAGCTGCAAGAAGCGTATATTCTTTATGAGTCGACGGTGGTGTCGCGATGTATACGGCATCAACTTCGTCATCCTGAATCAATTGTTCCGCATTTGTATACCACTTTGGCACTTCGTGTCTCCTAGCATAATCTTGAGCTAGCTCTGCATCACGGCGCATAACCGCCACGAGCTCCGAATACTCAGCTTTCTGAAACCCTGGTCCGCTTTTCTTTTCAGTAACATTCCCGCAACCAATGATCCCCCAACGAATGGTTTTCATATAAGCCCCCTAGCTAAAAGTTTTTTCTCCTCAATTTCATGCTCCTTAAATTCGTTTACTTCATCTTTAATTCGCATCATTTTCGCATCAAGGTAATGAACGATTTCTGCCGCTTCTTTTAATTCGTTGCTTAATTTATCCGGTATTTCTCCTTCAAACTTATAGTAAATCTTGTGCTCCAAGCTTGCCCAGAAGTCCATGGCGATGGTACGCAGTTGAATTTCCACTCTCACAAGTTCTGGTCCTTTCGATAAGAAAACGGGAATTTCAACGATCAAATGTAAACTTTTGTATCCATTTGGTTTTGGATTCTTTACGTAATCTTTTACATCAATCAGTCGGATATCGTCCTGACTTTCAATCATGTCATAAATACGGTAAATATCATTAGTAAAAGAACAGGTTACGCGCACACCTGCGATATCATTAATATGTTGCTTCACATTTTCAGTCGTAACTTCTAGTCCTTTACGTTCTAGCTTTGCCATAATACTTTCTGGTGACTTTATTCGTGATTTCACGTGTTCAATTGGGTTATGCTGATGAACAAATTGAAATTCATCATTTAAGATTGTTAGTTTTGTGTTAATTTCATCGAGCGCAAATTTATAGATGAACAAAAAATTCTTCCATTCTTCAATTCGTTCTTGGAATTCCTTCTTCATGTTCAAATCATCCTTTCACCAGTTACCGTACCATACTTTTATGAACGACGTATGAAGGATCTTTGACGAACTCCGAACAAATGCCAACGTTGATATGTTAAAATAAACTGAAAAAAGGTAAATAATGGATAAATCAAAACTTCACTTTCTAATTATAATGAACCTTTTCATAAGCGCGCTTGCCATGGTTTTGTATGCATTCACTATGTATCAATATCATAAGGTAGGATATTCCTTTACCTTTGTCATCCTTAGCTTTTTTTCATTGTAATGGCGATATATGGCGTGATACGAAATCAAAAGCATCGCGCGAACGATAACCATTAAGGCTTTATTGAAAATAAGGAACAGAAGCCGCTTTGTAAGAATACCTTCTGTTCTGCTTATACTTGCCGCTCCTAGCCGATAAAGACAAGGCCAAGCGAAATTGCCACACCACTTACAATCAATACGATGAAGCAATACCCCATAATGTCCTTTGCCTTTAACCCTGCAATTGCAAGAGCTGGTAAGGCCCAAAACGGTTGGATCATATTCGTCCACGCGTCTCCCCATGCTACCGCCATCGCTGTTTTTGGAATAGATACGCCTAATTCCTTTGCGGCATCAAGCATGATCGGTGCCTGAACCGCCCACTGCCCTCCACCAGAAGGTACAAAGAAATTTACAATCCCTGCGCTTAAAAACGCAAAAAACGGAAACGTAAATTCATTTGAAATCGAAACAAATCCCTGTGAAAGCTGAGCAGCTAGTCCAGAAGCCACCATCATTCCCATAATACCTGCGTAGAAAGGAAACTGAATGATGATCCCGCTCGCTCCCTTCACCGCATCACTTACAGCTTCTAGAAAATGGCGTGGTGTTCCGTGAAATAGGATTCCCAGAAAAAGAAAACCAAAATTGACGATGTTTAGATTCAATTCAAATCCTGCATTCACAAAATAATAAACCAAATAGGCGAGGCCAACAATTGAAATAACCAAAGAAATGATGCGGCTATTCTCCAGTCTTTCGGCTGGCGTTAATTCTCCTTCAAGACTCGCCGCCTCTATGTGCCCTTTTTCAAGCAGGTTTGGATCAATATGTACACGCTCATCTTCTGCAGGTGACATGAAATAATTGATAATAGGTAAAAGAAGAAAGAGAGACGCTACAATCATTAAATTAAACAAAGAAAAAATCGTTTCATTCGTTGAAACAATGCCTATCAGATCAGCTGTAAAATGATCAGGCGTGGCAATGGTAAGGGGAATGGAACCTGCAAGCCCGCCATGCCACACAAGAAAACCACTATAAGCACTCGCAATCAGCAAACGGTAATCGACCTTCTTCACCTGTCTCGCAAGTTCTTTTGCATAGAGCGCTCCAATAACAAGACCAAATCCCCAGTTGATCCAGCTTGCAATCAGAGATACGAGTGTGACGTAGACGATCGCCTGTCCAGGTGTTTTCGCTCTTTTTGCAAGAAAACGTAGACCTTTCTTAAAAAGTGGACTACTTGCGAGTACATAGCCAGTGACAAGAACAAGTACCATTTGCATGGAAAAAGCGAGTAAACTCCAAAATCCTTCTCCAAAGTATTGTACCATCTGAACTGGTGAACTTCCGGTAAAAATCATTCCGAAAGCAAATACTACAAATGTTAAAATGATCACAAACAAAAACGGATCTGGCAAATACCGTTGCATGATCCGATTTGATAATGAGATGGAAGCTTTAAGCATACATTCAACTCCTTTATGTAATAAGGTACTTCAACTTCATTCGGTAACAATTCTCCTGATTCCTCCCGTAAAAAAGAAAACGTTTTCAAAATAAAACTTTCTTATGAAAAAGAGAAAGAGCCGCAGTATTGCGACTTTACACTTCCCTTTCCTTCAAAAACGCTTGAACCATATTAACATAAGGTTGAGTGAAATAACGGTTGTAATGAATCGTTGAAAGTCGTATTGGATCTCCAAAGAAAAAACGTTCAAATTGAGTTTGGCGTGAGCCGAATGCACTCATCCCAAAATCCCATGCCATTCGGAATAGCTGCACGCGTTCTTTTGCATTGATGTTCGCTCCTTGAAGATATTTCGCTAAATCTTCTTGAATCTCTGAATTAAAGTCCTTCTCGGTAGGGATTGAAATCAGTCCACTCGCACCAAGTAGTTGAATAATCTCAATTAATCTTGGATAAACACCTGAAAAATATTGAATGGCCGCCTTCAATGGCTGACTCTCCGGAACAAGCGTACCAAAATGATTTAACCGACTATTGACTTCAGAAGATACTAGCAGTGCTTTCATAATTTCAAGCGTCGTGATAATTTCACTCATTTTTAACTTAATATGTTCGTACTCTTGAATTTGAATTGCTTCTCCCATTAACTCACATAGTCCAAGAATATATTCTACTTTCACTACCTGCCTGCACACAGCTTGAAATTGTAAGAACGTGTACATACCAGTCGCTTCTTCCATCTCCCCAACAATTTGAGCATCTTTATAAAGAAAGACACATTCCCAGGGGACAAGAACATCCTCAAATACGACGATTGAATCAATTTCTTCAAATTGAGAAGCGAGGGGATGATCAAACCGCGAATCACGATAGCAAAACGATTCCCTACATATGAATTTCAGTCCTTTTGTGTTAGAAGGAATCATAAAACCGAATAAGTAAGCATCATCCAATGTGTAGCCCCCAGCAGGCAAAACGAGCAGTTCATCTGTTAATCCCCCCTGGGTAGCTAACAATCTCGCACCTTTAATGACGATTCCTTCCTCTTTTTCCTCAACCACTTTGGCCGCTGTGACATTCGTAGCATCAAAGTACTGGCCAACCGATCGATTAACCTGTGGATTAATAAACGTATGTGTGATAGACAAATCTTTCTCTCTTGCTTTTTCATATAATCTCTTAATGTTATCTCCAAAAGATTTCTGATCTTGTGCAAAATGCGGTGCTGCGTACCCAAGCGTCATAAGTAGTGTATTCATATAATCTGGTGACCTTCCCATCAGTCCTGCACTTAATCTTGCCCACTCCTGTGTAGCCAAGCGGCGATTCGTGAGGTCTTCAATCGACGTAGGCTGATGATAAGAAAAGCCATAGTCGCCTTTACGATCAGGTGGTGAATATCGAAACAACTTTTGATTTTCAGGCTGACATTGAAAATCATAAAGGGCGGCTTTGCTTTTTAAAATGCCTTTAAAAGGCGCCAATTCCGATAATTTACCTGAACACCGTCCTCCCTCAATCCATACTTCATTTTGGAGCGCGTCAATTCGTTCGATATACTCTCTTCCATTAATCATGCCGTCTCCCCTTTTCATAAAACTACTTATTAAACTATGCATCAAGAGGATAAAAAGGTAGTGCTCATGCCTTCTCGATAAAAGAGTGTAATAAGAATATGTTTTTTATCCCATACTTACTGATAGGGGTTTTCAAGTCGACTCTTTTGTGGAACAATAGACACAGCCTTTTGAAAGGAGCATGTGAATTGCGTAAATTAACTTACCTATTTATAACAGGTTTATTAATCGTTGTATTAGCAGCCTGTGGAGGAAACGAAGAAAGCAGTAATGACAAAAAACAAGAAGATACAAAGACAGAAGAAAAAGCCGGTGAGCAAAAACAACCGGAAGTTGATAAAGTAGATGCTGATAAGGTAGTAGCTACTGTTAATGGTGAAGAAATTAAGGGGGAAGATTTCAATGCCCTTTATAGTCAAAGCCAAATGCAATATGTGCAAATGGGCCAAGAAGTACCGAAAGATCAGCTAGAGCAAATGAAAAAACAAGTCGCTGAAAGCATGGTTGGTCAAGAACTAATCCTTCAAGCGGCTCAAGAGGAAGGCATTAAAGCTTCTGACGATAAGATTAAAGAAGAACTTGAGAATGTCAAAAAAGGCTTTGAAGATGAGAAAAAATTCGAAGCAGCACTTAAAGAAAGTGACATGACGATGGAAGATCTTGAAAAAGAAATCGCGAAAAACATTCAATATACGAAGTACATTGATCAAGAAATTAAAGTTGATGAAGTAAGCGAAGAAGAAATGAAAGAATACTATGAGAAGGCAAAAGAACAGGGTAGTTCTGAAGAGATGCCAGCTTATGAAGATGTGAAACCTCAGATCAAAGAAGGTCTAGAAGGTGAACAGAAAAATAAGAAAACGCAAGAACTGATCGACAAGCTTAAAAAAGATGCTGATGTTAAAATCAACATTTAAGTTCCTCGATGAAAAGCCACTAGCGAAATTACTCGCTGGTGGCTTTTTGATTGCCATAAAGATGGTCTTCAAGCTGACTTCGAATCTCATCTGGAATCGGTATGCTCTTTTGTACATCAAAATGATAGTTCACGTAAGTGGCGCTTCCTTTCACACAAATGCTCTCGTTCTGATGAATTTCCTCATAGACTTCAAAGCTTGTTCGACCAATTCGCTTAATCCATGTGTAAACAGTTATCGGCGTTCCATAATAAATTTGAGACATGTACTCTGCATTCATTTTTAAAAGAACGCAGTGCCAGTCATGGAAACTTAAATCTGGGTTAAACAAACGAAAGATCGGATCGCGACCAGATTCAAACCATACCGGAATAACTGTATTATTAATGTGTCCTGCTCCATCTGTTTCTGAGACTCTTGGATCGATCACTTTCTGATACATAAAGCACCTCCTATTGTTTTACTAATTCGCTCCGTTGAAGTGCTCTTCCTTTTTATGAGTAGGGTGTTCCCACTTATTAATTAGTAGAAAAGTGGCATTTCATGACGAACGACCGTTCTTTGTTATTCCTCCTCATGCCGTTATACTAGACGTAGATAGACGAGTACTGACTTACTTTAAAGGAGAGTGAAAGCTATGAAGCACCACCCGATTCCATATTTCTCATTTGAAGGCACAGCGCGAGAGGCTTTGGAATACTACAAGGAAGTCTTCGAAGGCGAAATAACCGATGTTCAAACATTTGGAGAAGCAAACTTCGAAACGCCACCAGAACTTGACGATCACATCATGCATGCACGCTTTAAAAAAGATAACCTCTTTTTCATGGTTTCCGATGTTTTTTTGAATCAAAATGTAACTGTAGGGAATAACATCTCTCTTGCGCTCGAACTGGATAGCGCTGAAGAAATCGAGTCGCTCTATGCCCGCCTGAAAGAAAAAGGAACGGTGTATATGGAGCTTCAAGATACTTTCTGGGGAGCAACGTTTGCGAAAGTAAAGGATGCCTATGGGGTAATTTGGGATCTTAATTTTGAGAAACCTGGGTCTTCTAATTAATGATGGAGGTCCGCCACGGGTGTGTGGCGGGCTTTTTTTGTTGTTGTTTGGAGGAGGAGAACACGTTAATTCCGCGATTTTCTGGATAATTCCGCGAAAATCAATTTTATTCCGCGAAAACACTTATTATTTCCGCGGAAATTCAATTAATTCCGCGAAACCCCTAAATCTAACTTATAGCGCCTACCTTTAGTAGATCCAGTTGACTCTAGATTTAATGATCTTAATAAACGTGTAGCAGCATCTCCGGAATCCATCTTCAAAAACCGCCTCGCCTTCTGATTCGTAATCTCTCTAGACACAAGCAGCGCATATTCTTGAAGAGCTCTTAAGTGGGCATTCCGCGAATAAGTACCACACGATTCGCAAAACCATCTCCCGTGCAATCTCTGCATAGCCAGGCGAGCACACGCTGGACAAACAACACCAACAAGCAATTCGTCCGGAGTAATTGAAAATCGCTTCAGCACGTCTCGGTCAATCGGCTCATGTAGCTTAACAAGAATACGCCCTAACTTTCGTACTTCCTTCACCGTCAATCGCTCATCACCATACCTCTTATCCAGCAGCTTCACTTTTGTTGGCAGGTACTCACCTCGAATCACTTTTGAAGAAATGAACTGAACCTCCTCTGTCGCTTTCAGGACCGCTCTTCGGTTAGCGACAACAATGAGCGTTTCAATCGGTACTTCTGGGATATTCATTTTTTGAAGCAAAGCGCGAAGTTGGGAGCACTGCCGCTCCACCTGAGTGAGGGGATTAGGGAAGGCCTCTTCTTTCGTGTCGGAAATGCGAATCAACTGGTTGAAGGTGGGATCAAACATAAGAGTACCTGAGATATTTTTCACTTCAAGAATGAGAAGATAGCACTGAGTCACAACAAGCGTATCGATTTGAAAATAATGGGCGCCGTCAAATAAACGCAAGTCATGATAGATCGAAAACCGCTTATCGTCTAAAAAACTTAGCGGGAAATTTAGAGATTTCTCACCTGAAAGTCCTGCTTGGTACATGGCAATTTGCTCCTTCACTTCTTCAATGCGCGAATGATAGGATGGAAGCCGGTTTAGTAAAAGGCTTAATTTGTGGAGATGATGCGGGGGATCATGATCTTTCTTGATCAAAGGGAGACACTCTCCTCTGGATTTTATTTTCTACGCTATACGAATTCATTCTCCACTAATTCATTATTTCCTTTGCTCAATAAAATGAAAAAGCCAGCTCCTTCACTGAGAAGGAAGCTGGCTTTCGCACTAACATTTACTCAAGATCAAGATCTGTTACTGCACCTTTTGCGGATGAAGAAACGAGTCTTGCATATTTACCGAGAATACCTGTCTTATATCGAAGCTCTGGGCGCACCCATTCAGCACGGCGACGCTCGAGCTCTTCGTCTGTTACATCAAAATTGATTTGTTGCTTGTCACTATCAATGGTAATGGTGTCGCCTTCTTTTAAGAGGCCAATCGGTCCACCAACAAACGCTTCTGGTGAGACATGACCGATGACAAAGCCGTGGGATCCGCCTGAGAAGCGTCCGTCTGTCATAAGCGCAACTTTCCCATTCAATCCTTTCCCAACAATCATGGAAGTAATGGAAAGCATTTCTGGCATACCAGGTCCGCCTTTAGGCCCTACATTACGAATAACGAGAACGTCACCTTCTTTAATATCATCCGCTTCGATTGCTGCAGTCGCTTCTGCTTCGTTATTATAAACGCGAGCTGGTCCTTCAAATTGACTAATCTTTTGACCGGACATTTTTGCTACAGAACCTTCAGGAGCTAGATTCCCTCGAAGAACAACAAGTGGACCGCTTGCTTTAATCGGATCATTTAGGGAGCGGATAATTTCTTGTCCTTCTTTTAGCGATGGGGCTTCGGCCAAGTTTTCTGCGACCGTTTTTCCTGTTACTGTGAGGCAATCGCCGTGAAGCAAGCCATGCTCATGAAGAAGCTTCATGACAGCAGGTACGCCGCCAATCTCATAAAGATCTTGCATCACATATTTGCCGCTCGGCTTCATGTCTGCAATGTATGGAACACGTTCGCGAACGCGTTCGAAATCATCCAATGATAAGTCGACACCAGCTGAGTGAGCCATTGCCGTTAGATGCAAGAAGGCATTTGTTGAACCACCAAGAGCCATAACAACCGTGATCGCATTTTCGAATGCTTCTTTTGTCATAATGTCACGAGGGTAGATGTCTTTTTCAAGAAGAGAAACCACTAATTCTCCAGCCTGACGACATTCAGATTCTTTGTAATCATTCACTGCAGGCGTTGAGGACGATCCTGGGATACTCATTCCAAGTGCTTCAACCGCAGACGCCATTGTGTTTGCAGTATACATTCCGCCACACGCACCTGCTCCAGGGCAAGCAGAACATTCAACTTTGTGCAACTCTTCGTCGTTAATCGTTCCAGCTTGATATTGTCCTACCGCTTCAAATGATGAAACGATGTCAATATCATTTCCATTCAGTTTACCTGGCTGAATCGTACCACCATACACGTACACGGACGGAATATTCATACGACCAATTGCGATTAAACAACCTGGCGTTGTTTTGTCACAGCCGCCAATCGCTACAATGCCATCAAGACGTTCCGCATTTGTGACCGTTTCAATTGAATCCGCGATGATTTCGCGACTTGGCAAAGAATAGAACATTCCCTCATGACCCATCGCAATACCATCAGAAACAGTAATCGTGTTAAAAATCATTGGCGCGCCGCCGTTATCCTTAGCACCCGCTTTCGCCTCACGCGCAAGTGAATCAATATGTACGTTACAAGGTGTAACTTCACTCCAGGTACTCGCTACACCAATCATTGGTTTTTTAAAATCTTCGTCTGTAAAACCGACTGCTCGAAGCATGGAGCGGTTAGGTACTCGATTTACACCTTCACTGATTACTTTACTTCTGATTCGAAGATCTTTTTTGCCTTCCATTCCAATCACCCTTCCACATCACATATAAAGTTAGACAATTTATTTAATTCAAAATTTATATTCTTTGATGATACTAGTTTTCGCACTTTAACGCAAACAATTATCTGAATTTAATTGTAAACTTTTCACGAAAGCTATCTTCTTATTAGGCCCATAGCTTCAAAAACAATTAGAAACCGCCCTCTTATGAGGACGGCTTCGTTTTTTATCATAACGCTTCAAAGAGTTTAAAGGGTACCAGGCTCAAATGTTTTACAATCGGTTTCTTCACTATTACGTGCTTTATTCCCCTGATGACTGACAACATAGATTTCGTCTGCTCCACAGTTTTTTCCATTACGATTGTGAACACAGTTTGCGACTTCGCACAATACATCTAATGCCATTCCCTTCACCTCCTTCTTTCTAGCATGAACAGAAAGGAGTGATGGCATACCGGTGAAAAAGAGATATATCTTCTTTAATAAAAATTTCTTTCGAGATTCGTAATTTCCACCAACAAACTCATGGTATGATGATAAAAAACAAGAAAAATTGAGGTCGGCATAATGTGGCAAAATAAAAATGTGTGGATTTTACTAACAGGTGAGTTTGTGGCCGGGTTAGGTTTATGGCTCGGGATTATTGGAAACTTAGAATTTATGCAGGAAAAAGTACCATCTGATTTTATGAAAGCCGTTATTCTGGCGATTGGACTCCTTGCCGGGGTTGCGATTGGTCCCTATGCCGGACGCGTGACAGACCAGATGAAGAAGAAAACCGTGATGATCGCTGCTGGACTTGCCAGAGCGATTAGCGTCATCTTAATGCTGCTCGCGATTCAAACTGGCTCTGTACTCTGGATGGTTATCTTTCTGATTCTCATTCAAACGGCCGCTGCTTTTTACTTCCCTGCTCTACAGGCCGCTATTCCTCTAGTCGTAAAAGAAAAAGAGCTTCTCCAAATGAATGGGATTCATATGAATGTTGCCACGTTATCAAGAGTACTTGGCACCGCCATTGCAGGAATCTTCCTAGTGATTATGTCTTTATCAACGATGTATCTTCTTTCTTTAGGGGCATATCTTCTTCTTGTCGTATTTACATTCTTCCTTACCATTGAAGAACATGACGTTTCTGAAACGAATCGTTCAAAAGCAGAAAGTAGCTTTAAACATTTGTTTCCGATAATAAAAGAGCTACCAATTGTGATGATGACACTGATTATGACGTTAGTTCCACTCTTATTTATCGGTGGATTTAATTTGCTTGTGATTAGCATCAGTGAGCTTCAAGACAATTCGCTCATTAAAAGCTGGATTTACACAGCTGAAGGCCTTTCGTTTATGGTTGGGGCTTTCGCTGTTAAGAGAATTTCAAGAAAACAATCGCCTTACACCATTCTATTTTTGTTTTCCTTTATTATCGGACTTTCCCAGCTATTGCTCTTTTTTGCAAACAGTCCTGTTCTATCCGTCATCGCCTTTATTATATTTGGTTTCTCAGTTGGCTGCTTTTTTCCAACAGCCGCTACTATTTTTCAAACAAGAGTACCAAAAGAATTTCACGGAAGATTCTTTTCACTCCGAAACATGTTGGACCGGATCATTTTTCAACTTGTTTTGCTTTTAACAGGGTTGATGTTGGATCTAATTGGCCTTCAAATGATGTCTGTCATTTTTGGCATTATGTCGATTACAATAACAAGTATCTTTTTCCTGAAATATCGTCAGAGTAATCTAACGTCTTTAAACATTAATGTGCGTTAGTAATCATGCTCGTTCGATTAACGTATTTTTCTCTTTTGTATAGAATACAATAGGCCGACTTTTGGAGAAGGCGATTATATGATTGATAATGAAGAAAAAGGTGTCTTTGGTTCATGGGTTGAAGCGATTGGGACGATATTAGCTGCGATAGGTAGTACACCTATTAAAGAAATCAACTCTTCGATTCTAAATAGTTTTACTTTGATTGGAAATGTGATGCAGGGAACCGGTAATGCCCTTGTCGCTGATACGATTACTCCACCTTCATTAAATAAGATCGGCAATCAGCTTCAGGCGATTGGGAACTCGACGGTCGTAACAAGCATTCTAATCGACTTTGATGAGCGAGTGAAGCGGATTTTGAATATTGATGGGAATTGGCTTCAGGCGATTGGTGGAAGCGTATCTCTCTCAGATACATTAGGTGGAGAAGTTTCGGCTTCAGCGTTGTATAGCATTTATGGAAACTTCCTGCAGGTGGTCGGCAATTCCCTTCAAGCAATCTCAGGAATTAAAGAGCTTAACAACGAAGATGCAACAAATATTAATGTAGCAGGAAGCTGGATTCAGGCGGTTGGCGCTGTGATTTCAGCAATCGGTCAAACGAAATATCCTCCCTCTTAAAGAACCCCCTGATCGCTCAATCAGGGGGTTTCATGTGTCATTATTTTAATAAACGGAGAAATTCTTTCATGAATCCTGGTAAGTCAGGCCACGCCTGTCCTGAGACGAGGTTATCAGCTGTATGAACCTTTTCATCGATGTATGTAGCACCACATGCGGTTACATCGGGTTTACAAGCTGGATAAGCGGTATACTCGCGATCTTTCATAATATCAGGAACTACATTAAGGACCTGTGCCGCATGACAAATCGCACCTACTGGTTTATTTTCTTCAAAAAAGTGTCTTACGATGCCAGGTACACTCTCATCCATTCGAATGTATTCTGGTGCTCGTCCGCCTGGAATAATTAAACCATCGTACTCTGCCGGTTTGATTTCTGCAAAGGAAGTATGTGATTCAATTCCGTAGGCTTGCTTCTCAACAAACGTTTCCATTTCATCTGTAAAGTCGTGACATACCGTTTGTAGTTTTTTAGCGGTCGGGGATGCGATCGTGACGTTAAATCCTTCCTCAAGACAACGATAGTAAGGGTAGAAAATCTCAAGAGCTTCAACAGCATCACCGGAAATGATTAATACGTTTTTACTCAAAACGAGCACCTCCATAAGAATTTTGATTACCTTTTTTCATTACCCCTCTTTTTTACATCTATAACAGATCTCTCAAAAAATAGGTCTAGAATCTCCGTCTATGGTTGAATTCGTGGATGACTTGCGACTACAATAAACCATAATGCATTTCCCATTCTGGTGGGAATAGAGACAGGAGCTTTCATATGGACATTAAGCAGTTAGCCTATTTCGTTGAAGTCGCCAAGCAAAAAAGCTTTACGAAAGCCTCACACTCGCTCTACATCTCACAGCCAACGTTAAGTAAAATGGTGAAAAGTTTAGAAGCTGAGTTAGATGTTGAACTACTCGATCGCTCGGCACGATCGAGTGAACTAACCGATGCAGGAAAAATTGTATATTTGCAGGGTGAGAAAATATTAAATATGGTCGACGATCTTTCTTCTCACTTATATGACATGATGAATTTAAAGAAAGGGCACATCAAAGTCGGTCTCCCGCCACTCATCGGCGCCCTCTACTTCCCTAGTATCTTAAAAGGATTCCAAGAGCTCTATCCTGATATTACGATCGAACTAATGGAGCATGGAGCCAACATTGCGCAACAAAAAATCCTCGACGGTGAACTGGATTTTGCAGTCGGCCTCTTACCTGTCAATGAAACGAAATTTGAAACACTTCCATTCACAACGGAAGAATTAATGCTGTTTGTACACAGTTCACATCCATTCGCAGAAAAAAATTCGGTCTCAATCAGCGAGTTGCGAAATGAGCGGATCATCCTATTTAGTGAAGACTTTATGTTACATGACCAGATGATTGAACAGTGTCGTCAGGCCGGATTTGAACCGCACATTTCTTACGTTAGCTCCCAATGGGACTTTATTAGCGATATGGTTAGTCACAATCTCGGCGTCACCTTTTTCCCAAAATCGATTCTTACTAAAATCAACCAAAACAACGTGGTCTCAATTCCACTCGTAAATCCAGAGATCCCATGGGACCTTGGCATTATTCTACGAAAAGAAAAGTACATTTCTTATGCTTCTCGTGCGTTTATTAACTACATTAAGTCTGCAATCTAATCAGCGTAATCTAGAGGTAAAGGCAAAAGTAGCATTAAAATGATTAACAAAACAAGCCGTCCATGTGGGCGGCTTGTTTTATTGTCGCTATAAAAATCAGAAAATTAAAAATTAATCCTTTCCATATGTTTAAAGTTCATGTATTATATATCTAAATGATATATATCAAAAAGATACAGGAAGTGAAGAAATGGATAAACAAATTCATACAAAGTACGCGATTCTCGGCTTATTAACAATCGGTTGTCAAACGGGTTATTCAATGAAAAAAATGATGGATGGAAGTTTAAATCATTTCTGGAAAATCAGCTATGGACAAATTTACCCTACACTTAAAAGTCTAGTTGAGGAAGAACTGATAACTGTTCAGGAAGAGAGTGAGTCTGGAAAACCTGATAAAAAGAAATATGAATTAACCTCATTAGGTTGGCAGGCCCTTTACAATTGGATGGAAACTCCTATTGAAGAACTTGGAGTAGAAAAGAATGAGTTGTTGCTTAAACTTTTTTTCAGTCATCACCAGAGCAACGAAACAACTTTTAAACAATTGGATCACTACAAATTAAAACTGCTAGAACGTTTGAATACTTATCAGGCGATTGATGAAATGATACGAGGAACGTATGGCGATCAAGAAGATGCGAAATTCTGGCTGTTAACATTAGATTATGGGATAAGGACAACGCAAGCAGCTAGTGAATGGGCTGACGAAGCCAAAAAGAAGCTTACTTCAAGGAGGTAATAGGAATGGTGAATCAAGTTTTTACCGGACGCTACACGGTGGATAAAGGACAGGACGTTGTGGTATTTCTCATTGGAATGCGAATCAATCAATGGTGGGCTGTGCATAAATGGCTTCCTGTCTTCCTTGCGATGCCTGGCATGATTCGTGAGCTTAGCATCAATAAACAGTTAGGATGTCTCTCTATGGAAAATTTCTTTAGCTTTCGGACAACGCTACTCCTTCAATACTGGCGTTCAGCAGAAGACCTTCGTCAATACGCTCATGGTAAAGCCCATTTAAAAGCGTGGAAAAACTTTAATCAAAAGATTGGAAACAACCGTGCTGTCGGCATCTACCATGAAACATACGTCCTTTCGAGCTCTCACTACGAAAGTCTCTATGGCAATATGCCCGCTTTTGGATTAAGGAAGGCGCTCGGACATATCGAGGTTACACCTCAAGCTGATTCTTTCAATAAACGTCTTAATGGAATGCATACCGATAAAGCGAACGAACACTAAAAAAGCCCGGATCGTGAAAATTCACGTTCTGGGCTTCTTTAATAAGATGATTTTTTGCAAATAAAAAACCACCAAATATGTATTTGGTGGAGACGGTGGGAGTCGAACCCACGTCCAGAAGTATCGGCACTTAAGCTTCTACGAGTGTAGTCGTTATATTAGTGTTTCACTACAATTTAGCCCAACGACAGGCTTCCTTGTAGCTAGTCTGATTAATCTCTTCCAACTTTCCTCAGACGGTGGATTGTTGGCGTATCCCACTTAAGTTGAGTCCCTTACCCTACCACATGGGCGATGGAGGGAGGAACCGCAAAACAGCTTACGCTGCTAGTGCGAAGTTGTTGTTTTCTTTGCCAGTTATAGGCATGGCGTTTTTAACGTAGCTCGCCAACTCGACTCGCGACTTAAGCTCGACCTACCCCTGTCGAATCCGTAACGTCCCCATGTAAGAAAATGAGAACCGAAAACGGGTAAGCAGTTAAGCTTAATATGTTGTTTCGGTAATTTTAATTATAACATAGATCAACTTCCATTCAAATGGAAACTATATCCGCTGACGTTCTTTCAACGCTTTGTCCACTTCACGCTTCATCGTCTTATCTTTGAGATCCTGGCGCTTATCATACTTCTTCTTACCCTTAGCAAGGCCTAGAAGTACTTTCGCATAACCATTCTTGATATAGACTTTCAGTGGAATTACCGTATAGCCCTGTTCTTTCGTTAGGCCAATGAGCTTATCAATCTCTTTCCGCTTCATCAATAGCTTACGAGTACGGGTTGGATCGTGGTTAAAACGATTCCCTTGCTCATATTCATTAATGTGCATATTCAGAAGAAAGATTTCTCCCTTACGAATAATGGCGTGAGAGTCTTTCAGGTTTACGCGTCTTGCCCTGATGGATTTGATTTCAGTTCCTTGTAGAACCAGTCCTGCTTCATATGTCTCAATAACGGAATAATCGTGTCTTGCTTTCTTATTTTGTGCAATGAGTCCACCATCACCTTTTGGCATGACCGTCCCCCCTCTCAAACGTCGAACTCAAGTATATCAATTTGGTCAGAATAAGTCAAGGTGACTTACACTGACCAAATGATTAGTAACGCGAATTAAGAATTGTTATTGCGACGTTTTTTCTTTTTGTTTTTCGGTTTCTTTTTTGTTCCCTGACCATCTTTTGGCGGCGAAAACTTACGCTTTTTCTGTCCAGCATCCGTTGTTTTGTTAGATGACTTCCCGCGTTTTTTTCGCTTGCCGCCTTCAATGACTTTCGGACTTTCTCTTCTGCGACGTTCTTTTGGCGGTTTCATGCCAACAATTTCAAAGTCGATCGAACGTTCATCAATATTAACATTCAAGACGCGAATGGCGATTTCATCACCGATACGATAGACGTTACCAGTACGTTCACCAATCATCGCATAAGCACCTTCGTCGTAGTGGTAGTAGTCATCGGTTAAATAACTAACGTGAACGAGACCTTCGATCGTGTTCGGCAATTCAACAAACAATCCGAAGTTCGTTACACCACTAATCACACCTTCGAACTCTTCCCCGATTTTATCTTTCATAAACTCAGCTTTTTTCAGATCATCGGTTTCACGTTCAGCGTCAACCGCACGGCGTTCCATCGCAGAAGCGTGCTGAGCGATTTCACCAAGCGCTTCGCTCCATTTGGAAGTTGTTTGGTTATCAACTTTTTTCTCAAATAGATACGTACGGATCAAACGGTGTACGATTAAGTCAGGATAACGACGAATTGGTGACGTAAAGTGCGTATAGAAGTCTGTCGATAATCCGAAGTGACCGAGACTTTCAGGGAAGTACTTCGCCTGTTGCATCGAACGAAGCATCACCTTACTAATTACCGCTTCTTCTGGCTCTCCCTTTACTTCTTCAAGAAGCTTTTGTAGCGCACGAGGGTGTACCGTGTTCGCATTCCCGCGTACAACATAACCAAAGTTCGTAATGAATTCGAAGAACGTATTTAGTTTATCTGCATCCGGATCTTCGTGAATACGGTACATGAACGGTACTTCCATAAAGTGAAAATGCTGTGCAACGGTTTCGTTTGCGACAAGCATAAACTCTTCAATTAAGCGCTCAGCCACTGAGCGTTCTCGTTGCACGATCTCTTGCGGCGTCCCTTCATCATCTACAAGTACTTTTGCTTCTGCGAAATCAAAGTCAATGGCGCCTCGTTCAAAACGTCCTTTTCTTAAAATTTCGGCCAGTTCACCCATGCTATCGAAGAATGGAACGAGAGATTTGTAACGTTCTAGCACTTCATCGTCTTCACGCTGAAGAATTTTGCGTACATCTGTATACGTCATACGCTCATTTGTACGAATCACACTTGGGAAGATCTCATGGTTTACCACTTCACCCTGTGTTGTAATTTCCATCTCACAAGAAATCGTTAATCGGTCCACTTGAGGATTCAAACTACAAATTCCGTTTGATAGACGGTGTGGAATCATCGGAATCACTCGGTCGACAAGATACACACTCGTCCCACGATCAAGCGCTTCTTGATCAATCGGAGAGTTTTCCGTCACATAATACGTTACGTCGGCGATGTGAACACCGAGCTTGTAGTTTCCATTCGGAAGTTTGACAACGTTAACGGCGTCATCTAGATCCTTCGCGTCTGCTCCATCAATCGTCACAATGGTCTCTTCACGAAGGTCACGTCTTCCTTCAATTTCTTTTTCATCGATTTGATCTGGTGTTTTATGAGCTTGTTCCATTGCAGCCTCAGGAAACTCGCCTGGAAGCTCATGCTTATAAATGATCGACAGAATATCGACGCCTGGGTCGTTTTTATGACCTAAGATTTCAGTAATGCGTCCTTCCGCACTCATACGCCCTTCAGGATACTTCGTAATTTCAACTACGACTTTATGGCCGTCAACGGCACCTGCAGTAGCTCCTTTTGGAATGAAAATATCGTGTGGAATCCTCTTATCGTCGGCAATCACAAATCCAAAGTGCTTGCTATCAGAATATGTACCAACTGTGCGTTTTACACCACGCTCAATGATACGGATAACGGTACCTTCTGGACGAGTGCCAGATGATTTTTGATGAAGTCTTACAATGACACGATCCCCGTTCATTGCTCCTTCTAGATCACCCTGATTAATGTAGACATCTTTCTCGCCAGTATCACTATCGGAAATAAGGAAAGCAAATCCTTTTGCGTGTACTTGTAACTTTCCGCGAACAAGGTTCATTTTCTCAGGAATACCGTAGCGATTGCTTCTTGTGCGAACGATTAATCCTTCATCTTCCATGCTGTTTAACGTTTTCACAAATTCCTTAAATTCACTGGAATCTTTCACACCGAATACTTCTTCAAGCTCCTGAACGGTTAGCGGTTTGTACGCTTCGTCCTTCATGAAGCTCAATATTTTTTGTTCATGTTCTTCTGCCATTGTCTTCCACCTTCCTTCTACTTAAATAAGTTCTTTGTTTATTCTGACCAGTCAAGGCTATCAAGAAAAGCATGAACGTCTTTATGAAGCTCGTCTTTTTCTTTGCCTAGTGTGATCGCATGCGTTGAGTTTTCGTACCATTTCAGACTTTTCTCATCTGATTCGATGTTATCGTGAATGACGTTGGCACTTTCTGTATTAATCATTTCATCATGTCTCGCTTGTGCCACAAATGTAGGAGCGTAAATCATATCAACGTTGTCACGCACATCATAGATCAAATCGCGAAGTTCACCAAGTGTATTCATCGGTGTTTCTTTAAAGGCTTCCATTTCCTCTTCAATTTGTTCAGGTGATTTCCGTTCAAATTTCTTGTATTCCTTTGCATAGGAAAGGACGCCCTGATACATCGTTTCTTCATCTTTCATATCCATCGGGGCGCACATGGGCACGATTCCCTTTACAGGAACAGTATAACCGAGCTTTAATGAAAATACGCCTCCAAGTGATAAGCCGACGACAGCAATTTCGTCATGGCCCATGCTTTTCAGCTTTTCATACCCTTCAGTGACGTTTTTCCACCAATCTTTTGGCCCAGTATGTACAAGCTCCTCAGGCGGAACGCCATGTCCTTCATATTGTGGCGCATGACACGTATAGCCTCTTTCCTGCAAGTAACGTCCCATCATTCGTACATCTGCTGAATTTCCTGTAAAACCATGCAACATTAATACCGCGCGATTGCCTCCCTCGAATGTAAATGGCTTTGGTGCGACTACTTTCATGATGTGATCCTCCTCTAAATCAACTACCTGTTAGTTTGACCTGCAATAAACGAATTATCCTATCCAATGAGGCCTTTATCTGCATTTTACCTGTTTCGATCGGAAGGCAAAAGGAATTCGTTCTGTTAGCTTATTTCCCTCTTCCATTCGACAAAAAACTCCCTTTTCGCTTCTTCTTAGAAAAACTTGGCTTGCCGCCTAGTACTAGCGGAAGTCATAGTTTTTCTTATACTTTAGTCCTTTAAAAAGGTTAAATATTCTTAAAGTACAATAAAAAAAGCAGCAAGTGACTCAACACCTGCTGCTTTCTTGATCACGTTACACGAGATACGCAACGAGAATTGAAAGAACAAAGAACAATACGGCAAGTACTACCGTTACTTTATTTAAAACCGCTTCAAAGCCGCGGGCTTTCTGCTTTCCAAATAATTGTTCAGCTCCACCTGTAATGGCTCCTGATAAACCAGCGCTTTTACCTGACTGAAGCAATACAACAGTAATAAGTAAGATTGAAACGATAACTAATGCAATTGTAGCTGCAAGATGCATAATTCCACCTCCCGGACTATAGCCTTTCCAATACTATAAATTTACCATAAATTTTTCAATAAAAGCAATCTATTTCGGTAATACTCGACATTCTCATTATTATCTTAACAAGTGTTAACACTTCTTAAACGGGTATCGGCTGTTTTCGTAGACATTGTTGCGATAAGAGTGGTGGCTGATTTCCGTTCCATGATGCTCCCTTTCCGCGGGCGGGTTGTGAGCCTCTTCGGCGCGCTAAGGCGCGCCTGTGGGGTCTCACCTGTCCCGCTAGTCCCGCAGGAGTCGAGCACCTTCCGCTCCAATCAGCTATTAAGTGTGGATCTTAATACAAACCCCTTTTTAAAAAAAAGAAATTTACAGAAAAAATTTAGTAATAGAAATTAAAAAACCCCCGCGTTTTCACGCGGGGGTCTTCAAAACTTACTTCTTATCTAAGTTATAGAAGCTCTTACGTCCACCGTAGATTGCAAGGTGCTCAAGCTCATCTTCGATGCGAAGAAGTTGGTTGTATTTAGCAACGCGGTCCGTACGAGACGGTGCGCCTGTTTTAATTTGTCCAGCGTTAGTCGCAACAGCAATGTCAGCGATTGTTGTATCTTCTGTTTCACCAGAACGGTGAGAGATAACAGCTGTGTAACCAGCGCGCTTCGCCATTTCAACAGCATCAAATGTTTCAGTTAGTGTACCAATTTGGTTCACTTTGATTAGGATTGAGTTACCTACGCTACGCTCAATTCCTTCAGAAAGTTTGTTTGTGTTTGTAACGAAAAGATCGTCACCAACAAGCTGAACTTTCTCACCAAGAGCTTGAGTAAGTTTCTCCCAGCCTTCCCAGTCGTTTTCATCAAGACCATCTTCAATTGAAATGATAGGGTATTTTTCACATAGCTGGCTGTAGAATTCGATCATCTCTTCAGAAGTCTTCACTACGCCTTCACCAGCAAGGTTGTATTTACCGTCGCTGTAGATTTCAGAAGATGCTACGTCAAGTGCGATCATAACTTCTTCGCCAGGCTTGTATCCAGCTTTTTCGATTGCTTCAATAATCGTTTGAATTGCTTCTTCGTTTGAACCAAGGTTAGGAGCGAATCCACCTTCGTCACCAACAGAAGTGTTAAGACCTTTTTCTTTTAGAACGCCTTTAAGGCTGTGGAAAATTTCAGCGCCAGTGCGTAGTGCTTCTTTGAAAGAAGGTGCACCAACAGGCATTACCATAAATTCTTGAATGTCTACGTTGTTATCAGCGTGCTCTCCACCGTTAAGAATGTTCATCATTGGTGTTGGAAGAGTTTTTGCGTTGAATCCACCAAGGTAAACGTAAAGTGGAAGCTCAAGTTCTTCTGCAGCAGCGCGGGCAACAGCCATAGATACACCAAGAATAGCGTTAGCACCAAGCTTGCCTTTGTTGTCAGTACCATCAAGGTCGATCATCATGTGGTCGATTCCAAGCTGGTCATAAACGCTCATACCTACTAGTTCTGGAGCGATTGTTTCATTGATGTTAGCTACTGCTTTTTCTACACCTTTACCAAGGTAGCGATCTTTGTCACCGTCACGAAGTTCTACTGCTTCGTATTCACCAGTGGATGCACCAGATGGTACCATTGCACGTGCTTTAACACCTGCATCTGTAAATACTTCTACTTCAACTGTTGGATTGCCGCGGGAGTCAAGGACCTCGCGTGCATAAACGTCAGTAATGATTGGCATAACGTGTCATCTCCTTTAAATGTAAGTTATTTAATTAATGATTTTCCTGTCATTTCTTTCGGTTGCTTGCCGCCAAGCAAGTCGAGAAGCGTTGGTGAAAGGTCCGCAAGAATTCCATCTGTACGAAGCTCTGCACCTTCTTTTGTCACAATAACAGGTACCGGGTTCGTCGTATGAGCCGTCATCGCATCACCATCAAGCGTTGTGACTTCATCCGAATTCCCGTGGTCAGCGGTAATGATAGCATGTCCGCCTTTTTCGGTAATTTTATCAACGATCTTACCCAGACATTCGTCAACGGCCTCAATGGCTTTGACTGTTGGTTCAAGCATTCCGGAATGCCCAACCATGTCAGGATTCGCAAAGTTTAAGATAATCGCATCGTGCTTATCGGCATCGAGTTCTTTCAGTAACGCGTCCGTCACTTCATAGGCACTCATCTCCGGCTGCAAGTCATAAGTTGCAACTTTCGGAGAGTCGATAAGAATGCGTTCTTCCCCAGGAAACTCTTCTTCGCGTCCACCGCTAAAGAAGAATGTAACGTGTGGGTATTTCTCCGTCTCAGCAATACGCAGCTGCTTGTAATCCTGCTGAGCGAGTACTTCACCAAGCGTGTTATCAAGATTTGTTGGTTTGAAAGCAACGTCGCCTCCAACTGTTTCACTAAAACGAGTAAGTGAGACAAAGTGAAGATTTTTAGGACGTTCTTCTCCACGATCGAAACCGCGGAAATCATCATTTGTGAAGACTTGCGAAATCTGGATTGCTCGGTCAGGACGGAAGTTAAAGAAGATAACTGCATCTTCATCATCAACCGTCGCAATCGGTGAACCGTCCTCTTCGGTCATAACTGAAGGAAGAACGAACTCATCATAGATTTCATTTTTGTAATTATCATCAACTAGCTCGTATGGATCTTTGTAAGAAGGGCCATCACCGTATGCCAGGGCACGGTAAGACTTCTCTACGCGATCCCAACGCTTATCGCGGTCCATGGAATAATAGCGGCCTGAGAGCGTCGCAAGGCGACCAACTCCGACTTCTTCCATTTTATCCTCTAACTGCTGAATGTAGGTTTTCGCAGATTGTTGGCCAACATCACGACCATCAAGGAAACCGTGAACGTACACATCTTCAAGACCTTGCTTTGCAGCAAGTTCAAGAAGAGCGAAAAGATGTTTAATGTGGCTATGAATCCCACCGTCAGAAAGAAGTCCAAACAAGTGTAGGCTTGTTCCTTTTTTCTTCACATGGTCAATTGCCTCAAGAAATGTTTCATTTTCAAAGAATTCGCCTTCTTCGATTGCAAGATTAACTCTTGTTAAGCTTTGATATACGATGCGTCCTGCACCAATATTCAAGTGGCCTACTTCAGAGTTCCCCATTTGGCCGTCTGGAAGACCAACTGCTTTTCCACTCGCTTGTAGGGTAGCGTGTGGGTAGTTGTTCCAGTAACGATCAAAATTCGGTTTATTTGCATGTGCTACGGCATTTCCTTTTTCCTCATCTCGGAGGCCAAAGCCATCTAAGATGATTAAAGCTTCTGGCTTTTTAGGCATTCTGACCAGCCTCCAAAAGCTGTAGGAAAGATTTCGCATCAAGGCTAGCGCCGCCGACTAAAGCTCCATCAATGTCGGATTTACCCATAAGCTCGTCAATGTTACCAGGTTTAACACTGCCGCCATATTGGATACGGACCGCATTAGCTGTTTCGTCAGTCGTTTCGTCTTTAAGGACGCCGCGGATAAATGCACATACATCATTAGCTTGATCGCTTGTTGCTGTTTTACCAGTTCCAATTGCCCAGATTGGCTCATATGCGATAACAGATTGAGCTACCTGTTCATTAGTTAAACCAGCAATTGCTTTTTGAACTTGTGCTTTTACAATATCTTCTGTTACATCGCTTTCACGCTGTTCAAGCGTTTCACCGACACAGATGATTGGCGTTAGGTTATGTTTGAACGCTGCATGAGTTTTTTGATTCACGATCTCATCTGTTTCACCAAATAACTCACGACGTTCAGAGTGACCAAGAATGACATAGCCTACTCCAAGATCGTTAAGTGCTACAGGGCTAATTTCACCTGTAAACGCGCCGTTTTCTTCAAAGTGCATATTTTGAGCACCAACTTGAAGTGCTGTACCTTCTAGCTCATCCGTTAAATAATCAAGGAAAAGAGCAGGAGCACAGACAACGGAATCTACGCGATTGCCATCAGGAATAAGTCCTTTCACTTCGTCAACAAAGCTTTTTGTTTCCGTAAGTGTTTTGTTCATCTTCCAGTTACCTGCGATGATTGGTTTGCGCATGTTCACTCACCATCCTTTATAAGATTAAAAAAACATAAGTATTTTATTTGTCGTTAAGTGCGACAACACCCGGAAGTTCTTTGCCTTCCATGAACTCAAGAGACGCACCGCCACCAGTAGAGATGTGGCTCATTTGATCAGCATAGCCAAATTTCTCAACCGCTGCTGCAGAGTCACCGCCACCAATAACTGAATACGTATCTTCTGCGTTCGCAAGTGCTTCAGCTACTGCTTTCGTACCATTAGCATAAACGTCTAGTTCAAATACACCCATTGGTCCGTTCCAGATAACGAGTTTAGAGTCAGCGATCACTTTGCTGTACGTTTCTCTCGTTTTCGGTCCGATATCAAGTGCTTCCCAATCGGAAGGAATTTCTTCGATGCTTACCACTTTCGTATTTGCATCATTTGAGAAATCATCACCAATCACAACGTCTTGAGGCATATAGAAATTAACGCCTTTTTCTTTTGCTTTATCCATGAATGATTTCGCTAGATCGATTTTATCTTCTTCAAGAAGAGACAAACCAACTTCATGTCCAAGTGCTTTTACAAATGTATAAGCAAGACCGCCACCAATGATCAAGTTATCTACTTTATCAAGTAGGTGATCAATGACACCGATTTTATCTTTTACTTTTGCTCCACCAACAATAGCTGTGAATGGACGGGAAGGTTCTGTTAGAGCACTTCCAAGAACTTCAAGTTCCTTCTCCATAAGAAAACCAGCTACAGCAGGAATATGATGAGCAATACCTTCTGTTGAAGCGTGAGCACGGTGTGCTGCGCCAAAAGCATCATTTACGTAAAGATCTGCCATTGCAGCAAATTTCTTCGCAAGTTCTTCATCATTCTTCTCTTCTCCAGCTTCGAAACGAACATTCTCAATAAGAAGAAGGTCGCCATCTTCTAGACCCGCAATCGCACGGTCAACTTCTTCACCATAGACTGCATCTGTCTTTGTAACAGTTTTGCCAATGAGGTCGCTTAAGCGGTCTGCAACCGGATCAAGACGTAGCTCATCAACAGCTTCACCTTTTGGACGTCCAAGGTGGCTTGCAAGAATTACTTTCGCTCCCTGATCAGACAAATGCTTGATCGTAGGAAGTGCTGCTTTAATACGCGTTTCATCTGTTACCTTTCCTTCTTCCATAGGTACATTGAAATCCACGCGGCAGAATACCTTTTTGCCTTTTAACTCAACGTCAAGAATTGATTTTTTGTTCATCACGCACGTCCTCCTCTGCACAAAGTTTTAAAAGGTTCACCTTTTAAATAAAGCTATATCGTTAGTAAAGACAATGGAAAAGGAGGAAGGCCCAAGACTTCCTCCTCCTCTATTAACAATTCTTATTATAGCCCTTTTGCAGCGATGTAGTCGACTAGATCTACTACGCGGTTAGAATAGCCCCACTCGTTGTCATACCAAGAGATAACTTTAACCATGTTTCCATCGATACCCATTGTAGAAAGACCATCTACGATTGAAGAGTTCGGGTTACCGTTGTAGTCTTTTGATACTAGTGGCTCGTCGCTGTAACCAAGGTATCCTTTAAGATCGCCTTCAGCAGCTTCTTTAAGAGCAGCGTTTACTTCGTCAACTGAAACGTCTTGATCAAGTTCAGCTACAAGGTCAACGATTGATACGTTAGGTGTAGGTACACGCATAGCCATACCATTCAACTTACCATCAAGCTCTGGAAGTACAAGAGATACTGCTTTAGCAGCGCCTGTAGATGTTGGAATGATGTTTTCAGCTGCTGCACGAGCACGACGGTAGTCTTTGTGTGGAAGATCAAGAATTTGCTGATCGTTTGTATAAGAGTGAGTTGTTGTCATAAGACCACGCTTGATACCGAACTTATCGTTCAATACTTTAGCTACTGGTGCAAGACAGTTTGTTGTACAAGATGCGTTTGAGATAACGTGATGGCTAGCTGCATCGTACTTGTCTTCGTTAACACCTAGAACAACTGTAATGTCTTCGTCTTTAGCTGGTGCGGAGATGACAACTTTCTTAGCTCCTGCTTCAAGGTGCTTCGCAGCATCGTCACGGTTTGTGAAACGTCCAGTGGATTCGATTACCACTTCAACACCAAGATCTCCCCATCCAAGTTGTGCTGGGTCGCGCTCAGAAAGAACTTTGATTTCAGTTCCGTTAACAACAAGGTTCTCACCGTTAACTTCAACTTCTACATTAAGTTCTCCATGTACGGAATCGTATTTAAGAAGATGTGCAAGCATGTTTGCATCTGTAAGATCGTTTACAGCTACAATATCAACACCAGGGTTGTTTAATGCTGCACGGAATACGTTACGTCCAATACGTCCAAAACCGTTAATACCTACTTTTGTTGCCATTGTGTAGTTCCTCCTTGAATTTCCTCGTTTCCCGAGGTGTGTTTTATTTAATAAAGGGAATCTCCCTCTAATAACGCTTTAGCGGCACCTTCATCTGTAACAAGAACACTTTGAATCCCTGTCTTTAGATAAGCTGCGATGGCTTTTGCTTTCGAACGGCCGCCGGCTACCGCAATGACTAATTCGCTACGCTCTAAATCTTCGAGCTGCAGTCCGATTGTCTTCACTTTGTGAACGACTTCTCCTGACTGATTGAAGTAATACCCAAACGCTTCAGCAACAGCATGTTCTCGCTCAATTTTCTCAACAACATCAAGCGTCGACTTACGTCTCTGTGCCATCGTTCTAGCTTCCCCAATCCCATGAACCACAATACCGGCTGACTTAATAATCTCAAGGATATCTTTGACGCCCGGTTCTTCTATAAGAGATTGGTATGCTTCTTCACTCAACTGATCTGGAACATGTAGCAAACGATAGTCAGTATGGGCTTTTCTTGCCATCTTCGCACAAATCGTGTTCGCCTGATTTTCTACCTGTTCACCAAGACCCCCTCGGGCTGGGACAAACAGCGTTCCTTCCATTTCTGAAGAAGGAATCATCATATCGGCTACACCTGCGAGCGTGGTACCACCCGTTACAGCAATTACTCTATCTTTTAGCTGAAACTTTTTCAAGCGTCCCACAGCGGCTCGACCCATTTCTTTTTTTACCCAGGGTGTATCATCACTATTACCAGGGACAATAAATACTTCCGGTATGCCAAGCTTATCTTTCAGACGCTTTTCTAGGTTATCGAGACCGGATACTTCATTCATAACCGGTTCCAGTTCCAACAGAAGCTGTTCACCCTCTTCTGTCAAGTGCATACCTTGTATCGACATATGTAGTAGCCCCTGATCTTTCAAGAACGTTACTTCGCTTCTGAGAACCCGCTCGGTGATATCCAAACTGTTCGCAAGACTTCTACGTCCAATAGGCTGCATAAGTCTTAATTGTCTCAATACCCGATAGCGCTTATTCATAACTTCTAGCATGTCCGGCAATAATTTTTGTTGAAGTGACAATAATGAGCGCATAATTCGTCTCCCCTGCTGTTCTTCTTTTTTCCTGAGACGTATTATGTCCCGCTTAGACATTTTTAGTCCCACCTGGATCAAAAAGAACTTCTTACAATTTTCATTGTAGCAGTTGCCAAAAGCATGGGCAACTATGTTATACTGAAAATTTTAAAGTAAGCGTTTTCTTATTGTTTTTTTTGATATCCGACCATAATCCACGATTTCACCTTCGATTTCGACAACCGGAATCATTAGCATAAACTTTTCCAAAAGCGCTTCATCGCTATAAATATCAACCGTTTGTACTGAGAACGCTATTTCTTCTTGAAGCTCCTCAAGAAGATAAGCCGCTTCATCACAAAGTGGACATGTCGCCTTCGAATATAAAATAACCGATTTACTCACGTATTAAACCTCCCTTCTTTCAATTTTCTAGTTTACTGAACAAGGTATTCAAACGCAAAAAAAGAGCCGCCTTCCCGGCAGCTGTTACGTAAATCGCTTTCGCTTTGATGAACTTAAGATCTTTAATTCGTCTCGATATTTTGCAATTGTTCGTCTTGATACTTCAATACCACGCTGAATATGAAGAGCTTCTACAATTTTTTGGTCTGATAACGGTTTAAGTTTATTCTCATTCTCTACAAGCTCTTTAATAAAGAGCTTAACACTGGAAGAAGAAGCCCCTTCCCCAGATTCACTCGCTAGCTTTGAAGTGAACAAATCTTTTAATGGGTACAAACCATGTGGCGTTTGAACATATTTGCTTTTAATGGCCCGACTTACCGTCGACTCATGAACATGAGCTTCATTTGCTACTTCTTTCAATGTGATCGGTACAAGGTCACTTATGCCATTTCTTAAAAACCCTTGTTGATGGACAATCACAACGCCCATAATCGCCCTTAACGTCTGCTTTCTTTGTTCAATACTTTTCATTAACCAGCTCACTTGCTGATATTTGTCTTTCAAGTAGTCGGCTGCTTCGTTATTTTTAAATGAACGATACGTGTTGCTCACTTTCATTGCGGGCAAATCATCATCAAGCAATGTAACAGTAAATCGTCCATTTTTCTCTTCGATCATAACATCTGGAACGATGTACGTTGTTTTCTCAGCAAACCACTTCGTTCCTGGACGGGGATCGAGATCTGCTACTAAATCTGCTGCCTGCTGAATTTGTTCGACTGGTACGTGATACTGTTTCGAAAGCTCGCGATATTTCTTTTCTGCTAGCGCTTTCAAATGATCTGATACGAGCAATCGAGCAAGTTCAAAGACCTCACCCTGCTTATTTAGCTGTAAAGAAAGACATTCCGATAAAGAGCGAGCCCCTATACCTGGAGGATCGAGTAACTGAACGTGTCGAATCGCTTCAGTTAATTCAAATTCGTCACACTCTAAAAAACTCATCACTTCTGTTTCATTGATTCGTAAGTAGCCACTTTCATCGATGTTATCAATTAAATAATGGACAATGCCGGTTATTTTTTTTGGAAGGTTTATGCACCTCGTCTGCTCGTGAAGTTCATCGTGCAGACTCCTTCTTGTTTCCGCATATTCCAGCGGATCTTGTCTAGTTCCATTATCGTAGGAACGTTTTGAAGAACGAACGCCGCCGTCCCATGATGGTAACTGTAATTCAATGAGTGGATTTTCAAGAGCCTGTTCTTTCACGTACTCCAGTAATTCAGCTGTAGAATATTGGAGTATAGAAATCGCTTGATGCAACTGGGTTGTCATGACTAGTTTCGTTGTCTGCTTTTGTATCAATCCTAATTCCATCGCAATCCCTCCACCTTCATCATACTATATCGTTTCATTTTATGGTATGAAAAAAATGAAAATGAGCAGAATTTTCTGTTTTTTTAAAGGCGGTTCTTGACACCATTTTTAATAAAATTGATGAAATCGCCCGTCCCTCAGTCAAATTTCTACATAAACTGTGTTATAGAGAGAGAAAAAAGGAGGCAAATGCCATGGATTTAGCGGTATATGGAATTGCTTTGCTTCCAGTCATCATTGGAGTAGTACATCTCTTCAAGGTGTTTGGTTTTCCGGTAAGATTTTTACCCATCCTTTCAATCATCATCGGAATTGTGATGAGTCATGTTTACGTCGAACCGGAAGATTTTAAAAAAGCCTTCTTTATCGGATTATGGCTTGGACTATGTGCTACTGGTATGCACTCAGGCTTTAAACACACGATGAGTGGAGCAGGCAGCAAGAGACATGATGATGATCGTGATTGTTAGAGGGCACGACTGATAGCAGAAAGAGTGGACGAGTTCTACTCTTTTTCTTTGTTCATATTTTAGAATCAACAACCGATATCGTTATCGTGAAATTTGTCTATCCTATATATATAAAAGAACAACAAAAAAATCCCTCTCGCATCAGCGAAAGGGATTGGAATTATGTATATGGTGCGCCCGGAGGGATTCGAACCCCCGACTGACGCGGTACCGGAAACCACCGCTCTATCCGACTGAGCTACGGGCGCGCTTTATTAGCGCAAAGATTATTATACGGGATCACCCATTTTTTTGCAAGGTGATTTTCGCCTTACCGCTCTTTCATTTGATTCACTTCGTTACTTAGGTCTTAAGCTCTTGACGTCTCAATTATCTCATAGTAAAGTAAAACCAAACATGTGTTCTATTAGGCGGTGGCGATCGTGTTCCAATTAAGTAAAGAAGAAACGAAGGCATTAAGAAACTACCTCTTACTTCCTTACGTAAAAAGAGTGCTGGAAATGGATATGAAATGGTTACATCATTCTAGAATGAAGCTTCCGCGCCCTTACCTGGAACTGATTCGGTCAGCTATGTCGCTTGCATCAACTGATTTGAAATGGGCAAAAGCAGTTCTTCATGAAAAAGGAATTCGCGTCTACATTGAAGAAACTAAAGAAGATGTCATCATTTGCAAAGTCTACTGTCGTGGCTACAATCAAACATACCGATATTCATCTATTCAAATTCGTAACCAGGTAGAGAGAAGAATTCTAGCTTATTTTGTAGCAGATGAGCGCCTCAAAAAAAGGAGCACGCGGTCTGTTTAAAATAAGGTGATGCGGGGAAAATGGATGTAGATAGAGAAAGAAAAACATCTCTACCTTACCCTTTTCAAAAATAGCACAGCACTTTATTTGACCTATATTGACCTTTTAGGTATGATGAACGTACAGCAACTACATATTCCATAAAAATAAAGGAGGAATTTTAAATGGTTTTAATTCCAACGGTAATTGAACAAACAAACCGCGGTGAAAGAGCGTACGACATTTATTCTCGTCTTCTTAAGGACCGTATTATTATGCTAGGAACAGCAATTGACGACAACGTTTCAAACGCTGTAGTCGCTCAGCTTCTTTTCCTTGCTGCAGAAGATCCTGATAAAGATATCTCACTTTACATTAACAGCCCTGGTGGTTCGATCACAGCAGGTATGGCGATTTACGATACAATGCAATTCATCAAGCCTAAAGTATCAACAATCTGTATCGGTATGGCTGCATCAATGGGTGCCTTCCTTCTTGCAGCAGGCGAGCCTGGGAAGCGTTACGCGCTACCAAATAGTGAAGTAATGATTCACCAACCGCTCGGTGGTACGCAAGGTCAGGCTTCTGACATTGAAATTCACGCAAAACGTATCATTCAAATGCGCGAAAAGCTGAACAAAATTCTTTCTGAACGTACAGGTCAACCACTTGAAACAATTGATCGCGACACGGATCGTGATCGTTTCATGGAAGCAACAGAAGCGAAAGAATACGGCTTAATTGATGAAGTAATGGAAAAGAAAGCATAAACTTGTTTGAATCGAGCCTTTCCTCAGTGAGGAAAGGCTCTTTTTTACGCAAAAAATTCTTTACTACAACAAAAAAACGAAGGCTACCGCTTGCACTTAGCGGTAAGCCTTCGCTCTTTAATCTTTTTGCACAAAATCCATGAGTGATGACATAGCATCCTCTTCGTCATTACCATCAACAGTTAAAATAACAGAAGCCCCTGTTCCAACCGCAAGGCTCATGATACCCATAATGCTTTTGGCATTCACTTTCTTTCCATCTTTTTCGAGGAAAATATCCGCGTTAAATCGGTTGGCTTCCTGCACGAAAAGGGCTGCAGGCCGAGCCTGTAATCCTGTATCTAATGTCACAACAACTTCTTTTTGAACCACTTGTTCATTCCTCCCCTTCTTTATAACTGCTGATAAGAAAAACGGATCGAGGACTCTTATTTAGCGAGTGCTAAAAACGGGTATCAGCAGATGATCGTTGTATTATCCTAAATATAAGTAAGCGCTATCTCAGACTGTGAAAAATTTAGAAAAACCCCATTCCCTGCGTTATGAGGGAATGAATGTTTTTCTTTGACTTTGCCTTCCTTCTAGTCGGAAAGCTACCTTCCACCAGTAACGAAACCTTTGGCGTGGATAACTATGAAATTGGCTTACCATTACGAAGCTTGTCAGCAATTTGGTCAATTTTTCTCAACCTGTGATTGATGCCGGATTTGCTAATCGCTCCACCCGTGACCATCTCGCCAAGCTCTTTTAACGTTACATCCTGGTGCTTCACTCGAAGTTCCGCAATCTCCCTTAGTTTATCAGGAAGAATTTCAAGCCCAACTTCTTTTTGGATAAAGCGGATGTTCTCAACCTGCCGAAAAGCTGCACCGACTGTCTTATTCAAATTGGCTGTTTCACAATTCACAATTCGATTAACAGAATTTCGCATATCTTTCATGATACGAACATCTTCAAAGTAAAGCAGCGCCTGATGGGCCCCGACAACACTTAAAAACTCCGTAATCTTTTCACCTTCTTTGATATAGACGATGTAACCTTTCTTTCGCTCGAGCATCTTCGCATTTAAACCAAATTCATTCATTAAGTTACAAAGTGACTCTGTATGCTCTTCATACATGGAGAAGATTTCGAGATGATAAGAGGTTTCAGGGTGATTAATTGAACCCCCAGCAAGAAATGCCCCTCTTAGATAAGAGCGTTTGCAACAGGCCTTTTTCGTAAAATCACTCGAAATCGTTCTAGTAAACGTAAATGCATTATCCATAATACCGAGATCTTCAAGAAGCTCTCTCGCTTTTGCTGAGACCCGAACAATGTAAACATTGTTTTTCTTCAATCTCATCTTCTTACGAACAAGGAGTTCAACATCATAATTGTAAATCCGCTTAATAAGCGTATAAATCCTTCTTGCAATGGCAGCATGTTCCGTCGGAATGTTTAAAATCAACTGTCTGTTTCCAAACGAAATGGATCCATTCATTCGTATAAGAGCTGCTAGTTCTGATCTTGCACAACAAGGTTTGCTTTCTAACTGCGTTAATTCTTTCTTTGTATCAGCAGCAAATGACATTGCCATCCCCCCTTTTTCATGCAGGGGCCCCACTGACCCATCATGATCTTTTATCGTCTAATAAAGATAAAAGAATCGATGATATTTTTTTCGCATCATGGCGTACATATTTCTCATCGTATTGGATAATTTTATCACTGATTACATGAAAACCAAAGCTCTTCAGACGATTTTCGTCATATTGCACAACCTCTGCTCGTTCTTGTGCATAACGTTTTTCGTAAAAAGAGGGAATCATTTCTTCATTTACAATAATCGTATCCATAAGTTTATAGCCAATGTGATCAATGAGTGCCTGCACGTGGTCACTCGCCGTATAATTTTCTGTTTCACCTAACTGAGTCATAACATTACAAACATATACTTTTCTTGCTTTTGACTGCTGAATTTCTTTCGCAATGCCCGGCACAAGTAAATTCGGTAATATGCTTGTATACAAACTACCTGGTCCAAGTACAATCAAATCTGCTTCACGAATAGCTCGAATCGACTCGGGTAGCGCTTTGATGCCTGATGGTGAGAGAAACACTCGTTTAATTGCTTTGTTTACCTTTGGAATTTGGGATTCACCTTGTACAAACGTTCCATCACGCATTTCCGCATGTAAAACGATGCTTTGATTCGATGCTGGGAGAACTTCACCTCGTACGTTCAAGACGCGACACATTTCTCTTACGCCTTTTACAAAGTCTCCGGTAATATCCGTCATGGCAGCGAGCATTAAGTTGCCAAGGGAATGACCAGATAAACCATTTCCGTTTTTAAAACGGTGCTGCATCAATCCCTCTAATAAAGGTTCAACTTCAGATAAAGCTGTAATGACATTTCGCACATCGCCAGGAGGAGGAATATCAAACTCGTCACGCAATCGACCTGAACTTCCTCCATCGTCGGCTACTGTTACAATGGCAGTGATGTCGACAGGAAACTTTTTAAGTCCACGTAGAAGTACCGATAGGCCTGTTCCTCCGCCAATGACGACAGCCTTTGGCAGATTAGTCTCATCCATATTATTTGTGACCCTTCCCTTTTTCAATATCCCGATGCGTAATATTTGTTCGATACTCTGATTCAAAGTGATGGCCGATGTGTTCTGCAAAGGCGACAGAACGATGCTTTCCGCCCGTACAGCCAATACCGATGACTAGCTGACTCTTCCCTTCTCTCTTATATTGAGGGAGCATATAGGCAAGCATATCGATTAACTTCTCAAGAAAGATTTGTGTTTCCTTCCACTTAAATACATAGTTCGCGACTTCTTCTTCCACACCTGTTTTTGGACGCAAATGCTCCACATAGTGAGGGTTTGGAAGAAACCGAATGTCAAAAACAAGGTCAGCATCAATCGGAATGCCGTATTTAAAGCCAAATGACATCACGTTTACGCCAAAATTTTCTTTTTCATTGTTCGAAAAGCGATCCATGATTTTCTCTCGAAGTTGAACCGGTTTAATATCGCTTGTATCAATAATTTGTTGGGAGCGGCCTTTCAGCTCTTCCAACATTTCTCGTTCTTTTTGGATACCTTCAAGCGGCAAACCTTCTGGTGCAAGCGGATGAGAGCGCCTTGTTTCTTTATAGCGTCTGACAAGTGTTGAGTCTTTTGAATCAAGGAAGAGCACTTCTGCATCTAAGCGATCATGTGAATCCAAATGATCGACGGCTTCCACTAGATGATCAAAGAAATCTCCACCGCGTAAGTCCATCACGAGCGCAACTTTATTTAACTTCCCTTCTGATCCGTCAACCATTTCAACGAACTTCGGTAAAAGGGCTGGTGGCAGGTTATCAATACAGAAGTAGCCAATATCTTCAAAACACTGCATCGCAACCGTTTTACCCGCACCACTCATTCCTGTAATAATGACCATATGAATGCGTTTATCGATTAAATCGGTCATTTTCCCCACTCCGTTTCTCAATTTCTCTTATTGGTACGCTTCTAATTAAGACGGGTCAAGCCGATAAGAAAGTAATTTGAAATCGGGGGTATAGGTGAATGTACCATAAATTATTCCATGGCCTTTCATCATATAGTCAAGAATATGATAATCTCCCGGAGCCATTGGAAGGTCACTCACATCATCTGTTTTTACCCATGCTACTTTTCCTTCTGCTGACTTTTCAACCGATTCCCCATCGTATTCTGTTGCAAGAAACGTAAACATCATCCATTCAGACTTAGTTACTTCATTTTCTTTAATAATGAATGTGAAAATCCCTTTAAGTTTGGGGTTCTTTAAATAGACACCTGTCTCTTCTCGGAACTCGCGAATCACCGAATCACGGATGGATTCTTCCGATTCCATCTTTCCACCTGGTGCAACCCACCAACCTCGGCGCGGCTTTTGTAGTAAGAGTACACGATCATTTGCTTCGTCGTTTAAAATGCAGTTTGTTACACGTTGCACAATTGTCACCTCAATTCAATCATCCTGTTAGTATACGAAAGCCTGAAAGAAGCTCAGACTTCAAGATTTTCTACCCATAGTATACTATGATTGCTGACCATGAACAATGAGAGCGGTTTGATCAGCCCTGAAGATTTGTCTCATTCAGGCAAAAAAAGAGCACGGTGCATAAATGCCCGTGCAAAAGAGTGAATCTATTTAAAGGGGGTTAAATCTAATATTAGTTTACCCCATTTGTATTTCACCGTTGTTACAGCCAAATTAAAAGCGAATGACGCGGTGACAGGCACCACCCGATACCGCTCGAAGGCTGTCGAAATGCGGTTTTAATGCGAGCTACAAAGAAAAAGCAGAGGATCACCCTCTGCTTTTATACCGAATTAGACTAGTGCTTCTTTTCCAGCATCTTCTAGTGATTCGATGTAGTGCTGAACAGATTGTGCAGCGATACTACCATCACCAGTTGCTGTTACGATTTGACGAAGCATTTTGTCACGAATGTCACCTGCTGCATAGATACCCGGAACCTCCGTCGCCATGTTTTCGTCTGTAACGATATAGCCTTCTTCGTTCGTAATATCAAGACCACTAACAGCTTGGTTTAATGGAAGCATACCGATGTAAATAAAGACACCGTCCGCACTGAATTCACGCTCTTCACCAGTTACCGTGTTTACAAGTAGCGTTTTATTCACCTTGCCATTTTCACCTAGAATTTCTTTAACCGTATGGTTCCAGATGAAATCAATTTTTTCATTATCAAACGCGCGCTGTTGAAGAATTTTCTGTGCTCGTAGCTGATCACGTCTGTGTACGATGGTTACTTTAGAAGCAAACCGTGTAAGATACACGCCTTCTTCAACAGCTGAATCGCCACCGCCAACTACAACAAGCTCTTTGTTCTTAAAGAAAGCTCCATCACAAACCGCGCAATAAGAAACACCGCGGCCGCTATACTCTGCTTCACCTGGAACACCAATCTTCTTGTATTCAGCGCCACTCGTTACAATAATGGCCTTCGCATGAAATTCTTGATTCCCAGATACGACTGTCTTGTAGTCACCGTTATCGCGAATTTCTTTCACATCACCATATTGATATTGAGCGCCAAATTTCTTCGCGTGCTCAAACATTTTCGTAGAAAGATCTGGACCAAGAATGCTATCAAAACCTGGATAGTTTTCTACATCTTCTGTATTTGCCATTTGTCCGCCCGGAATCCCGCGTTCAATCATAAGAACGTCGAGATTAGCACGAGAAGTGTATACAGCTGCAGTCATACCTGCAGGCCCGGCACCGACAATAATGACATCATAAATTTTTTCACTCATCTGCTTCACTTCCTTCACGTTTTGCTAAATTACATTAATTATTAAAGAATAATGTTTCTTATTTAAAATCATATCTGATTGTTGATAAGAAGTCTACCAGTCTGCTCAGAGGTCATTCGTTTCAAGTAAGCTAGTTAACTTTTTACGGTAAGCATATATGGTCGATCCAGATACACCGAACGCATTTGCGACTTCGATTTGAGTGACGTTTATTTGTCTTACTTTATGCCACATGTAAAACATCGCAGCAGCAGTTGCTTTCACGTTATGAAAGGCTTCGCTACTATCTGAAAGTTTAACATAACAAGGCAACCAGATCATCGCAATTAGCTCATGCAAATCTGAGTCACTAATATCTGCCTGCTCTAGCTCAGCAATAACACGCATTCCTGATCGTACGTATTCGGGGAAATCTGTCTGTGTACGTACCGTATACGTCCCTTCATCATCTATGATTTGGACCGGTTCGTCAGCAAGTGTGACCGCAATATACGCCGAAAGCTCTTTAACAAGAAGAGGTTCATCTTTTCGTTTACAATAGGTTTGTAGAATCGAAGCACCTTCTGGATCTCGTCTCGTATAAAGAAGCATCAGATGCGTCATTCTGGCATGATAATCGTGTTTCCCCTCAGGATCTTCCACTTCTTGAGGCATCTGTGACCGGTAGCTAACCTGGTTTTTATGAAGCGTACCCGCTTCTAGCTCTGTCAGATAATGCTCTGCCATTTCATTCTTTGCATCAACAGTTTGAACCTTTTTCCAGTAACGCTTTGCAAGATCAGGACGATTCAGTTGATACGCAGAAACGGCTAGCCAGTGATAGAACGGCACGTCCCACATGTGTCGGGTACTCTCAACTTTACGTAGCCAGTGAAAGGCAAGCTCATGTTCACCCAAAAACCCAAACGTGCTTCCTAATTTATACGAATGATCAGGATGAATCGGGTAGACATTCTTAAGCCTCTCAAGCATCACATCACGTTTAACATGTTGACCGAGGAAATCATAGAAAAGCGTTAAGTTACAAACCGCGTTTAGATTCCCTTCATTTTTCGTTAAAACGTCATCGAGTACTTCGACGGCTTCCTCATACTGCTCACTATAAAAATAAGCGAGGGCCAGGTTATTGTACGCCGGCCAAAACTCAGAATAAACTTCTGTCATCCGCTCAAGTAACTCAATTGCTTCAAGAAAATGCCCCGCTTCAATCGCTTTACGAGCGGCTTCATGCTCTTGAATCAACTGTTCTTCTTCGCCAATCTCCTGTGGTAAATGCTCGGATTGCTCGAACAAGATGAGGTCGACGAGCTCCTCGGCCTCTTCCATAAACTCACCTTCTGGCTCATGCTTAAGGTAAATTCTTGCATGCTCTTCCGTTTGTTTAAACAGACCCATATGTGCAAAGTTGTTCGCAAGGAAAAAGTAGCAATCATAGTATTCAGGATCAAGATCGTCAAGAACAAATTTCAGCCATTCATTTGATGCTTCATATTCGCCTAATTCCGACAGGACCGCTGCAAGTTGACATATATAATCGACTTCTTCGGGGACAAGTTTAACCGCACGTTCAAGATGCTGTCTTGCTTTATCCAAATTCCGTTGCTGATAGGCTCTCATGGCCTTTTTATAAAAATAATCTCCGTCCTGAACGAACGGAATCAGTCGGCCTTTCATTTCCGAAGAAGCATGAAGTTCTTTCCTCATGTTTCCCCCCAATAATATTTCTTCAAGTAATTCTATTACCAGTCATATCCGTTCAAAAGTATAACATACATCTACTTCCAACCGTAAAAGAAAATAAGTAGAAAAAACTGGCTAAATGCTCATATGCGCTCTTCGAATCGTTTTGATCTGACGCAACTCAAAATAAAAACGAGCTCATCGGCTCGTTTTTATTTCCACATATCTTTTTTTCGCTTTGAGATTTCTTGCGCAATAAAACCAATTCCCATTCCAAGCAGCACACCAGGTCCTGGTTGACCAAGAAAAAGTCCAATAGCAAGTCCCACAAACATGAAGCCTACAAACATGTAACCTCTCTCCATTTCTCGTAATTGAATTTACTCTTGTCTACGAATGGAAGAGAAAAAAGTTTCATTATTTTGAAGCGTGTCGTTCCTCAAGTACCTGAAGAACGTCATCGAGCGCACATTCCTGCTCTCTTAACAGTACCATCAAATGGAAAATCAAGTCGGCTGATTCCCACGTAAGTTCTTGATGGTCGCGGTTTTTAGCTGCAATAATGACTTCAGAAGCTTCTTCGCCAACCTTTTTTAGAATCTTATCAACACCTTCATTAAAGAGATAAGTTGTATAAGCTCCATCTGGACGCTCGGCTTCTCTTTTAGCAATCGTTTGTTCAAGTGTATTGAGGATAGCAAAACGATCCGCGTTCGGCTTTCCTTCTTCTGAAAGCAAAGTATCACTGAAACAAGAGTAAGTCCCTTTATGACAGGCTGGTCCTTCGGGATTTACAAGCACAAGAACAGCGTCTTGATCACAGTCATAGCGAAGATCAAGAACGTGCTGTGTATTGCCTGAAGTCGCTCCCTTATGCCATAGTTCTTCACGCGAACGACTGTAAAACCACGTTTCCTTTGTTTCGATTGTTTTCGTTAGAGACTCTTTGTTCATATAAGCTAGTGTTAACACTTCTTTACTCGTTGCATCCTGTACAATCGCTGGCACAAGGCCTTTTTCATCAAATTGAATCATTTCGGTATTCATCGAATCGCCACCCCGTTTTGTTTTAAGTAATCTTTCACGTGTGATAGTGAGGTTTCTTTATAGTGGAAGATCGATGCGGCAAGAGCAGCATCTGCTGAAGCATCGTGGAAAACCTCGAGAAAGTCTTCAGAAGACCCTGCTCCCCCTGATGCAATGACAGGAATGGAAACAGCTTCGCCAATCGCTTTCGTTAGCGGAACATCAAACCCATCTTTACTTCCGTCCGCATTCATACTTGTTAATAAAATTTCGCCTGCACCCATTTCCTGAGCCTTGATCGCCCACTCAACAGCGTCCCATTCCGTTGCCGTACGACCACCGTGCGTATAAACGCGCCATGAATTTGTTTCTTCTTCCCACTTCGCGTCAATCGCAACGACCATACACTGTGTTCCAAAATAATCAGCACCTTCACGAATCAATTCCGGTCGTAGAACAGCGGCGGTATTCATCGATACTTTATCCGCTCCAGCGCGAAGCACACGTTTCATATCTTCAAGCTTATTAATGCCGCCCCCGACGGTAAAAGGAATAGCAAGTTCCGCTGCCACCTGCCGCACCACGTCGACCATCGTTTCTCTTCCTTCGTGTGAAGCAGAGATATCTAAGAAAACAAGCTCGTCTGCTCCTTCTTCATCGTACACTCTCGCTAACTCAACGGGATCGCCGGCATCTCTAAGACCTACAAACTGGATGCCTTTCACAACGCGGCCGTCTTTAACATCAAGGCACGGGATAATTCGTTTCGTCAGCATCCCTAGACCTCCAGCGCTTGTTTTAATGTAAATTGATTCGTGTAGAGAGCTTTTCCGATAATTGCACCGCTAATCGAGTCACTTCTTTGTTCCAGGCTTTTCACATCGTTCAGATTGCTTATCCCACCTGAAGCAATCACCTCTTTACCCGTAGCTTCACCAAGTTCAGCAATCGCTTCAACGTTTGGACCTGATAGCGTTCCGTCTTTTGAAATATCCGTAAAAATGAAAACCTCTGCTCCATGCTCAGCAAGTTCTTTTCCGAGATCCACAGCTTTAATTTCGGAAGTTTTTAGCCAGCCTTCAACTGCGACATACCCATCTCTTGCATCGATTCCTATCGCGATCTTTTCTTTATATTTCGTGAGCATTTTTTTAACAAAGTCCGGGTCAGATATGGCACTACTACCGAGGATAATCCGATCAACACCATTTTCAAGGTAAAAAGAAACGTCTTCTTCCGTTCGAATACCGCCACCAACTTGTACACGCGCCGATAAGTTGTTGGCCACCTCAAGAACGTAACGATCATTCACACGCTTTCCCTCTCTTGCTCCGTCAAGATCAACCATATGGATCCACTCGGCTCCGTCATCAGCAAATTGCTTTGCCATATCAAAAGGCGAATCGCCGTAAATGGTTTCTTTGTTGTAATCACCTTGCAAAAGGCGGACACATTTGCCGCCTCTCATATCAATAGCAGGATAAATGGTAATTGGCATCTTATGCGTCATTCCTTTCTACGTATTGGGCATAGTTTTTTAAAATCGCAAGACCGGCATGACTGCTTTTCTCAGGGTGGAACTGGGTGCCAAACACCTTTCCTTTTCCTACAACAGCCGGAACTTCCTCAGCATAATCAGCTGTTGAAATTAAAACATCACGATCATCTGTATCAACATAATAGGAGTGAACAAAATACACGTGCTCATCTCCGACATCATTCATTAAAAAGGAATCAGGCTGATGGATGACTAGTTTGTTCCATCCCATATGCGGAACTTTATAGGCGTTACCAGCTGCATCTTTGCCAGGAAACTTCTTTACTTTACCCGGTAAAAAAGAGAAGCCCTTCGCATACCCATTTTCATCACTTTCTTCAAAAAGAAGCTGCATGCCAAGACAAATGCCAAGTAACGGTTTACCTGTTTCCACTTCTTTTTCAATAAAAGCTTTTAAGCCCGTTTCGGTTAAGATCGCCATCGCATCACGAAAAGAACCAACTCCAGGAAGGAGAAGTCCAGTCGCTTTTGCGAGCTCCTTCTCATCTTCTGAAACAAAATAGTCATATCCGAGACGCTCAAGCGCTTTACTCACGCTGTATAAATTCCCCATGCCATAATCAATAATACCGATCATTTACAGCATTCCTTTCGTTGATGGCACACCTTTTACTCGAGGATCGATTAGCGTTGCATCGTCTAGAGCACGTCCGAGCGCTTTAAAAATGGCTTCAATGATATGGTGCGTATTGTGTCCGTAGTGAACGATCACATGTAAGTTCATTCTTGCTTCAATCGCAAGCTTCCATAAAAATTCATGAACCAGCTCAGTATCAAACGTTCCAACACGGTTTGATGGCAGCTCTACACGATATTCAAGGTGAGGACGATTGCTTAAATCCACGACAACCTGAGCGAGTGCGTCATCCATCGGAACAAACGCATTGCCATATCGCTTAATGCCTTCTTTTGTACCAAGCGCCTGTTTTAGTGCTTCACCAAGGCAAATTCCAATATCCTCTGTTGTGTGGTGATCATCAACCTCTGTGTCACCATTTGCCGCGATCGCTAAATCAAACTTGCCATGCTTTGTAAAAAGATCAAGCATGTGAGTAAGAAACGGGACGCCGGTTTGCAAATCGGTTTTTCCGCTTCCGTCCACCCCAAAGGATAGGTTAATAGATGTTTCAGAGGTTTCTCTTGAAATGGAACTTTTTCTTTCTTCACTCATACTAAATCCTCCAATCGAAGTTCAACAGCTCTCGCGTGAGCATCAAGCCCTTCAAGCTTAGCCAGCGCCACGATGCTGTTACCGTTCTTTCTCAATGCTTCCTTACTATATGAAATAATGCTTGATTTTTTAATAAAATCATCTACTGACAATGGACTTGAAAATCGTGCGGTTCCGTTCGTTGGGAGCACGTGGTTAGGTCCAGCAAAATAATCCCCAACAGGTTCGGAGCTATAAGGACCAAGGAAAATCGCTCCTGCGTGACGAATTTTCCCGAGAAGCGTCATCGGTTCATCGACCATGATTTCAAGGTGCTCAGGAGCAAGCTCATTCACAGCTTCAACCGCTTCAGCAAGGTGATCAACGACATAAATCATGCCATAATCCTCAATCGACGTTGCAGCAATTTCGGCGCGCGGAAGTTCAACTAACTGTTGCTTCACTTCTTGTTGAACCCGCTCAGCTAGGGTTGCTGATGTTGTTACAAGAACTGCGCTTGCCCGTTCATCATGCTCAGCTTGTGATAAAAGATCTGCTGCAACATAAGCCGGATTCGCATGTTCATCCGCTAGCACAACAATTTCACTCGGTCCAGCGATCATATCAATATCGACGATCCCAAATACTTCTCGTTTCGCAAGAGCAACGAAAATATTACCCGGTCCTACGATTTTATCTACAGGAGCAATTGTTTCTGTACCATATGCAAGTGCTGCAACTGCTTGAGCGCCGCCAACTTTAAAAATTTCCGTGACGCCTACTTCATTTGCTGCAACAAGAACACCAGAAGGTACATTTCCGTTTGAGTCAGGCGGTGTGACCATCGCAATTCGCTGTACACCTGCTGCGATCGCAGGGATTACGTTCATTAGTACCGATGAGGGATAAGCAGCTTTTCCACCAGGAACATAAACACCAACAGAATCAAGTGGCGTCACTTTTTGTCCTAGCATTGTGCCGTCTTCAGCAGTCGTAAACCATGACTGGCGGCGCTGACGCTCGTGAAACGTTTGAATGTTCTTTGCGGCCTGTCTAATCGTTGTGATGAGTTCATCAGTTAAATCGCGATAGGCTGTTTCAATTTCCTCAGTTGAAACGCGCAGTTCTGTTAAGTCTGCTCCATCAAACTTCTTTGTGTTTTCCTTAACAGCTTCATCACCAGTTGCTTTAACTTGTGAAAGAATAGAAAGAACAGCCTGACGCTGCTCTTCCGTTCCTTGCTCAATCGATCGCTTAATTGAAATGCCTTCGTTCCGATTAACGATTTTCATCTGCACTCTCTCCTTCCACAACCGCAGAAAGACGTTCGACCATATCGTCAATAATGGCGTCTTTCGTCCGATAACTTACCGGGTTTACAATAAAGCGAGATGTGATCGGCTCAATGAATGCCGTTTCCATTAAGCCGTTTTCCGTTAGTGTTCGACCTGTTGAAACAATGTCAACGATGCGATCCGCAAGACCAATCAGTGGAGCAAGCTCGATCGATCCATTTAGCTTAATGATTTCAACTTGCTCACCCTGCTGACGGAAATAGTTTGAAGCAACGTTCGGATATTTTGTTGCGATCTTCGGTGCCACCCCTTTAATTGGTCCATCCGATAGTCCAGCAACGGCGAGGTAACAGCCACTGATTTTCAGATCAAGCACTTCATAAACGTTTCGTTCTTCTTCAAGCATGACGTCTTTACCCGCAATCCCAACATCCGCTACGCCGTGCTCAACGTATGTTGGAACATCCATTGGTTTCGCTAAAATAAAACGAAGATTTTCTTCTTCTATATCGATAATTAACTTCCGTGAATCATCAAACTCAGGGGGAAGTTGATAACCAGCATTTCGAAGCAATTCTACAGCTTCTTCAAAAATACGCCCTTTCGGCATGGCCATCGTTAGCATGACTACATCCCCTTTCCGTTTTTACCGATTAAATACGTTACGTCATCAAAGCGCTCAGAGTAAGCATCAAGATTCGTTACGCCGCTTAACTCCTGCACAACAACCTTCTCACCATCCGCTCGTCGTTCTGACGCCTGTTGAATGGCTTCTTCTCTTCGTTCAGGGCTGAATATAATGGCATTTGGAAGGCGCTCATTGTCCGTTACTCCAAGCGCTTCTGCAAGGTGATCAAGGCGAATCCCGAATCCCGTTGCCTGCGCAGGACGATCAAAGCGCTCGAGTAGCTCATCGTAACGTCCCCCATTACTTAGAGGCACGCCAAGGTTGTTTGCATAACCTTCGAATACAACGCCTGTGTAGTAACTCATATGACTCACAAGTGTAAAATCAAATTTCACCTGATCTGCTACACCATAAGCCTTGAGCGTATGTAATAGCGTGCGGAGCTCTTCAAGAACTCGTTCACCAGCTTCGTTTGGAAGAAGTTCAATCGCTTCTTCTAATTTTGATCCATCACCGCGAAGCGTGAGCAGGGCCATTAATCTTTTTTGATCAATTGTAGACAGCGGCATCTCACGAACATGCTGACGATAGCCCACGTAATTTTTTTCATATAAATAACGGCGAAGCACAGCAGCGCGTTCTTCATTTCCAACGATCGATAGAAACAGCTCTTGAATAAAGCCAACGTGTCCAATAGCGATTTGGAAATCTTCAAGGCCAGCTTCTTCTAAAACAGCAGCCATTAACGCAATCACTTCCGCATCAGCACTAGTTGTCCGATCTCCGATTAACTCTACGCCGATTTGTTCAAATTCCGCAGGCTTGCCTCCTTCGTCTTCCTGTGCGCGAAACACATTCGAATCATAGGCAAGGCGAAGTGGAAAAGGCTCGTTCTTAAGACTTGAAGCTGCGACACGAGCAATCGGTGCCGTCATATCTGGTCTTAGGACAAGCGTATTGCCGCGCTGGTCAAGCAGTTTAAAAAGCTGCTGATCAAGAATAGCAGAAGCTTCTCCGACCGTTTCATAGTACTCAAGCGTAGGGGTATTCATAAAACGATAGCCCCACCCTTCCGTTACACGCTGAATCTTTTCTCGAATGCTTGTTTTTAAATCATATAGTACCGGTAGCGTATCGCGCATACCGAGCGGCTTCTCAAATACGAATGGTCTTGTCATTTTGTGCACCTCACGTTTCCTTTAGTTCGCTAACATACTAACAAGATGAAGTTATTTGTAGTTTACACGCCTTTATTTTTTTCGTCAACCAATAAGGGGCATTATTCCCTTTACTCCTTTTCTGTACTCCAATGTGAATTACCTTTATTTTTTAGGTGATCATAAAGAATGATGTCGATTTTTGGGTTTACGTCTCATATTCGTGATCATTTCTCCGTAGATTAGGGTAATCACTATGAAAGAAACTTTCTTTTCCAATTAAGGAAATCTATAATGAGGAAAAGAATAAATGACAAAAAGAGAGGATGTGCCACGTGGTTAATAAAATTTTCTTTTTCCTCGTGATCATCGGAGTTCCCCTATCCGTTGCTGGAAGCCTTCTTCATTGGTCGCAAATTCTAATGTTTGTTGTCTACTGCTTAACCATTGTTTCTCTTGCCGCTTATATGGGAAGAGCAACCGAAAGTCTTGCAGTAATCTCAGGACCGCGGATTGGTGGCTTGCTTAACGCTACCTTTGGAAACGCGGTTGAACTCATCATTTCAATTTTTGCATTAAGAGAAGGTTTAATTGAAATTGTGCTTGCTTCACTAACAGGATCAGTTCTAGGAAACCTGCTCCTTGTCGCTGGTTTGTCATTCTTTGTTGGAGGATTGAAGTTTAAAAGACAAAAATTCAACGTCTATGATGCCAGGCACAACTCCGGACTGTTGATGTTTGGGGTGATCGTGGCCTTTGTTATTCCTGAAGTGTTCTCAATGGACATGAATGACGCAGAAGCAATTTCATTAAGTACCGGCATATCCATCATTCTTATCGTTCTTTACCTTGCTGCACTCTTCTTTAAGCTCGTGACCCATCGAGGTGTCTACCAGCACGTTTCTGATCAAGAAGGTGACGATGGAGGTGGCGCTCACGCTCACGAAGAACCTGAGTGGAGTCGTAAAAAAGCGATGCTAGTGCTAGCTCTGTCGACTGCTGCGGTGGCCTATGTATCAGAAAGTCTTGTGCATACATTTGAAACAGTTGGCGATACATTTGGCTGGAGTGAGTTATTCATCGGGGTGATCATTGTGGCCATTGTAGGAAATGCGGCTGAGCACGCTTCCGCTATCATCATGGCTTATAAAAACAAAATGGATGTGGCAGTTGAAATCGCAGTCGGTTCAACCCTGCAAATCGCCATGTTTGTTGCGCCACTACTCGTCCTTATCTCACTTTTCTTCCCGGTCCAAATGCCACTCGTCTTTACGTTACCTGAGCTTGTGACGATGGTAACAGCCGTGCTGCTCACGATTGTCATCAGTAACGATGGAGAAACGAACTGGTTTGAAGGAGCGACGTTACTCGCTGCTTACTTAATAATGGGAATAGGATTTTATCTTCTTTAATCAAGAAGCCTGCAATTTGCGGGCTTTTTTGTTACAGTAACTGAGGGAAGATCTTCCGCATAACGTGTTAGAAATTGGACTTCACCCTCTTTTGGATGATGTAATGTCCACCTAACGGATCGAACGAAAACGCAGAAAGTAGGCGAAAACATGATTCACCGTAAAACAAGTCGAGAAATTCAATTAATGAAAGAAGCTGGAGAGGTTCTTGCTGACTGCCACAAAGAACTTCGTAGCATTATTAAACCAGGTGTTACAACGAAACAAATTGATGATTTTGTTGAACTCTTTTTAGAGGAGCGCGGTGCGACACCAGAGCAAAAAGGCTATCAAGATTACCCATACGCCACATGCGCTTCTGTTAATGATGTCATTTGTCACGGGTTCCCGGGATCAAGAAAACTTAAAGAAGGCGATATCGTTACAATCGACATGGTTGTGAACTTAAATGGCGCACTTGCTGATTCTGCATGGACGTATGCTGTTGGAGCGATCTCAGAAAAGAAGCAGCATTTGCTTGAAGCGACGAAAAAATCTCTTTACCTTGGCATTGAGCAAGCTGTCATTGGCAATCGTATTGGCGATATTGGCCATGCGATTCAAAAATATGCAGAAGCAGAAGGGTTTGGCGTTGTTCGAGATTTCACTGGACACGGCATTGGACCGACTCTTCACGAAGAACCGATGATTCCACATTTCGGTCAGCCCGGTACAGGCGCTAGACTGAAAGAAGGTATGGTGATTACAATTGAACCGATGCTAAACATTGGTAAACCATACAGCACTATTGATGAAGATGGCTGGACAGCTCGTACAGTGGATGGCTCTACATCCGCTCAGTATGAACATACGCTTGCAATTACAAAAGACGGCCCAGTTATTCTAACGGATCAGGGTGACGAGTAATCACAAGAAAGCCCGCAGCATCTGCTGCGGGCTTTTATATATCGTGCTTTGCTCGTTCTTCTTTCGTATAGATGACCTGCATCGGATTTCCACCAACAAAAGCCCCTGCTGGCACACTTTTATGAACAAGCGTGCCAGCTGATACAATGGCACCGTCACCAATGGTGATGCCAGGCAACAATGTACTATTCGCCCCAATCATCACCCGATCACCAATGACAACATCGCCAAGCCGGTACTCATCAATCAAATATTCATGGGCTAAAATCGTTGTATTGTAGCCAATAATGGCGTTTTTTCCGACTGAAATCTTTTCCGGAAACATAATGTCCAGCATCACCATGAGGGCAAAAGCTGTTTGATCACCGATTTTCACACCTAGAAAGGTTTTATACAACCAATTCTTCATAGGAATAAACGGTGTATACCGCGCTAGCTGAATGACAATAAAATTTTTAACAACCTTCCAAAACGGAACGGTTTTATAAATTTGCCAGAGAGCGTTGCTACCAGTAACGGGGTACCGCTCCGTGTTTCTCACTTGTCGGCTCCAGCAATCGCAAGAATTTCTCCCATATGATCAACCAGGTAATCTGGCTTAAATGAGGCAAGAAAGTCGCATCCTTTAATCGTCCAGGACACACCAACTGTCGTTACACCCGCATTTTGTCCAGCTAGAATATCATATTGACTATCACCAACCATCAGCGTTGCTTCACGAACAGAACCAAGTTTGTTCATTGCTGTTTCAAGCTGCTCTGGATGTGGTTTAGGATGATCGACTTCATCAACTGTGATAACTACAGGGAAGAATTGATCAAGCTTTGTTAGCTTTAATCCCATTTCCACCGTGTTTCTCATTTTTGAGGTAACGATCGCTAGTTTATATCCTTTTTCAGATAACGTCTTCACCGTTTCAAACACGCCATCGAATTCCGTGACAAGGTTATCGTGATTCGTAATATTATGATCACGATAAAAAGCGACCATTTCTTCTGCACGGCTTTCATCATGCTTTGCGAAGGTTAAGTAAAGCGGCTCTCCAATAAACTGTTTTAACTCTTCGTCCCCGTAACGACCAGGATAAAAGTGGTCAAACGTATGTCGAAATGAGGCCATAATTAAATCATTTGTATTAATCAATGTTCCGTCTAAATCAAATAAAATGGTGTTAATACTCATACGATGGATCCTTTCTTTTTGAAGCATTTAGTTCACGTCGTTTCCATATTACTGAGATGATTACCGTTAAGAGAATGGCTGTTACTAACCGAACGAGAAGCAACCAGATGACCGGAATCCCAAGAGGAATAAAAATAAGGGTATCCTCAATGACAGCATGACACGCCACGAGAAAAATAAACGCTAGATAAAGATCTTTCTTCTCAACGCCATCTTCTTTTGCAGCCTGAATCATAACACCCGCACCGTAAGCAAGGCCAAATACAAGTCCTGCGGCAAGCGTTGTCGATGTGTTTTCTTTCATACCAAGGCTTCTCGTCACAGGTGCCATCCATCGCGAAAAAGTTGTAAGCCATGACAACTCTTTCATTACCTGAATGAAAATCATTAGCGGGATGACGATCAAAGCAAGCTGCAGAACGCCTAATGACGCTTTTTCTAACCCTTGAAGAATAATGGGTCCCCAGCCGCTCACCGTTTCATTCGTTTGAGAAACGAGTCCATAAGCTGCCTGCTCGCTCCCACCTTGCCAAATAAGGTTGATAACAAAAGCTGATACAACGGCCAGTCCAATTCTTACAGCAAGAATGACCCAGAGCTTTACACCAACTCTTGCGGCTACGCCTGATTCTATCAGCAAATTATGTGAGAAGGATAGCATAACGGCCAAAATGAAAACCTCTTTAACCGTTAAGTCTAGTGTTAATATTGCCCCAATACCAGCATAAAGATTTAAGAAATTCCCTATTACTAAAGGAATCGCTGCGTCCCCTGACAAACCGATCCATTTCATTACAGGAGCGATCAGCGTAACGATCCATTCGAGGACAGGAGTATAACGAAGGAGTGTCATCACTAACGTAATCGGAAAAATGATTTTTCCAAGTTCCCACGTTGTCATCAGTCCTGCTTTTAAACCACGTCGCAAAATCCCCACCCTGACACGCCTCCTATCTTTTTTCGTTATATGGCTTTGCTTTCATCACCTTGCGTCGATAAATAATCAGAGCAACCGATACAATAATCAATACGACTGAGATCACCTGTGCCACTCGAAGCGATTCTGTTAACATCAGGCTATCTGTTCGTAAGCTCTCAATAAAGTAGCGTCCAAATGAATACCAAATAACGTAAGAAAGGAAAACTTCGCCTTTCTTCACTGACGTTCGTTGAAGAATCACAAGCAGCACAACGCCAGCAAAGTTCCAAAGAGATTCATATAGAAACGTCGGGTGATAATACGTACCGTCAATATACATTTGATTAATAATAAATTCTGGTAGCATCATGTTCTCAAGAAACGCTCTCGTCACAGGTCCCCCATGTGCTTCCTGGTTCATAAAGTTTCCCCAGCGACCAATTGCTTGCCCAAGAAGGATACTTGGTGCAGCGATATCAGCAATTTTCCAGAAAGAGAGACCACGCTTTCTTGTAAAAACAATAGCGGTAATAACGGAACCAATCAAAGCACCGTGAATCGCAATTCCACCTTCCCAAATCGCAAAGATATCACCTAGATTATCTTTATAATAGCTCCATTGGAACGTTACGTAGTAAATACGGGCAGATATGATTGCAATTGGCACAGCCCATAAGATTAAATCAACAAACGTTTCTTTCGGCAATCCCTGTCGCTCTGTTTCTCTAATGGCTAAAAGTAAACCAAGGTAAGCACCTAATGCAATGATGATGCCATACCAGTAGATTGAGATCGGTCCAAGCTCTAGCGCGACACGATCAAGTGGCTGTATTGAGGCTAGCATGTCGTTGTCTCTCCTTTATCGGTGTCCTACTTAAGATTAGATGCTATCGTGTTCGTCACCATCTTCAATTTCTCGCGTCAGTCGTTCTGAAAATTGTTTCGCCGCATTCATCCCCATATTCTTCAAACGGAAGTTCATCGCAGCTACTTCAATAATAATGGCAAGGTTTCGTCCAGGTCGAACAGGTACGACAAGTCTTGGCACATTTGAATCAATGATTTTCATGTACTCTTCTTCAAGCCCAAGGCGATCATACACTTTTTTAGAATCCCAAAGTTCAAGATTCATAACAAGAGAAATCTTCTTATAATTTCGGATCGCCCCTGCACCAAATAACGTCATAACGTTAATGATTCCAAGTCCGCGAATTTCAAGAAGGTGCTGAATTAATTCAGGAGCACTTCCCACAAGCGTATTTTCTGCTTCTTGGCGGATTTCAACAGAATCATCAGCTACGAGCCGATGGCCGCGTTTTACAAGTTCAAGAGCCGTCTCACTTTTTCCGACACCACTTGAGCCCGTAATTAAAACTCCGACACCATAAATATCAACAAGCACGCCGTGAATAGCCGTGTTCGGCGCAAGCTGACTTTCAAGATAGTTTGTTAGACGACTGCTCAAACGAGTGGTTGTCATCGTTGATCGTATAATGGGAACATCCTTTTCTTTCGATGCCTGAATCAGTTCTTCAGGAACGTCCATATCTCTTGAAAGAACAATACCTGGTGTTTCGTCTGTACAAAGCTTCTGCATTCGTTCCATCTTCTGTTCCTCAGTGAGACCATGAAAGAAGGACATCTCCGTTTTTCCAAGTAGCTGCAAACGCTCCGCTGGATAATAAGTGAAAAAACCTGCCATTTCAAGTCCTGGGCGTGAGATATCACTCGTTGTGATCGGTCTATGGATCCCTTCTTCACCACTCACTAACTCTAAATTGAACTTTTCAATCACATCTTTCATACGAACTTTAACCATTCGTAAACCTCCTATGTATGAACCAAAGCAACGGTTCCAATTCAACTTCCCCTATTGTACCATTTCCTATTTCAAAGCACATATAGATTAAAACCATTTTTGTGATGGGTGGGGGGTCAGATACCTGCTCCCCACCATCACAAAAAAAACCGAAGCATCTGCTCCGGTTTTTCAAGGCTTATTTTACTTTCAACGGTACAACCGCATCATGCATTTGCTTATCGAGTTCCTGAATGTGTGCCTGCTTCATTTCGTTTGACCAGTTAAGTCGCTTCGCCATGTACTCAATCACTGGCTCTTTCCAGCGACGAACCCAATCAATATCAAAGTAAAGTGCACTTGTTCTACGATTGAAGTAATCAAGCGGTGTTGCCACCATCTCTTCTTCGATCCCATAAATAAGCGTTGAGAACACTTCAAGACTTAAGTGATGGAAGCTTGCTTCTGTTCCGACCGTTTCAATGATTTGATAGATTCGTTCAATATTAGAACCGTAACGCTGTACGAGCGTTTCTGCTTCTTTCACGCTTAAACCAAGCGTAGTTCCACGTCGTACTTGTTCCGTTGCATATTCTTTAAAACCTTTACTTCCGCCAACGTAACCGCCTGATAGTACCATGTTTTTCGTTGTAGAAGCTGGGAACTTTTTATATTTTTCTTCTTTAAATTGATCTGTAATCAGGTTGACCACTTTCTCAGCCATTTTACGGTAGCCCGTGAGTTTACCACCGGCAATTGTAATTAAGCCAGAGTCAGAAAGGAAGATTTCATCTTTACGAGAAATTTCAGATGGATCTTTTCCTTCTTCGTGAATCAATGGACGAACACCTGACCAGCTTGATTCCACATCCTCTTTCGTCACATTAATGCCAGGGAACATGAAGTTCGCTGCATCAACAATATAATCTCTATCTTCGACCGTCATCTGAGGATGTACAGGGTTTTTCGTATATTGCGTATCCGTTGTACCGATGTACGTCTTACCTGCACGTGGGATCGCAAACATCATCCGACCATCATCAAACGGTGTGTCGAAATACACGGCTTGCTGAAGCGGGAATTTAGACTGATCAAAAACAAGGTGAACACCTTTCGTTAGGAACATGTGCTTTCCTTTTTTAGATTGATCGAGCTCACGAATTTCATCTACCCATGGCCCCGCTGCGTTTACGACTTTTTTTGCACGAATTTCACGCGTTTCACCTGTTACAACGTCTTTCGCGCGAACGCCAACTACTTTCCCATCTTCATATAAAAGCTGTTCTGCTTTCACATAGTTAACCGCTTTTCCACCGCGATGAACAGCTTCCTTCATAATCTCTAGCGTTAGACGAGCATCGTCCGTGCGGTACTCTACGTAATACCCGCCGCCTTTTATATCACTTTTACGAAGAAGCGGTTCTTTATCTAATGTCTCTTTCTTTGAGAGCATGCTTCTTCTTTCTTTTCGTTTCACACCAGCTAATCTGTCATAAAGAGCCAAACCTGCTCCAGTAGAGAACTTCCCAAACGTACCGCCTTTAATAATTGGTAGTAGCATCCACTCTGGCGTTGTTACGTGCGGTGCGTTTTCATACACAATCGCTCGCTCTTTCCCCACTTCTGCAACTAGCCCAACTTCTAGATTTTTAAGGTAACGAAGACCACCATGTACGAGCTTCGTTGAACGACTTGACGTACCAGCAGCGAAATCCTGCATTTCGATAACGGCTGCGTTCATTCCTCTTGAAGCTGAATCAAGTAAAATTCCTGCACCGGTAATTCCTCCACCTACAACGAGGACATCTAGCTCCTCTGAGACGATTTGATCAAGTACTACGCTTCTTTGCAATCCTGAAAATGGTTTAACCAAGATGAACACTCCCTTTTGTTATATGAACAATTACTTAATTAACATCAGTTTCTATAATTCTTCTCTTCAGTACTTTACCCCTAATAGAGGGTTTCTTAAGCATTGGTTTAAACATTCCTACAAAAACAGCTCGTGTAAAGAACAAAAAAAGACCACAACACACCAGAGCATGACGGTCCATGCTTGGGCGCTGTGGTCTTCTCCTATTCTCCGACCAGAACACTATTAACTTATGTTCATTGTAGCATAACCTGTATGCTATGCCTAGAAAAAAGGATTATTTAAAAGCCATTGTCGCATTAACAGCTTTTTTCCATCCTCCGTATAGCTCTTCTCGCTCTTCTTCTTTCATTTTAGGATCAAACGTTTTATCAATCATCCACTGTTTCTTAATTTCTTCTTTATCTTTCCAATAGCCCGTCGCAAGTCCTGCAAGGTAAGCTGCACCAAGTGCTGTTGTCTCACTAACCGTTGGACGTTCAACAGGAACACCAATAATGTCGCTCTGGAATTGCATAAGGAAGTTGTTATTTACAACACCTCCATCAACGCGGAGTGTTTTAAGGTCAATACCAGAATCAGCCGTCATCGCATCAAGCACATCTCTCGTTTGATACGCAAGGGATTCAAGCGTTGCGCGTATAAACTGCTCTTTGCTTGTTCCTCTTGTTAAACCAAAGACAGCTCCTTTTACATCACTATCCCAATACGGCGTTCCTAGTCCAACAAACGCCGGTACCATATAAACGCCATCAGTGGACTCAACACGTTCTGCATAACGCTCACTCTCAGGAGCTTCATTAAACATACGTAAACCGTCACGTAACCATTGGATCGCAGACCCTGCTACAAAGATACTACCTTCTAGAGCATATTCCACTTTACCATCAACGCCCCACGCGATCGTTGTAAGAAGACCATTTTCAGACTTAACCGCTTTTTCACCGGTATTCATGAGCATAAAGCAACCCGTACCATACGTATTTTTCGCCATTCCCTCGTCATAACAAGCCTGTCCGAATAGAGCTGCTTGCTGATCTCCTGCCACGCCCGCAATCGGAACATTTTGACCAAAGAAATGATAATCAACCGTTTTCGCGTATACTTCAGACGAAGGACGAACTTCAGGAAGCATAGACTTCGGAACGTTTAGCATTTCAAGCAACTCTTCGTCCCACTTTAAGTCATAAATGTTATACATCATCGTACGTGAAGCATTTGTGTAATCGGTCACGTGTGCTTCTCCGCCGGAAAGTTTCCAGATCAACCACGAATCAATTGTTCCGAAAAGAAGGTCGCCATTTTCAGCCTTCTCGCGCGCTCCATCTACATTATCCAAAATCCATTTAACTTTTGTTCCAGAGAAATAAGCATCTATTAAAAGACCAGTCTTGTTTCGAACCATGTCTTCATAACCCTGGTCTTTTAGCTCCTTAACGATACCAGCCGTTTGACGAGACTGCCATACAATCGCGTTGTAAATCGGTTTTCCAGTATTTTTGTCCCAAACCACTGTTGTTTCACGCTGATTCGTAATTCCGATCGCTTCAATATCTTTTGCAGATAGCTCAGAAGCGGAAGAAAGAACCTGTGCCATTACGGAAAGAATAGAGCTCCAGATTTCTTGAGCATCGTGTTCCACCCAACCAGATTTAGGAAAATGCTGCTTGAATTCTTTTTGAGCAACGTTTACAATTTCACCTTTCTTATTAAAAAGAATGGCACGTGAGCTTGTAGTTCCTTGATCCAATGATAAAATGTACTTTTTTGACATGTTGTTTCCTCCCTAAATAGAATTAAATGATTAATTTTTCGCTTCAGACGAAGCATGTACTGTATTTTGAAGCTTATCACTAAGTTGATAAAGGATAGCAAATAAAATGGCTACTATGACAGTAGATACCCAAAAAACAGCGCTATAAGTCGCTTCTGTTACCGCTTTAAAAAGAATGGCACCATACATTCCGCCGCAAGCGGGTCCTATAACCGGAATCCAGGCATATCGCCAATTCGAATCCCCTTTGCCTGGGATAGGCAAGAAAAAGTGAGCGATTCTTGGGCCAAGATCTCGAGCAGGATTAATCGCATACCCCGTCGTACCACCAAGAGAAAGTCCGATTGCTACAATAAGAAAACCTACGATGAATGGGTTCAACCCATCAGTAAAATCATTGGAACCAATCGCGAGAAGTCCAATCAAAAGCATCGCTGTTCCAATAAACTCACTTAAAAAGTTACTAAACGTATGCGGAATAGCAGGATCGGTAGAAAATACAGCTAATTTAAGCGCTTTATCGTCTTCTCTACGGAAATGAGGAAGAAAATGAAAGTACACGATACATCCGCCGATAAATGCACCAATCATTTGTGCCAATATGTAGCCTGGTACATCACTCCACGGAAAATCGCCAACAGCTGCAAATCCAAGCGTTACAGCAGGATTCAAATGAGCCCCACTTACCTGACCTACAGCGTAAACGCCCATTGCAACACCTAGTCCCCATCCGAGGGCTACAACAATCCATCCTCCGCCTTGAGCTTTCGAATCTTTTAAGTTAACGTTTGCAACAACGCCACCACCAAAAATAATTAAAATCATTGTACCTAATATTTCACCAATAAATGGAGACAAACCTAATCACCTTCCTAATGAGATTAGTTAAAACTCCTTTTTGAGCCTATTCCCTCTTTTTATCATTCTAAAAGAGAAATTAAAAAAAACCACAACAATCTCTCCTATCAACTGACAGGATTTGTGTGTGGTTCTCCTCATCTCAGGCACGAGCTATTAACCTAACACCTATTTAACCAGACATATGTAAGCGATGTCAAGAGATTTTAATCGGGTTGGAAATGTTTCCACAATTCTTTCTTAGAAGTGGTGACCGCCGCAGCTCCACCACTTAGAGCTGCCTCTACATCTTCAATTGTACGAATAAATCCTCCCGCAAAAATTGGAACTTTTATTTGTTCATGAAGTTCTTCAAACACCTGCGGAATAATACCTGGCAAAACTTCAACACAGTCGGGCTTCGTATTTTTCACCATACTATAGCTCGTATCTAACGCCATCGAGTCGAGCATGAACAAGCGCTGCACGGAGAGGATGCCTCTTCTTTTGGCTACTCCAAGCACACTGGATCTTGTCGAGATAAGGCCCGCCGGCTTAATTTCCTGACAGAGAAACTCGGCACCATGTTCATCATTTCGTAAGCCCTGCACAAGATCAGCGTGCAATAAAATCTTTTTCCCCGCTCGATTTCCTTCTCGTATAACTGATTTTAATTGGCCGATATGCGTATCTAAAAGTACAATATATGTATACTTACTATTTAATAAAATTTCAAAATCGCGCATTTTCCTCACAGCCGGTAGGATGCTTTGGTTATGAAATGACATCGATCATCCCTCCTTTTCTTTTCATCATACCAGAATAAATAGAAACTTCCATCTGAGGCTTAACTGAACCCAATAGTGGTCATGGTCAGAGTTCTACCTTCTCCTTCCTGTGTGTGGCCTTCCTATACGAAAAAAAGCACGCCCTCAAGAAGAGAGCGTGCTTTTATGCTTTCCGACGAATCGGTTCCATGATGAACTTCTCAATCAATAAATTTAACAATCCGATCACAATGGCAGCAAGCATCGCCATTGCAAAGCCATCTATGACGAATGCCTCTCCCATTAGTGACGCCGTAATCATAAGGGTGATCGCATTTATCACAACAAGGAACAAACCTAGAGTGAGGATGGTAACAGGAAGGGTAAGCAGGATAAGGACCGGCTTAATAAACACATTTACTAGCGAAAGGATAACGCTCGCTAGAATAGCGGATCCAAGCCCTTGAATAAAAAATCCATCAAAATAACCTGCTACTACCATTAACACGACGCTATTTACAAGTAAACTTAAAAGCCAGTGTCGCATTATACCCCTCCCTATCCATCGACCTTTTTAGTATAAGCGTTTCTTTATCCCTTATTCTATCTTCTAAAGATAAGAAACTGAAATTGAACCAGCTGTTGAATTAGCTTCTATGCGATAGCTGTGTTCAGACTCCTCTTCAGTTCTAAACTTCTTCAAGCGATGCGAAATCTCTTTTTTCTCGCGAAGAATACTCATGTTATTAAGATCCGTTGTAATCGCTCCGATTGTCGACTTTAGATCTCCTTTAATATTCATGCCTTTAGGTACAACAATTTGTATTGTACCGTTAACCGTTTTAAAATCCGCACTGCCACTAACAGCATTTTGTAGCGTATGGCGAATGGCTCCATTCATTGATTGCGCATCTGTTTCAACAAATGTGCCATCAATCGTAATTGGACCATTTGCCGTTTCAAGTTCACAAACTTCACCAGTTGACTCTTCTACCACAATCGCGCCATTTCCCGTTTCAGCTTCAAGTACTTTTACGTTAGATTTTCGAATACCGATTTTCCCGTTAGCTGTTTTTAACTTGGCTTTTGCTGATGTGACGCTCTCACCTGTTACATCTCCATTAAACGTCGTGATCCACACACCTTCATAGTTAGAGGCAGGGACATAAATCACTAGATTCACCTTTACATCAGCACGTTCTGATTTAAACGTCATTTTTCCATTATCAACTGAGAAGTAAGTATCTCGTAACAGCTTATCCATTGCATCTTGTTGATTCGATACCCGGTAAACATTGGCACGACAATCGATTTTCACATCGTTTCGTTCCCAGGTCTGAAACGTAATTTCACCATTTCGAACATGCACATCAAGCGTCTCTGGTGTAACTTCCAGTTGTTCATAAACGTGAGTCACTTCTTCAGATGAACCAAAATTAAAATCAAGATCCATATCTTTTACTTTTTGAATAAGAGATTCGACAAACTGCCCTACTTTATAGCTAGGAGCGGTTCGATCAGTGTGAGTGTCTGTCGACTTCTCAAATTTTCGTTCCTCTGATCCTTCATTTGTTCCGACAGCTTTTAATAGCTTGGCACCTTCATCAGCGGAAATTTTACCGTCTTCAATCATTTTAAGAATCATTCTACGTTCTTCATTCATTCAAAACATCTCCTTTTTGTTTATTCGCTTAAACTACTTGAACAATTACCACCGGAGAACCTGAATTCCTTTTACAATGTTCCAGATAAAGACCACAACATTAAGTAAACTAAACAAGATAAAACCTAAAATGATCACCACACCTACATCCATCACAAATACAGCTAAAATCGCCAGAATGATCGTAAGAAATGGAAGGAGGTGAGAAACAATGGAGCGCTTCGCATGGTATGAGACTTCTTCATCTCTCACAACAAAATAGACAATGATCGGAAAAAGAAACGGTGCGAAAAATACGCTAAAATAACAAAGGGAGGACATTACTTTTTCTACAGACATAATTGCTTCCCCTTTCAATATTCTCTACCTAACTATACGATTCGTCAAAAAGAAAGTTTCAAAAAGAAATAAGAAAAAACGAAAAGACAGCGAATCGCTGTCTTAACAGTTTATACTGACTGAGTTTGCTCTAATTTCTTCTTCATCCGGTTTTTATCTCGCTCAAGAATTGGCGCAAGATAGCTTCCTGTGTAAGAACGTTCTTCTTTAACAATTTTTTCAGGTGTCCCAGTTGCAATAACTTCACCGCCGCCATCGCCACCTTCAGGACCTAGATCAATGAGATAGTCCGCTGTTTTTATGACATCCAAATTATGCTCAATAATGAGCACGGAGTCACCATTTTCAACGAGACGTTGAAGGACTTCCAATAAACGAGATATATCATCAACATGCAATCCAGTCGTCGGTTCGTCAAGAATATAAAGTGTCTTTCCAGTTGATCGTTTGTAAAGCTGTGAGGCAAGCTTCACACGCTGCGCTTCCCCGCCCGAAACAGTCGTAGCTGGCTGGCCAAGTTTAATATAACTTAAGCCTACATCGTAAAGGGTTTGAAGCTTACGGTTAATCTTTGGTATGTTTTTAAAGAAATCAAGGCCATCCTCTACCGTCATCTCCAGAATATCAGCAATATTCATACCTTTATACTCAATTTCTAGCGTTTCTCGGTTATAGCGTTTCCCATGACATACTTCACAAGGAACGTAGACATCAGGCAAGAAGTGCATTTCAATCTTAATGATTCCATCACCGCGACATGCTTCACAACGACCGCCTTTAACATTAAAGCTAAACCTTCCTTTTTTATACCCTCGTACTTTTGCCTCATTTGTCTGAGCAAAAACATCACGGATATCATCGAACACACCTGTATACGTTGCTGGATTCGATCGAGGCGTTCGCCCAATAGGAGATTGGTCAATATCAATAACTTTATCAACATGTTCAAGGCCATTGATTTTTTTATGCTCACCAGGCTTATCCTTTGCTTTATGAAGCTTCTGAGCAAGCGCTTTGTACAAGATTTCATTGATAAGCGTACTTTTTCCTGAACCAGAAACCCCTGTTACACAAGTAAATAAACCGATCGGAATTTTTGCTTTCGTATTTTTAAGGTTATTTTCTTTTGCCCCAATGATTTCGATGTACCTGCCATCAGGCTTTCGACGCTCCGTCGGCACAGGAATGAATTTCTTACCAGAAAGATATTCTCCAGTTAAAGATTCTTCATCATCCATAATCTCAGCCGGCGATCCTTCAGATGTAATGTAGCCACCATGTGCTCCCGCTCCAGGACCGATATCAATGATATGATCAGCAGATAGCATTGTATCCTCATCATGCTCTACGACAATAAGCGTATTGCCGAGGTCACGCATATTTTGAAGGGTTGAAATTAACCGATCGTTGTCACGTTGGTGAAGACCAATTGATGGTTCATCTAAAATATACAACACACCCATTAATCGTGAGCCTACCTGAGTAGCGAGTCGAATGCGCTGGGCCTCCCCACCCGATAACGTACCAGCGGAACGATTGAGCGTTAAATAATCTAAGCCAACGTTAACAAGGAAACCAAGGCGATCCTGAATTTCGCGTAAAATCATCTTACCAATTGTCGCTTCTTTTGCAGTTAGTTCCAATTGATCGAAAAACCCTGCTGCATCTTTAATCGCATATTCAGTCGCTTCTCCAATATGCTTTCCGTTAATTAAAACAGAACGAGCTTCCTTCTTTAAACGGTAGCCTTTACATGTGGGACACGGTTTTTGAGCCATATAACCTTCCATTTGCTCACGAATGTAGTCAGAACTCGTCTCACGATAGCGACGCTCAACGTTTGGAATAACACCCTCAAATGGCACATTATTCTCGCGAACTTGTCCAAAATCATTTTCATATCGGAAATACACTTTTTCTCCATTGCTACCATAAAGCACTTTATCAAGCTGCGCTCTTGGGATTTTGTTTACAGGAGTATCCATGTCAATACCGAAATGATTGCACACACTTTCAAGTAATTGCGGATAATAGTTTGAACTAACAGGCTCCCATGGAGCAAGTGCATGCTCACGAAGAGACTTATCCCAATCCGGAATGACTAAATCAAGGTCCACTTCAAGCTTCAGACCTAAACCATCACAAGAGGGGCAAGCACCGAAAGGACTATTAAACGAAAACAGTCTCGGCTCTAGCTCTCCAATCGAAAAACCGCAATACGGACACGAATGGTGCTGATTAAAGAGCAATTCTTCTTGTCCCATTACATCGACGATTACTTGTCCACCACCGAGATTAAGAGCAGTTTCAAGGGAATCTGCTAGTCTTGATTGAACGCCATCTTTTACTACAATCCGGTCAATAACAACTTCGATTGAATGCTTCTTGTTTTTTTCTAATTTGATTTCGTCAGCTACTTCCATCATTTCACCGTCGACACGAACGCGAACATAGCCCTGCTTCTTAATATCTTCAAGCACTTTCACATGTTCACCTTTACGTCCTGATACGACAGGCGATAGTATCTGTAGCTTCGTACGCTCTTCATAAGTAAGAATACGATCGACCATTTGCTCAATTGTTTGTGACGTGATTTCAACGCCGTGACGCGGACAAACTGGTCGACCAATTCTTGCAAATAACAGGCGAAGGTAGTCATAGATTTCTGTTACCGTTCCTACTGTTGATCGCGGGTTACGACTTGTTGTTTTTTGATCAATTGAAATCGCTGGTGAAAGCCCTTCAATGGCATCCACGTCCGGCTTATCCATTTGACCAAGAAACTGCCTTGCATAAGCTGATAATGATTCAACATAGCGACGCTGTCCCTCTGCATAAATTGTATCGAAAGCAAGGGAGGATTTTCCCGAGCCTGATAAACCTGTAACCACCACAAGTTTATCTCTCGGAATCGTAACATCAATATTTTTTAAATTATGGGCTCTGGCCCCTTTGACGACGATCTCATCGTTTGCCATTTGTTCGTCATCCTTCCGCTTTAAGCTCTAATAATAGGTCACGAAGTTCAGCAGCGCGCTCGAAATTAAGGTCTCGCGCAGCATCCTTCATTTCTTTTTCTACATTTTCAATCACTTTTGCACGTTCTTGCTTGTTCATCTTACCTGGCTTAGGTACTGTATATTCTTCGCCTTCTTCAGCCGTAATAGTGGCTCGGATACCTTCACGAACTTTTTTCTTAATTGTCGTTGGAGTAATACCGTACTTGGTGTTGTATTCTTGTTGAATTTCGCGACGGCGACTTGTTTCATTCATCGCAATTTCCATCGAATTCGTCACTTTATCAGCATATAAAATAACATGTCCGCTGGAATTACGAGCGGCACGGCCAATCGTTTGAATTAAGGAGCGTTCCGATCTCAAGAAACCTTCCTTATCCGCATCCAAAATGGCGACAAGTGACACTTCAGGAATATCGAGTCCCTCTCTAAGAAGGTTAATTCCAACTAATACATCAAATACCCCTAAGCGTAAATCACGTATAATCTCAATTCGTTCAAGCGTTTTTATTTCAGAGTGCAGGTAACGTACCTTTACCCCCATTTCAAGCAAATAATCCGTTAAGTCTTCTGACATTTTTTTCGTGAGGGTAGTAACAAGCACACGTTCATTACGAGCCGATCGTTGATTAATTTCATCAAGTAGATCATCAATCTGACCTTCGATTGGACGCATTTCAATCGTAGGATCAAGAAGTCCCGTTGGACGAATAATCTGCTCCACAACTTGCGTCGAATGCTCGCCTTCATATGGACCCGGCGTTGCTGATACATAGACAAACTGATGAGCTTTCTCTTCGAACTCTTCAAATCGAAGGGGGCGGTTATCTTTCGCAGAAGGTAGTCGGAAGCCGTGATCGACCAGCACGCCTTTTCTCGCCTGGTCACCGTTATACATACCTCTTACTTGAGGAAGCGTAACATGAGACTCATCGACCATAATTAAGAAGTCATCTGGGAAGTAGTCCATCAACGTATATGGTGTTGCTCCCGCTTCACGAAGCGTTAAATGTCTTGAATAGTTTTCAATTCCTGAACAGAATCCCATCTCCGCCATCATTTCAATATCATACCTTGTTCGCTGCTCTAGACGCTGCGCTTCAAGAAGTTTTCCTTCGTCATTAAGTACTTTAAGCCTTTCTTCAAGCTCAGCTTCAATACGTTGGATAGCGATTTTTAACTTTTCTTCACGGGTTACGAAGTGAGATGCTGGGAAAATGGCCACGTGCTCTCGCTCTCCCAGAATTTCACCAGTTAACGAATTCACTTCTGTAATACGATCAATTTCGTCCCCAAAAAATTCAATGCGAATGCATTGCTCATCACGAGATGCTGGGAAAATTTCCACAACATCTCCTCGAACGCGAAATGTCCCGCGCGTAAAATTAATATCATTGCGCGCATATTGAATATCGACCATATCCCGCAATAGCTGATCGCGATCTTTCTCCATTCCTTTTCGAAGGGATAGCACTAAGCTCTTGTACTCTTCTGGATTACCGAGACCATAAATACAAGAAACACTCGCTACGATAATAACATCATTTCGCTCAAATAAACTGGATGTTGCTGAGTGGCGAAGCTTATCAATTTCATCATTAATACTTGCATCTTTTTCAATAAATGTATCAGATTGAGGTATGTACGCTTCGGGCTGATAGTAATCATAATAGCTGACGAAGTATTCCACTGCATTATGTGGGAAGTACTCTTTAAATTCGCTATATAACTGTCCCGCCAGCGTTTTATTGTGCGCAATAATAAGGGTAGGTTTATTCACCTCTTGAATTACGTTTGACATCGTAAACGTTTTACCAGTTCCAGTTGCACCAAGCAACGTTTGATGACGCTCATTTTGTTGAACACCTTTCACGAGCTTCTTGATTGCTTCTGGCTGGTCACCTTGAGGCTCATAATCCGATACCAACTCAAACTTTTTCTCCACCATCTTCGCCTCCGTTCCTATCTTTCCTGTGGTTTATTATAACACAGATGTTAGGCAAAACTTCAATTAAAGCGAACTTATATTCGCATTTTTTACTAACTTTCTCTTGCGATGAAACTCCTGTATGCTGTTAAAGGTGGACAGAGTGACTCACCTTCTGTCTACTGTTTTACAAGCTTTATTAAAAAAGGGGTTTTATTATTTGCTGCTTTTATGGGCTTTACCAACAGGCTTAGCCATTGGAGCGATCTCGGGATTTTTCGGGGTGGGCGGTGGATTTCTTCTCACGCCAATCCTCCTACTGCTTGGGTATTCTCCATCAACCGCCATCACAATCAGTTTACTTTACAGTATGAGTACATCGTTTTCTGGAGCTTTAACCTATATACAAAGTAAGAAATTCATATTAAAAACTACACTATTTCTATCAATTAGTGGCATGATTGGAACTCAGCTTGCTAAGCCACTTGTCCTCTACCTTACTAAAGAAGGACTAGATGATACGGTTATCTCCCTACTATATATCCTGCTTTTAGGGTATTTTTCAATATCAATGCTGTTCGAAGCTAAGAAAAACACTGAAAATAGAAGTACTACTACCTTTTCCCCTCTTAGGCCAATTCTAATCGGCTTACTAGGCGGATTTGTTTCATCAATTCTTGGCGTTGGAGGTGGCTTTGTGATGGTACCGTTATTAATAAGTGTATTAGGTATACCAGCCCCACTAGCCGTTGGTACATCGCTTACGTCAATCTTCTTCATTGTATCGACAGGTTTTTTCTCTTACATACAAACGGTCTCGATCCCGATTACGCTTGCTACTATTCTTGTGATTGGGGCATTAGTTGGGGCTCGATTTGGCGCAAGCGTAACAGCTTCTTTTCCTGAAAAAATGATGAAGAAATTACTTGGCATACTTTATTTGTTTACGATGATTAGTATCGTATTAAAGCTACTTAACCAAACAATTCCTGGCCTACTCATCCTTATGGGATATATTGTGATGTTAATGGGGCTATTTCTTTACCAGTATTGGACGAAAAAGAAGCGCCTATTCTTTTTTGAATAGACGCTACTTCATTTTTTTCTTATTCTTTTTTTGGGTTTGCATCGAAAAATAAAAACCTACGAGCGAAGACAGTACGGTTAGTAAAATCAGGTGAATGGGATGATCAAGTCCACCGAATACAGCCCACATAAATAAAATGGTTAATCCAAAGCTAACGTATGTGTTATATGTTACTCGTGTAAACACGACCATAATTATTGCTGGAACTAATAAAGCAATTAATATTCCCTGCATACGGATGAGTTCCCCTCTCTAAACACTTCTCTCCCCATCTTACAACAAGATAGGGAGAGAAAGCTATGATGAGTAAGGAATTCTCTCTATTTACTCGATGAAGCTGATTCGCGTTTTAGTCTTTACACCCCAGTAAATTGAGCAGCATCCCACGGTTTTGGCGTTCCGAATTCACGCGCTAACTTCCGACTTTCGCCCTTTCTTCCTTTACGAAGTTCTTTACGTTCAGCAGCTGTTTCATTCAAGAATTTTTCTTCTTCCGTTTCAGGATAAACACCAGGTACTTCAACCGGGTTCCCTTCTTCATCAAGGGCAACAAACGTTAGAAGCGCTGTTGCACAAACATGACGTTCACCGGTGAACATTTTTTCCGCAATAGCTTTCACAAAAACTTCCATAGATGTTTTATGTGTCCACGTCACCATTGATTCAAGACAAACGATGTCTCCCTGGTGAATTGGATGAAGAAAATCGACTGAATCGGTTGAAGCTGTCACACAAGGTCTTCTTGAATGACGAGTTGCTGAAATAAGGGCAACATCATCAATAAACGCCATTAATTGACCTCCAAATAACGTGCCATGAATATTCGTATGAGTTGGGTTAACGACTGTCGCTTTCGCCGTTCTAGACTCATTCGTTGACTTCATGTGGCTATTTTCTAATTCATTGTTCATTCTAATCACCTTTTCTTTCTTTATAAAACCGCTCTTTTTTATAAGAGATAATTGGACAAGACCGCTTTATGACTATATGACTTTGGTATTATATTTAAAGCATTTTTCGCTAATACGACTGATTGGGTATTCTGTAGATTCAGCTAACATCAACAGAATATTAAAAAGTGATGACTTTGAAATCGTGATCCCATAATGCTTTTCGAGTAAATCTGAGAGGTAAAGAGGTCCCATACCGACTTGTGACCGTTCCAAAATTTTCACGACTTCCTTTGTTGGGGCTTCTGTTACTACCGAAGTGCCGCCATTCATTTGACTCATAATCGTTTCACGCTCTATTTCAAACTTTTGAAGCAACTTCATTTCTCTCGCATTGAGATCCATCAATTGTTGCTGTAGCTGAGTTTCTCCAGTCATTGTGACATGCTCCTTTACGTTAAGAATGATCAAATTGTAGCAAGTGATTTCTGAACAAACAAGACTGTCGAAATTGGTGTAAACGCAACCATACAGGTGTTCAGCCGATTCTGACACTTCCATATATTTCTTGAATAGACCCTATAACAAAATGGCATAGAAATTCAGACATTTTTTCAAAAAGGAGGTTTAGCTTACGTTTTGGAGATAACAAAGATCAAAAAAAGAAGAAGGCAGAGGCGGCCTTCTTCTTTTTATTCAATATTTATTGAGCTTCTTCCTGATCTTCAAAGCGATTTTCTTTTACGAACAATAAACCAAGTTCATGATGAGTATTGTTATAAAGCGCTTTTTGTTCAAACCTTATCTCTCCATTAATGTCGAGAACCTCTAATTTACAAAATGCGGCATTCCGTTGAAGCGCTGTATAAAAGTCAAGGCCTTTTCCTAATGAAAGACCATTCACTTTTGAAATCACTTCACCAACCTGTAAACTCATTTGATCGGCAGGAGACCCCGGAATGATTCCTAAAATCACTAACCCTTCATTTCGCTCATTGAAATAGGCGGGCTTGTTTTTGCCACGATGAAGAAGTAATATGCCAGCTCGTCCTACAATGACTAGGGAAACCGCAGCTAAAGCGACCCACTCGTTTTCCAAAAAATAACTGATCATACCAAGGATCACCGTTCCAGCGCCAAGAAGAGCAACTTGTCTACCGTTTGTTTTCATTTCAGGAAGTGGTAGCGCATGGTGAATAAGTTTTCGAAAACCAATTGGGAACGGAAGGAGAAGAAAGGCATAGGTCTGATTACCGAAATCCAGAAGCGGCCACCAAGAAAGAGATTCAACATTACCCACCGGAAGAAAAAGAAACAATGGTAAAAGCCATAATCTCTGCATTTCATGAGACCCCACAATCTTTCCGCGCTTACTTTCAACAAGTCTTGGAGATGTCTGCTTCCCGGCGTTCGTAGCAATTAAGTACCCTTCTATAAAGACTAGAAGCCCAACTAAAAGGGCGAGCGCTACAAGCGAAACAGATCCAATCCCTTCTTGCATCCTATTCAGGGTGCTGTTGCCAAGATCGCGGGGCGTATAAAACAACGCAGCAAAAACTGGAAGAATCATGACAAAAGCTGGAGACAAAAACCGAATTTGTCCTGTGATTAAAAGTAACAATGCAGCGATGCTCATCGCGATCGTCGTACTGAAAGGAACCGTTAGACCTAGAAACAGATTAAGGATGAAAAATGCAGCTCCAATGATTAAACAAGGTACAACAGCAAACACGACGTCATCCAGAACATCGTGCACTCTCGTATGAAAATCTCTACGGTCACGTTTCACTCGTGACCGCCCAAGAAGAAAAGCTCCGATGATTGTGATATACGTGAGGGGATGTAGAAAAAAGCTTATAATCCCTTTAAGTATAGATAGGCCAAAAGTGTCCATTTAGTAATCCTCCATGCGTAAGTTCCTATTTATCAAGAAGTAATAAATCGAAATGCAGTGCAAAACGCTTGTTACCTTCTGCAAACCGAGAAATTCGAAAAAAATTCCGCAGGTTTTCCTGCGGAATAGCTTCGACATCAACCGTTTAATTCCTTCTTACGATTATTTCGTAAGAAGCTCAACTGCTGTTTCGAGCTGCACATCGTTATCAGGATTGCGAATGGAATCAATAATATTCTCCTGAAGTTTTTGAGCCGTCTTTTCGTCTATTTTACCAGATACATTTATATCATTCGAACGTTGAAATGCTTTTACAGCAGTAACTGTTTTATCACTGAAGTAGCCATCTGTTCGTCCTGGTTCAAACCCAAGTCCTTTTAACATCACTTGAGCAGATTCCACTTGTTCATTGTTTTGATCAAACGATAGCGTTTTTTCAGAAGACAATGGATTGACATAGAAGTAATCAGGCTGTTTCGCTTCAACTGTAGGCTTAATTCCTTCCTTATGAATCCAATTACCGTCAGGTGTTAACCATTTAAACATCGTTAATTTAATGTTGCTGCCATCTCCAAGGTCGACTGTTGATTGAACAGTTCCTTTACCAAATGAAGACTCACCGACTAAATCATAGCCGCCCGCTTCTTTAAGCGCACCAGCAAGAATTTCAGCAGCTGAAGCACTACCACGATCAATAAGTCCTACGATTGGATAGTCTTTTTTCTCTTCAAGCGAAGAAACAGATCCCTGTTTCTCTCCCTCACGATCTTCTATTTGAACATATGGTTTATCATTCGGAATAAGCTCCTCAGCCATATCCGAAACGACATTCAGTAGACCACCCGGATTATTTCGAACATCAAGGACAAGACCATCGATTCCCTGATCTTCGAGCTTTTCTAATTCTTTAGAGAAACTTTTAGCAGTATCTTCTGAAAAGGACGTCACTTGTAAGACACCGATTGTCTTTCCATTTTCTTTGATGGTGTCCGCATGGACTGTTTCGATTGGAATCTCGTCACGCGTCACTTCCACCGTCATAACCTCTGAAGCCCCAGGACGTTGAACACCAAGCGTAACGACTGTTCCTTTTTCACCACGTATTTTTAAAACAGCATCATATAAATCCAGACCTTCAGTGCTTTCGCCATCTATTGTCATAATTTTATCGTTTGGACGAAGACCTGCTTTTTCTGCTGGAGAGTCCTTATAAGGGGATACAATCGTAACTCTTCCATCCGTCATATTCACTTCTGCTCCAATTCCTTCAAAAGAGGAACCAAGCGATTGACTAAATTGCTCAGCTGTCTTTGGATCCATATAAACCGAATAAGGATCTTCTAGCGTATCAACCATACCTTTAATGGCTCCATCTAACAGATCTTTCTGATCAACATCGCTCACATAGCGATCTTTAATTAACTCATAAGCTTTATTAATTTTCGTTAGCTCTTCTGACTCTATTTCATTTCCTGATCCAAGAGTTAAAGATTGAGCGCTTCCTTCAGGCTCGTCCTGAAATAGCGTAAAGGCTGCATATGTACCACCTGAACCGATAACCAGGGCGATCAAGACAAGCAAAGCCACAACTTTCCCCTGTATCTTCATTGTACTCACCTCTTCTGATTTGAAGGAAAAGGCACCCCATCATAACGATGCGATGCCTTTTCATCTTATTGTACTATATGATTCAGTTGTTTTCATTATGTTTCCATCTCAGAATGTGAGGGGAAAGAAAAATGGATAAAACATGATAACCAGTTTATCGAATGTAGTTCATTGGGTTAACGGCATTCGACTTACTAGAGTTCCATGAACCTTTGTGAATTTCAAAGTGTAGATGTTGTCCAGTAGAATGTCCGGAGTTACCCATTGTGCCTAAATAAGTTCCCTGACTAACAGTCTGACCAGTAGATACAGCGCGATTTTTCATATGAGCGTAAACAGTCGTGTACATTTGTCCGTTAATGCTATGTGTAATGAACACAACATTACCGTATGAATCTGAGTGATAAGATCTTAAGACAGTTCCATCCGCCGCAGCTGATACAGGATTGTTACCACCTTGAGCAATATCAATTCCTGCATGGAATGTGCCCCAACGTTGTCCTAGTCCAGATGTAATTGGACCTGCAGCAGGCTTAATGAATGATGCGCTACTTGATGGTGCTGGTGCAGGAGTTGGCGCTGGTTCAGGAGCTGGCGCTGGTGCTGAGTTTGAACTGCTTGAGCTGCTAGAGTTACTTGAGCTTGAAGCTGCTTCTTTTTTAGCTTTTGCCGCGGCCGCTGCTTCTGCTTCAGCTTTTTCTTTTGCCGCTTTAGCTGCCGCTGCTTTGCGCTCTTCTTCTGCTTTACGAGCTGCTTCTTCGGCACGTTTGATTTCTTGTTTCACAGCTGATTCTTGAGCAGAAAGAATTTCAGCCGTTTCGTTCAAGTCCATCATATGGTTATGAAGTTCGCCTTCTTCTTCTTCAAGCGATTTCATTAGCTTATCTTTCTGTGCTTTCTTTGCATCAAGCTCTTGTTTAAGATTCTCAAGCTCTGCTTTATTTTCTTCAAGAGAGGCTAACTTATCTTCAACTTGAGCTTTCTTTTCTTCAACAGCTTCCTTGTCTGCTTTATGCTCTTCAAGAATTTTCTTATCTTGATCGGCGATCGTATTTAGAGCAAGGACGCGCTCTACTAAATCACTGAAATCCGTTGCTCCAAGAAGAACTTCCATATAGTCAACCGTTCCGCCACCGTTTTGTTGCATGGAACGAACACGGTCTTTCAGAAGTTTATCACGTTCAGCAATTCGTTCTTCCAATGCTTTAATTTCTTCTTTTAGTTGATCAATTTCGGCATTTGTATCTTTAATCTCTTGTTCTTTCGCTGAGATTTTCTCGTCGGTTTCAGCGACTTCTTTGTTAAGCTTCTCAATTTCCGCTTGAACGTCTTCTTGCTCTGCTTTTACATCAGCAAGTTCAGATTCCTTTTTCTGCAACTCTTTTTCATTTGACGACTGCTTTTCTTTAACATTATTAAGTTGATCATCAAGATTTTCCGCACTAGCTGTTTGTGGAAGTGCTGCTGACAGTCCACTTAATGCTAGCGTTATTGTTAGAGCTGTTGCCATTATTTTTTGCTTCAATCTTTGTTCCTCCCCCAAAATAGATCAATCTATTTATCTGTTACTCTTTTCATTTAAACTTTTAAGAATTTACGCATTGACGTAAGACTTCCCCATACGCCAATAATGACACCGAGGACAATTAACAATCCAGATAGCTGATAGACAAACGGTGTTACTGGTAGTAAATCGATAAATAAAGTCGGAAAACGATTCGCTATTAACTCAATTAAATAGTAGTACCCATAGATTAGAATACCTATTGGGATAATTGAACCGAAGATTCCGATCAGAATACCTTCTATTAGAAACGGCCAGCGAATGAACCAATTAGTGGCTCCTACTAGTTTCATAATTTCGATTTCATGACTTCTGGCAACAATTGTTAGTTTAATTGTGTTTGAAATGAGGAACATGGCTGTAAATAGTAATCCAACGACAAGCGCTAGTCCAACATTACGTGCAATTTCCAGTACTTTAAACAGTCGATTAACCGTGTCTTCAGCAAATTCAACGTCTTGTACATTATCTAGCTGTTGAATTTGTTTTGCCACCTCATTGACGTCTTGAGGATCTGTAGTCTTAACTAAGAATGCATCGCTTAGAGGATTTTCATCTTTTAGCGATTCAAACACTTCTCCATTATCGCCGAGGTTCTCAATTAAATTATCCAATCCTTCTTCTTTGGATTGAAAGGTTACTGTTTCAACTCCCGAAATGTTTTCGATGTTTTCCTTTAATTCATCCTGCTGGTCTTGCTTGGCAGTTAAATCAATGAACGCACTGATTTCAACATCGCTTTCAAGTTGATCCCCAAATGCATTTAAATTCAGAAGCAGCGCGAGACAAACTCCAACTAGAAGGAGCGTAACGGTCACTGCAGAAATAGAAGCGAAAGTCATCCAGCCATTTCGTCCAAGGTTCTTAAAACCTTCTTTTCCGTGTCGACCAAACGTTTTAATTTTCATACCCGTATTCACCTCTTGCTTCATCACGGGTCACTAAACCACCATCAATTGCAATAACACGTTTTCTGAATGTATTCACAATATCTTTATTATGGGTTGCCATAATAACAGTTGTACCGCGATTGTTGATTTGATCAAGTAAATCCATAATACCCCATGCTGTTTCTGGATCCAGATTTCCTGTTGGTTCATCTGTAAGCAGAATGTGAGGGTTATTGACGATCGCTCTTGCTATTGAAACCCTCTGCTGTTCTCCTCCAGAAAGTTCATCCGGAAGGAATCTTGCTTTGTTTTTCAAATTAACGAGACTCAATGTTTCCATGACTCTCTTGCGCGTACTTGCTTTGCTTTCTTCGATGACTTCAAGAGCAAAAGCGACGTTCTCATAAACCGTTAGCCTTGGTAAAAGCTTGAAATCCTGAAAAACAACGCCGATTTCGCGGCGTAGCTTAGGCACATGCTTATTCTTTAATTTGCCAACGTCTTTTCCATTAATAACGATTGTTCCACTTGTAGCCTTTTCTTCCCGATACATCATTCTCATAAAGGTTGACTTACCGGCACCACTTGGCCCAACTATGTAAACAAACTCGCCTTTATCAATCTTAATATCGATTCCGTTAATCGCTTTAATGCCATTGTTATACGTTTTCCAAACATCTTTCATTTCGATCAAATTGTACCACTTCCTACTTGCTTAAATTCTCGATGCAAATTCTTAGGAGTAAGGTTCTTATTGATAGTTCGTTTTTGAATTAGTTCCTTTACATCTGAAGATATTATAACAAACAATTTCGCTATTTTAAGACAAATTTTTATTACATTTTTGTTTCAAGAATGCTCAATATGACATCTTCTGCAATAATGCATTAATAATTAATAGAATATTACACAATCTCGCTCCCTATTTTGGATGATCTAATATGGATCAATGGATTTACAAAAGGTGATTATCAGGCACTATAACTAAATTAAAAAAGCACTCTTTTGGAGTGCTTTTACCATTATTTCATATCTGCTAGCCAGGATGCTAAATTTTCTTCTTGTTCTGTATCTCCTCTTAGAATGTTCCCTGGCATTTGGCCTTTCCCATTCTGTATCACAGCTAGGATTTCATCTTTTGATAACCGAGAGCCTATGTCTGAAAGCTGTGGCCCTACTTTCCCTTGCAGGTTTTCACCATGACAGCTCAAGCAATTTTTTTGATAGGTAGCTTCTGCTGCTGTTGCATCATATTCGCCCGACGTCTCTCCTGCATTTTCGTTTTCTGATGTATTGTTTGAAGAACTTTCATTGCTGCTTTCATTTCCACTATTTCCTCCACCACATGCTGCAAGGCTAAAGAGTAAAACAACTGCAAATAAAATCCCGATCCATTTCTTCATTACCCCACCCTTTTCACTTCGTTTTCTATACTATTTCCGGGTTATTCTCTTTTAAAACCTTCTCCTAACACTTCAGTTGCATTCGAGACAATCACAAATGCCGAGGGATCAACGCCTTTTACAAGTTCTTTTAGTTTTGTAACTTCATTTTGCGCTACAACTACCATAAGAATTGGACGTTTATCGTTTGTGTAACCACCCTGACCAGATATTCTTGTTACCCCTCGATCAATGACAGTAATGATTCCTTCTCGCAACTCTTCTTCTTTATCTGAAATAATGAGGGCCATTTTTGAGTAACCAAGGCCGAGCTGCACAACGTCAATCGTTTTACCTGTTAAGTACATCGCGATCAGGGCATAAAGGGCTTCTTCAAGACTAAAGACAAACGCTGATGCCACAACGATCAGTCCATCAATCATAAAGACACACGTTCCGAGTGAAACTCCCGTATACTTATTCACGATCTGAGCGGCAAGATCTGTCCCACCTGTTGAGGCTTTTCCTCTAAAGACAATTCCTAGACCAACACCTACACCTAAACCACCGAACAGGGCACCTAATAATGGATCGGTTGTCGCTGGTTCAACATTTTCAGTTAACTTTACGACAAAAGGAAGAAAGAGTGTTCCCACGAATGTCTTTGGACCATATTTTTTCCCAAGAAAAATCAAGCCGCTAATAAAAAGAGGGATGTTAAATGCCCACTGGACATAAGCTGGTTTCCAATCAAATACCCCTTTTGTAATTGTACTGATTCCACTCACTCCACCAGAAGCAATACTGTTAGGAAGAAGGAAAAGGTTAAAGGCGATTGCTACGATGGCTGATCCAACCATAACGCTTACATATTCCAGTATCCTATGATAAGGTGAAACTTTTCTCGCTGTAAACTTCGCTAACGTTGCTATCATAACTCTACTCACTCACTTACTTCTATGATTTTCGTCACTGCTTATTCCTAAGCCAAAGCCTTTCGTAGTATATCACCGGGTTTATAGGGTGTAAACCGCATTGTAGCAGCGCGTTATCATGTTGAAGTGCTGTTCTATTCTTTATTACTTTGCCCCATTTCCTTCAAATCATAATTTCAAGTACTCCCAGTTAAAATAGGAAAAAGCCCTTCTTTCGGCAGAAGGGCTTTTCCTTAATTTTGTTCATTTAAACGAGATCGTAAGAACGCATCAATAAACGGATCAAGATCTCCATCCATGACAGATTGAGTGTTACCCACTTCCATATTTGTACGATGGTCTTTCACCATACTATAGGGGTGGAAAACATATGAACGAATTTGACTGCCCCAGCCGATTTCTTTTTGCTCGCCTCGGATCTCGTCAAGCTCCGCTTCTTGTTCTTCAATTTTTAATTGATATAGCTTTGCTTTCAACATTTTCATCGCTTGTTCGCGGTTTTTTATCTGCGAGCGTTCTCCCTGACAGCTCACAACAACATTTGTTGGAAGGTGCGTAATTCGAACCGCAGAGTCCGTTGTATTAATGTGCTGTCCACCAGCTCCACTTGCACGATACGTATCGACTTTTAAATCTTCCGTACGAATATCAATTTCAATTTCATCGTTAAATTCAGGCATCACTTCACATGATACAAACGACGTATGACGTCGACCACTTGAATCAAACGGTGAAATACGAACAAGGCGATGAACGCCTTTTTCAGCTTTCAAATAGCCGTAAGCATTATGGCCTTTAAAGTTTAGCGTGACGCTTTTCACACCCGCCTCATCGCCCGGAAGATAATCAAGGGTCTCCACTTTAAACCCTTTTTTCTCACCATAACGTGTGTACATCCGAAGCAGCATCGATGCCCAGTCCTGAGATTCCGTACCGCCCGCACCTGGGTGAAGTTCAAGGATCGCATTATTCTTATCATGCTCTTCACTTAAGAGAAGCGTTAACTCGAATTGATTCACCGCTTTTTTTAGATCTTTAATTTCTACTTCAAGATCTTCAAATAACTCCTGATCGTTCTCTTCCTTCACTAATTCATAAGAAACTTCAAGGTTCTCATAATTTTCTTGAAGAGAATCGAATTCATTCACTGCTTCTTTTAACATATTGGATTCGTTGATCACTTTTTGAGCAGCATTCTGGTCATTCCAGAAGTCTGGATCTGTCATCTGAATATCTAGTTCATCAATGCGAGCTCTCTTATTTTCGAGGTCAAAGAGACCCCCTAAAATCATTTAGTCGTGTTTCGATTGTATTTAGTTCGCTTCTAATTTCATGCATTTCCATCGTCTGCACCTCAAGTTTTTCGTTATTTTACATAGAATAGGCAGGTGTTCATCTTTGAACACCTGCCCGGCATTATTCTGCTTTGCCGTGACAATTCTTATATTTCTTGCCACTTCCACAAGGGCAAGGGTCGTTTCGGCCAATGTCCTGTTTTTTCTTCACAGGTTTTGGCTTCGAGCTTGCTTCTTCTTTTGGATTAACGGCTTTTCCTTCTGCTACTTTTTCTCGCTTCAAATTGCTTTCAATTTGAGCTCTCATGATATAGGTCGATACTTCTTCTTCGATCTCAGTAACCATATCTTCGAACATTTCGTATCCTTCGAATTGGTATTCACGAAGGGGATCGTTCTGTCCGTAGGCTCTTAGGTGGATCCCCTGGCGAAGTTGATCCATCGCATCAATGTGATCCATCCATTTGCGATCCACACTGCGAAGAAGAATCACTTTTTCGAATTCACGCATGCGTTCAGGTTCAAACTCCGCTTCTTTCTCATCGTAGTTTACTTTCATTTTCTCAACGAGAAGTTCTACAATCTCTTCCTTATCGAGGCCTTTAATATCTTTCACTGTCACTTGACCTTCCTGAAGGAAAATTCCTTTCGCATGATCTAGGATAGCCTGGTGATCCCACTCTTCTTGAATGTCTTCATCACCTGTGTGAGCATCTACAATTCGCGTAATGACAGAAGTTAACATTGTTTCAACAATCTCACGTAAATTATCTGACTCAAGTACTTCAGCACGCTGTGCGTAAATAATCTCACGCTGCTGTCTCATGACATCATCGTATTGAAGAAGCTGTTTACGTGCATCATAGTTGTTTCCTTCAACACGTTTTTGTGCTGATTCGACAGCTCTTGATACGAGCTTCGATTCAATCGGCTGGTCCTCTTCCATTCCGAGGCGGTTCATCATGTTCATCATATTATCTGAACCGAATCTTCTCATCAGTTCATCTTCCATTGAAATGTAGAATCGTGATTCACCAGGGTCACCTTGACGACCTGAACGTCCGCGCAACTGGTTATCAATTCTACGACTTTCATGACGTTCTGTACCTAGAATGAAAAGACCACCAAGATCTAATACGCCGGCACCAAGCTTGATATCTGTTCCTCGCCCCGCCATGTTCGTTGCGATCGTAACAGAACCTTTTTGGCCTGCCGACTCAATAATCTCCGCTTCTCGCGCATGGTTCTTCGCATTTAAGATGTTATGTGGAATTCCACGTTTCTTTAAAAATTGAGAGATTAACTCTGATGTTTCAACTGCAACCGTACCAACTAGAATAGGTTGTCCCTTTTTATGGCGCTCCTCAATTTCTCTAGCAAGAGCCTGGAACTTACCGTTCGTTGATTTGTATACAAGATCTGGATAATCCATTCGAGCAATTGGTTTATTTGTCGGTATCGCAATAACATTCATATTATAAATGTTACGGAATTCTTCTTCCTCCGTTTTAGCTGTACCAGTCATACCAGAAAGCTTCTCATACATTCTAAAGTAGTTCTGGAATGTAATTGTTGCAAGCGTCATACTTTCACGCTGAATGACTAAACCTTCTTTTGCTTCAATCGCCTGGTGAAGCCCATCACTATAGCGGCGGCCTGCCATCAAACGACCTGTAAAGGAATCAACGATAACCACTTCTTCATCCTGAACGACATAATCCATATCAAGCTGCATAATGAAGTTCGCTTTCATCGCCTGGTTAATGTGATGATTCAATTGAACATGCTTGTAATCATAGAGGTTTTCAATCGAGAAGAATTTCTCTGCTTTTGTAATCCCATCTTCGGTTAATTGGACATTCTTTGTTTTAATATCGACATTATAGTCATCTTCTTCTTTTAACGTTCTAACAAATTGATTTGCCTGAATGTATAGCGTTGTGGATTTCTCCGCGCTACCTGAAATAATCAGCGGTGTTCTCGCTTCATCTATTAAGACAGAGTCAACTTCATCGATAATGGAATAATGAAGAGGGCGCTGTACCATTTCTTCTTTGTATAGGACCATGTTGTCGCGTAAATAGTCAAACCCAAATTCATTATTTGTTCCATACGTAATATCTGCAGCATAAGCTTCTGCTTTCTCTTCTTTTGAAAGACCGCTAATGTTTAATCCAACTGTTAGACCAAGGAAATGGTAAAGTTCACCCATCTCTTCAGCGTCACGCTTCGCGAGGTATTCGTTGACCGTAATAACGTGAACTCCTTTACCAGTTAACGCATTTAGGTAGACTGGCATTGTTGCACTAAGTGTTTTACCTTCACCTGTTTTCATTTCAGCAATGTTTCCTTCATGAAGGGCGGCTGCCCCCATGATTTGTACAGGGAACGGGCGCATACCTAGAACGCGATCTGATGCTTCGCGTACAGTGGCATACACTTCTGGTAACATTTTATCGAGCTTTTCACCTTTTTCAATTCGTTCTTTGTATTCTTCCGTTTTGTTACGAAGCTGATCGTCTGATAACTGCTTCATTTGATCTGAAAAAGCTTCCACTTGATCTGCAATTTTTTGCAGGCGGGTTATCTGACGTTCATTGCCGTTTGGTATAATCTTGCGTAATAAACCTTTCATAGAAACGCTCCTCTTTTGTTGTCAGTAGAGTGCTATCATATAACTATACTTAGAATTTTATATACTATGTAGCTATTTTAACAATTAGTTGCGGGAGGCACAAGAAAGTAAAAAAGCTCACTGTCTGAAATACTATATTAATGAAGGAAAGAACAAATTTTCTTACATAGGTAAAGGGCAGAGGTTGCCCCCTGCCCTGGTTTATATTTATTCGTTAGTCTTGTTCGATTAGGCCGTATTTTCCATCTTTACGGCGATAGACAACACCAGTGCTTCCTGTCACTGCGTTTGAGAAGACGAAGAAGCTATGACCTAGCATGTCCATTTGAAGAATGGCTTCTTCAACGTCCATTGGTTTAAATGTAAAACGCTTCGTTTTGACAACTTGCAGATCGTCATCCTCATCCATGTCAGCTTCAGCGACACTCGTCGTTGTTGGGTTAAGTTCATCGCGGAACATATATTTTACGCTACCTTCCTGACGGAATTTGCGATTAACTTTCGTTTTATGTTTGCGAATTTGACGCTCAAGTTTCTCAACAACCAAATCAATTGCTGCATACATATCCTGATGCTCTTCTTCTGCGCGAAGTAGAAGGTTTGGCATTGGAATCGTAACTTCGATCATTTGCTGATCGTTATAAACCTTCATATTTACATGAACATCAGAATTAGGTGGAGTATCGAAATACCTTTCAAGTTTACTTACCTTCTTCTCAGTGTATTCTCTCATTGCAGGTGTAACTTTAATGTTTTCACCACGGATGTTGAAATTCATCATGTGGCACTCCTCCTTCCATGCTATACCTCTATTATTCGTTATACCCTAATCATTCCCCTCTATAAACTTTAAAAAAACTCATTTATTTTTACGTTTTTTTCACAAAACATCCTAAAATACGACAATCTTTAACAAGAATACTCAATACTTCCTTTTTAATCTCGCATTCCGCTACAGGAAATGAAAAAAATAAAAAGCCCTTATCCAATTGGATAAGGACTTTAAGCGTTTGTTTAAATTTAAGATACTTTTTCTACATTAGCAGCTTGTGGCCCACGAGCGCCTTCAACAATCTCGAATTCAACTGTCTGACCTTCTTCAAGAGACTTGAATCCTTCACCAGTGATTGCTGAAAAATGTACAAACACGTCGTCGCCATCTTCTCTTTCGATAAACCCAAAACCTTTTTCATTGTTAAACCATTTTACTTTTCCCTGCATCTTGTTCAACATTCCCTTCAAAAATCTTCATGGCAGTGCCATACATTTACTATACGTGGGAGCCTAAACCCTGTCAAAGGGGTTTTTTTGTTGATTTAACTCGAATGAAGGCGCTTTCTATAAAAATTCTCGACACAAAGTTATCCCCTGCTCAAAGTAAGAGAAAAAACTTTAGATGCACCCGCATTTTTAAGTGTAAATGCTGCATAATGGATCGTCGTTCCTGTTGTATAAATATCATCCAGTAAAAGAAGCTTTTTCCCCAATACATTTGCCCCTTCTACGATTTCGAACATTTCTTCATCGCGGTTTATCCTCTTTTCTCTCGATCGTTTACTCTGCTTCTCTTCATTTTTCGTTCTCATTAATGGAGAGTCTTGTACAAATTTCGTGCCCTCGATCCACACCTCACATTGATTAAACCCTCTTTCATACATCCTCTCCTGACTAGCAGGCATTGGGATGACTTGATCTATGAACGAATAAGATTTTTTTAACTCATGATAAATTAAACTTGAGAACACTCTTCCTACTTCAACATCTCCTCTATATTTATAAAGCGCAAGAATCTTTTTCAAAAAATCATTGTACTCGTAGAATGATTTGTTATGAGTAAGGACCTCCCCCCATCCCCTTTTTCCCCATCTTACACAATCAGTACATTGTTTTCCTTCCACAAACCGTTCATCGATTTGTTGAAGTGAACGCCCGCACTTTAAACAAACTGGTCCTACTATAGGAAGAAGTTGATTTCGACAAGTTTCACAGCAATGAAGTTTGTTTCTTATTCCAAACAAAAGCTGCCATGAAATTTGATTGCTAACATCCTCTCCACACCATGGGCAACGCTCTAGTGTAGCCAACCTCTCTCCTCCGCTTCCTGATTCATTTTTCGAATATGCATAACTGCCGCTACCATCGCATTTGTTTTTCCGTAATGAAAGAATGAAACCTCTCCTTCTGGATAAGAAGCACTTCTTCCAGCTCTTCCGGCAATTTGTACGAGAGCACTTTCCGTAAAAACACCATCCTCCGCTCCTAATATGGCTACCGCGATATTCTCAATCGTTATCCCACGCTCAAGTATGGTTGAAGAAAGTAAGATCGGAATTTCTCTTCTTCGAAACTGAAGGACTTTTTCAGCACGGTTTGGATCCTCTGAGTGAACGGCTTCACAAGAAAGCTGGTGTTCGTCAAAAACGGATTTTACTTTTTCAATGATTTTGATGGAAGGAAAAAATAGCAATACTGGTTTTTTAGCATCCATTTGTTTTTTAATCCAATCTACAAGAACATAAGGAATCTGCCGCTTTTCAATTTTCTTTCGCCAATTCCCGCTCCATTGAAAAGTAGGAACCGGTAGTGGGTAGCCGTGATACCGGGAAGGGATTCGCACCACGTTTAGCGTTTCTTGATTTAGAAAGTTTTCGGATGGTGTTGCTGTTAGATAAATGAGCGACCCACTTAGTTTTCGGGCTTTGTTTACATGAAAGTGAAGAGATGGATCGACACTATATGGAAAAGCATCTACTTCATCAATAATCATGACATCAAAACATTCCTTAAAGCGAATGAGCTGGTGAGTGGTTGAAATAACAAGAGAAGAAGTGGGATCTGAATGTCCAGCATAAAGCGGAGAAACCGTGAGTCCTGGGAAGACTTTTTGCAATCGTGGCGCTAACTCTAAAACAACATCTGTCCTAGGAGTGGCTATGCATACCGATTTATGATGAGAGAGGGCGTGTGCCAAGCCATGAAAAAGCACTTCTGTTTTACCGCTGCCACAAACGGCCCAAATAAGAACCGAATGATTGTTTTGAATAGCACTAATAACTGCATTTGATGCCTCTTGTTGCCCTTCCGATAGCTTCCCAGACCACTGTAACGTTATGTTTTCAATTGCTTCATACTGACGGCTCGGTGCGGAATATAAGGGGGAACAAGAGGTAACTTTCCCCATTATGATACAATTTCGACAATATTGGCAGCTCGCGCTTTTACACCTTGCACAAGAAAATGAGGAAAATGTGTGATTCCCACATCGCATACACATCTCTCTTCCATGAAATTTTTGAATGCCAGGCTCTAACTTAAGATAGCCACTAACATAGTGGGCATGAAGTTCTTGGAGGGAAAAGGGGATTTCATCTCGCAACAAATGTCTTCCTGAAAGAAAATGAATGATCTTCATATTCGGTTTAAACCGCTGATTGATTGGTAGTTGAGGGAATGAAGAATAATGGCTAATCGGAAAAAATTCGGGGAGCTTAGAAGACTGATAAAGAAATTCAGGTACGATAATCTCCTGATTGTTGAACATGTCGGAAGCAAATCTCATTGATTTGCTTCCATATTCAATTTCATGATCATACGCGGTACCAGCCCAGGCCAAGCGCACCTTCCCCAAGGTGAGTTGCTATGACAGGGCCAAAGTAACTTAAAATGATATTTACATTCGTATATTTTTCTTCAAGTTCAGCTTTTAGATTTTCTGCTTCTTCCTTGTTTGTCGAATAAATTAAGGTCGCTTTTATCATGTCGCCGCCTTTTGCCGCCTCATCAAAAAGTGTCATGATTTTGTTGAGCGCTTTTTTCCGTGTTCTAATTTTTTCATATGGTACGATTTGTTTATCCTCGAAGGTTAGCACTGGCTTTATTTGGAGAAGACTTCCGACAACGAGCTGGGCTGCATTTAACCGTCCGCCTCTATGCAAATGACTAAGGTCATCAACAAGAAAATAGGCGTTCGTCCCCTGACTCTTAATTTTTTGAAGTCTACCTAAAATCTCTTTACTTCCAAATCCATCCTGAGCCATACGAGCCGCTTCCAAAACATAAAATCCTTGCATCATACAGCTGATTTCAGAATCGAAAACGTATACGTCTGCCCCTTCAATCATATCGCCAGCTGAGTGGGCTGACTGGTAAGTTCCGCTAATTCCACTCGATAATGTAATTGTGATAATTTCATCATGTGTCCGCGCCAATGTTTCATACGTTTCGACAAAACTTCCGATCGAAGGCTGAGAAGTTTTTGGTAAAACATTTTCTTTCTTAACCTTTTCGAAAAAATCATCCGCTTGTATTTCTTTTTCTTCTAAATAAGATTCGTTATCAAATATCACGCTAAGTGGAACCATTGTTATTTCGTACTCGCTTAACATTGATTTAGGAATATACGCGGTACTATCTGTTACAATAGCAACTGTTTTCATATGAACGCCTCATTTCAATCTATTAAATACATCATCTAATATCCATTAAACCCATTAAAGTTAATGATAGAGTATTTCCCCCTTATTGCCAATAAAAGCTTATAGTATTTTTCACATATTTTGTCAACCATTATACCCCATATTTTTTAATGTAAATGTCGTAAAATGAATGTTTTAGTAAATTAGACAGGGATTCTGTTACATGATTGTAATCTTATATTCATCGTCTTGTTATCTCAATCATGTAAACTAGCAATCGTGATAGAGAAAATAAAAGGTTTAAACTTATAAATCAGGGGGAATTATAATATGTTTAAGAAAGTCGTGATCACTACTACACTCGCAGGTACTCTTTTACTAGCACCAAACGTAAGTGAAGCAGCTTTAGGCGACCGTACCCTATACAATGGCATGAGCAACTCTGATGTAACTGAACTTCAAAACGTTCTTGACGATAAAGGTTATTTTGACTACCATACAGCAACAGGATATTTCGGCAATATTACTGAAGAAGGCGTTCGTGACTTCCAGCGCAGTGCAGGAATTGGCGTTGATGGCGTTGTTGGACCTCAAACAGTAAGCGCATTAAAAGGAGCAGCAGTTTCTAAATCAAGTAGTTCTTCTAATACATACAGCGGAACACTTCGTTATGGTGACCGCGGATCAAGTGTAACAAACCTACAAAATCAGCTTAAATCAAAAGGTTATTACAACTATTCTGTAGACGGAATTTATGGTTCCATTACAAAACAAGCTGTTCGTAATTTCCAAAGTGCTAACGGTCTTAGCGTAGATGGAATTGCTGGATCAAACACTTTTGCAGCTCTTAATGGTTCTTCGGTTAGCTCATCTTCGTCTTCACAAGTAAAGAGTGCATCAACATCTAACTCTTCTGTTGTGTCAATCGCGAAGCAATACATGGGTGTACCTTATGTTTGGGCAGGAACGTCTCCATCAGGATTCGACTGCAGTGGTTTCTTACAATACGTATATAATAAAGCTGGAACTTCGATTCCACGTACAGTAGCTAGCATCTGGGACGCATCAGATAAAGTTTCTTCACCATCTGTTGGCGATCTTGTCTTCTTTGAAACTTACAAACCAGGACCATCTCATGCAGGTATTTACCTCGGTAATGGTCAGTTCATTCACTCTTCTTCTTCTTACGGAGTAACAATCAGTAGCATGGACAACTCATACTGGTCTCCACGTTATCTTGGTGCAAAGCGTCCATAATGCATACAAAAAGAACCTCACTTCGAGGTTCTTTTTTTTGTCTTCTTTTTCATTTATAAAAGAAAAGAAAAAGGCGCGCTTCAGCGCACCTTTACCCAACCTTTTTTGATTGCCTCTACGACAGCTTGCGTTCGGTCATTTACATTCATCTTCTGCAAAATATTCGATACGTGGTTTTTTACTGTTTTCTCACTAATGTAAAGATCTTCACCGATCGAGCGATTGCTTTTTCCATCTGTAAGTAACTGGAGCACTTCACATTCTCGTCGTGTCAAAATGTGAAGTGGTTTGCGGTACTCCACTTCCTTATAACCAATTTGGGTAGATGGTCTTTTTCCTTCCGTAGCGAGACGACGGTACTCATTCACAAGATTATGCGTCACTTTTGGGTGAATGTAAGCTCCTCCAGAAGCGACAACTTTAACGGCTTCAACTAGCGAATTTGCATCCATCTCTTTTAATAAATAGCCCGCAGCACCGGTCTTTACCGCGTGGGTTACGTACGTTTCGTCATCATGGATCGATAAAATAATCACCTTAGTCTCAGGCACTTGTTCGATCAGCTGTCTCGTAGCTTCAACGCCGTTTACATGTGGCATATTAATATCCATTAAAACAACATCAGGCTTATTTTCTTCAACAAGACGAAGCGCTTCGTCTCCATCATCACCTTCAGCAATCACTTCGAAATCATCTTCCATATCCAAAATACGCTTAACACCTTCGCGGAACAAGCGATGGTCATCTATAATAATAATTTTAGTTTTGGTCTTTGCTGCATACATCTCTTACACGCCCTCCTGTTCATGTATCGGGATTCTTATCAGTATATATGTACCCTTGTTTGGCGTTGATTGAACCTGAATCGTTCCATTTAATAATCCGACACGTTCTTTCATTCCGATTAATCCAAATGATTGATCTTTACGTACGTTCACATCAAAACCGATTCCATTATCTTGAATGGTTACCACAATCTTATCACCGTCAAGTTTCAGGTCAACACTTATTTCAGTTGCTTCAGCATGCTTAAGAGCATTTTGAACGGCTTCTTGAACAAGTCGAAAAATAGCCGCTTCAAGGCGAACGTGAAGTCTCTGGATCCCCTCATCATAATCAAAGTAAATGGTTGCCTCTGATCGATCATCTACTTTATTTAAATACTTTAACAATGTTGGCACTAAACCGAGGTCATCGAGCGCCATTGGACGAAGGTCATAAATAAGACGCCTAACTTCTTTTAACGCATCCTCAATCAAAGATTTCATATCTTTGATTTCTTTGAACGCTTCATCTTTCCCCTTTTTCTCATAAATCCGTTCAATTAATTGTGATCGTAATAGTACATTTGCAAGTACCTGGGCAGGTCCATCATGAATTTCTCGTGATAGACGCTTTCTTTCTTCTTCCTGTGCTTCAATAATTTTAAGTCCATATTCTTGTTTTCGCCTAGCATCCTCGATGACCTCACCGTATTGCCTTAGTTCTCCGCCAAGATAACTAAGAACGGTTGAAATTTGGCTCATAAATGACTCCGCTTTATCCGAGGTATTTTGAAGAGAAGAAATACGTTGTTCGAGATCCGAAATTTGATCTTTTAGCCGCGTTTCCTTTTCCATGCTAACCGAAAGCTTAATTTGGGCTTCTGAGGCCTTTTCATAGGCATTTCGAATCTCTGGCTCTTTATAGTCCTGAAAGTTCTTACTGATCTTTACAAGCTCTGCACGGGCCACACGATCCATTTGTAGTCTTTCTTGCCTTAGACGATGAACGGTTTCCAGTTCTTCTTTTAATAATTGAAGTTGATTATTAACCTTTTGGCACTCGTCATGAGAAAGCTCTCCAATTTCGAACAGTTTTGATTTACTACTATTAATACTCTCCATTGTCCTGTCAAGAATGACATCTAATGAATTTGGATCAAGCCTTTGAAAATCCAAGCTCTTACCCCTCCATTCCTTCAAGGGACGGACGTTAAGAAAAGATAGTCCAAAAGTACTTCTTTTACAAAATTCGTATGTGACCGTCTGTTTATGACTTGAGGATATATATTTGATGGATTAATTTAAGAAACTTATAATAAGAAAGACGTATACCGTACTTCTTATTTTTCACTCTTAAATAACTATGTTTCCCTATGTACTATTCGATGATAAGATACAAATCCCTTTCATTCACCGGAATGTGCAAGGAATATCTGGAGGTTACTTCTATGCTTACTTCATATTATACCGTTAAAAATGAGGGAGAAAACGAAATTGTGATACAAAAATCTCGGTTTATCGCTCACGTCAAACGAACACCAACAGAAGAAGAAGCTCAAGCATTTATTCAATCCATCAAAAAAAGACATGCTAGCGCCACACACAATTGCTCCGCCTACTTAATTGGTGAGCAGGATTTGGTTCAGAAGGCGAACGACGATGGTGAACCTTCCGGCACGGCTGGTGTGCCAATGCTTGAAGTGCTAAAAAAACGCAAACTAAAAGACACGACTGTAGTCGTTACCCGTTACTTTGGTGGCATTAAACTTGGTGCAGGCGGTTTAATTCGTGCGTATGGCCAATCCGTCTCAGAAGGGCTAAACGCAACGGGAATCGTCGAACGAAAGTTGATGACGAAAATAACGACTCAAATTGATTATACTTTATTAGGTAAAGTCGAAAACGAAATCCGTACATCGAATTATTTATTAGATGAGATTGCGTATTTGGAGAATGTTCAAGTTCGAACCCTTGTTGAAAGTGGGATGGAGGAAAGCTTTACTGAATGGATGACCAATATCGCAAATGGACAAGCAACGATAACCATGGGGGAACAGTTATATAAAGAGTATGACGTGTAAAATGATTACTTATTTAAACAAATGGGTATTGGTAAATAAATATTCTCCCATCAATCAACATGAAAAATCCTCATTCGGGGAAGATATTTTTAGCAGCAAAAATTTCTATAATACCTTAATAAGAAACCTCTTGCAATACACACCTATTTTGATATGATATGAAAGGAATGAATTACTATTCCTCAATTAGAGGGGGATTTTCTTGTATTCGTTAACAGAGTATATGATCGCGTTTTTAATCTCTATAAGTGTCGCTATCATTGTCACACCAATCGTTAAATACTTATCACTTAAATTTAAAATAGCTGATAAACCTAATCAACGCAAAGTGCACAAAGGACTTATGCCATCTGCCGGTGGACTTGCTATCTTCGCTGGAACAGTTGCAGGTTTTTTATACCTTAGTCCCTACTCCCCTTATATGACCGAAATTATCGTTGCTGGGACCCTCATTATTGTTTTAGGCGTCTTCGATGATCGGTTTGCAGTCTCGCCTAAAGTGAAGTTAATTGGTCAAATTATTGCTGCAATAATCGTTGCGTCATCCGGACTACAAGTAGAGTTCATTTCACTACCATTTGTTGGTCGAATTGAATTTGGATTTCTTAGCTTCTATATCACAGTTTTGTGGATCGTCGGCGTTACCAATTCCATCAACTTGATTGATGGGCTTGATGGCCTTGCTGCAGGTGTTTCTACAATAGCCTTAGGTTCAATCTTAACAATGGCAATCCTTGACCAACAACTTGTTGTAATCGCTTTGGCAGTAATTTTAATCGGTAGTACACTAGGTTTTCTTTTCTTCAATTTTCATCCAGCAAGCATTTTTATGGGAGATACAGGTGCTCTCTTTCTTGGATTCGCTATTTCAGTGATGTCAATGCTAGGGCTGTTTAAAAGTGTGACAGTGTTTAGTTTGATTATTCCCGTTATTATTCTAGCAGTTCCCATTTTTGATACTTTCTTTGCGATTGTTAGGCGTGTCTTAAGAAAACAAAAAATCTCAACACCTGACAAATTTCATATCCATCACTGCTTACTAGCCATTGGATTTTCACATCAATCAACCGTTATCATTATTTACCTTCTCAGCTTTTTCTTCGGTATTACGGCTATATTATTCTCAGCGTCTACTTTGTGGGGTTCCCTTTTCTTACTAATTTTAGTGTTACTTGTCATTCAGTTCACAGCAGAACTTATTGGACTAATCGGTAATCAGCGAAAACCCCTTATTAATACGTTAAAGAAATTATTAGTTTTTACTAGTACCATGAAGCGTTAAAAAAGCATCCGCTGTGAGCGGATGCTTTTTTGATGGCTATATCTCTGTCAAAATATAGAACAGTTTCTTCCTATAAGAACTTAATTTTTAGAGTTTATTTCGCTGTATTTAGTATGCTATTTAATTTCTGGCTTAGCTTAGCTACGCTTTCTTCATCGGGCTTAAAGTAATACACGTCATTAATCCGTTCATCCGTTCCATCAATTGAAAGACTTTCTATATCAGAGGAACTTACATCGGAGTATGCTTTTTGAAGAGCAAACAACTCAGTTGGCTTTAGGTTAGTCTCAATGTTATTACCAATGTGTTGCGCAATATCATCTAACTTCATCAGTCCTGATGCAGTCGAAACTTCATTCATGGCTGCTTTAATAACTTGCTTTTGTCGTTCACTTCGACCAAAATCACCACGAGGATCATCCTTACGCATTCGTGCATAAGCTAGGGCTTCTGTTCCATCCAGGGTCATTGAACCTTCTGTGAAGGTTGCTCTCCCCCCAGGTACGTCCGTATGGGCAACGAAATCGAATGGAACATCCACTGTAATTCCACCAATTTCATTGATGACATCTTTAAATCCTTCAAAGTTTACTTTTACATAATAATCAATTGGTATGTTTAAGAAGTTCTCAACTGTATTAATGGTCATTTCTGTACCACCATAAGCATGCGCATGAGTAATTTTATCCTCAATGCCTTTTCCGACTATTTCAACTCGTGAGTCTCTTGGAATGCTAAGTAAATTAACTTTCTTCGTATCTGGGTCAACTGTCGCTACCATTAGCGTATCTGTTCGACCATTTTCTCCACCAGTTGAGTAATCTTCTATTCCCATTATTAAAATGGAAATAGGATCTTTTGTAACAGCTACTTCAGCGTCACGGAGCTCAGATTTTTCTCCTCTGGAAAGTCCTTGATAAGACCCAGAGGCTGCATCATAGGCATTGTACGCAAGGTAGGCACCGTACCCAATCAGGACAAGGACAATTAACAGGACAAAAGTTAAAAGTCTGCGAAATATACTTTTCTTTCGCCGTCTTCTAATTCTTGATTGTTTTTTCATTCTATTTCCCCGCTTCTTTCAAGCTTCTTTATTTACACCGCTACTTATTTTAGTAAGTTGCGGTAAAATTCAAGCAGTTTTTTTTCTTCACAAGTCCAGTTGTATTTCGTTTCAAATGCTTTTCTTGCATTACGACCAAGTTCTTTTGTTTGAATAGGATTGCATAAGAGGTGGCTAATCTTCGTTCCTATATCTTCAGGATCTTCTGGATTAACAACAAGACCTCCTTGACTATCCTCAATCACTTTAGTGTAGTGCGGAAAATTTGAAGAGATAATTGCATTGTTAGCAGCCATATACTCAAATAATTTGTTAGGAAGTGCAACAAGATGGTTTGGATATGGTAAATATGGAAGAATCCCAACAGATGACCGCTCCACATATGTTGATATTTGTTCGTAGGGTACCCTACTGATAAAAGTTACATTCTCTTTTAGTTTAAGCTGATCAATAAGCTTGTAGACTTCTTCTCTAAATTGATGAGATTCAAAACTGCCAAGGAAGAGCAACTTTGCTTGAGGTGCACTTTTTACTGCCAAACCAAATCCTTTAATAAGCTGTAAAACGCCTCTTATCTTTGTAATACCGCCTAAATAAATAATTTGATTCTCATCTTTTTCATTCGATGGTTCTGGGAACATTTCCTTCAAAGGATAATTTTCAATTTTGCAACCATTATAGTTACGATAACGTCTCCCAATTTCCTCGGTTGTATAGATAACTCCACTAATTTTGATAAGGGCTAGTTTTTCAATAGCTATATAGGCAAGCTTCATTGGAACTTTGACTACAGAAGGAATATATTCCCTTCCCATTATTGTATTCGGATAATGTTCATGCACATCATAGATAACGGGCTTTTTAAGTAACGACTCAATCATAACCCCTACTATCATTAGCTCTGGATCATGAAAGTGATAAAGATCAGCATTTTCTTTTTTAGCAAGCTTATATAAATGGAAAATAGATTGAATGCGCTTCTTTATTCCGTTTGGCCGGTTAAATGTAATGAGCGGGATTTCCTTTGACTCAACCACATCGGGCTTAGGTGCAATTAGCACAACATCGTATCCCGCTTTTTTTAAACTTTTACATTGCTTATGGTAAATACGCCCGTCGTAAGGTGAATGAATGGACGTGATAACACACACTTTTGTCATTGTGACCAACCTTTTACATTATCCTGAGTAGATTCCAGTAAACGCGCTAAGTTCTTCGATAATTCCTGTCGATTATATTTTATTAACATTTTGCTTCGAACATCTTTTTCTAACTGCTCCATAATTTCAGGGTTAGAAGTAGCCTCTAATACAACATTCGCTAATGAATCCGCATTTTCTGGTTCAAAAAAGAGTCCTGCATTTAAGCTTTTAACAATTTCTTTTGATTCTCCCCCGATTCCGAGAAGAATCGGTTTGTTCATTGCGAGGCAATCAAATAATTTTGATGGAATCGTAATATCAAAAAGAGGATGATTTTTTAAAATAACAAGACAAAGGTCAGCTGCAGCATAGAAGCCATTCAACTCCTGCTTCGCTCGACTATCCAGAATTAAAACATTGTGCAAATCCTTCTCTTTTTGATACCTTAGAAGCCTTTCTTTTTCAGCACCTTCACCTATAAGCACAAAAGTAATCGAAGGAACATCTTTTAAACGATATGCTGCTTCTAACACCGTTTGAAGTCCCTGAGCAATACCCATATTGCCAGCATACAGAATAAGAAATTGATCTTCTAGACAATGTTCTTTACGGACTCTCACACCCTCTTCAGGGACAAGCATTCCCATTTCAGTTGGATTAACACCATTTGTGATGACATCGATTTTATTTTCAGGTATACCTTTTTCTATGAGATAGTCTTTATACCCATGTGTCACCACAATGATATGGTCCGCCTTGTTATAAAGGAACCACTCTAATTTCCGAGCCATCGTTAAAAGCTTTTTATTATTAATTTGATTTAAAACTTCAGCAAAATCCACCCATAAATCTCGCACTTCAATAACGAACTTGGCACGTTTTAGTTTACTCAATACGTAACCTGATAAGCCTACGAAAAGCTGCGGTGTTGTTGCAAAGACAACGTCAGGTTTTTTCGCAAATATTCCTGCGATAATGGAAGTTGTCATAAACGAAAAATAATTTAACATTCTTCTTACCGTACTCTTTTTTGTGTCCTGAACAACAAAAGAACGTATCACATTCAAACCAAGGTGCTCACTGGAATGAAATAACTTTTTGGAAGAAATATGATTAGGAAAAGCAGTAACAACCGTAACCTCACAGCCTTCTTCTACCAAATTCATTGACATATCATAGGCACGTGCCTGCGCAGCGCCTATCTCGGGCGGGAAATGTTGAGATAGATATAAAATCTTCATAGTGAATCCTTTCCCTCTTAACCTGAATACGACATAAAAACACTTCTTTCATTATACTTCGTAATGAATCGAAAGAAAAGTTGATTAAGAAAAGCATTGGAAGTGTAAACGAAATTTTACAATTAGTTAATAAACTTATTTTATTAAGCGATAACATTTTACTTTTGCACATGCAAAAAGTCCGGTAAATTCACCAGACTTTCTGAACCGTGGATAAATTTCGTAGTAGTTCAAAATATTGTTTAACTACATGATGGATGGAATAGTCTTTTTTTACTTTTTTAATACCGCTGTTGATTTGTGTTCTTCTCTCCTCTTTATTATCAAGAAGACGATGAACAATAGCTTCACATGAGTCTAAATCATGTAACTTGTACGTTAGCCTTTGAAGGGTTCCTTCATAAATTTCAGGGATCGCTCCAACTGTTGGGGCAACCGCTGGACATCCGCACGCCATGGCTTCAATGAGGCTCATTCCAAAGGATTCACCTTTTGATGTACTTACGGTACAGCCACCGCTATTAGCCACCAATGAATAAAGATCTGGCATTTCGTTATATTCCATGCGATCAATCCATTGGATATGAAGATTCCGCTTATTTATCTCTTGAAAGAGATGCCTCGTTGCTTTAATTGAAGCGGTTTCTCCTCCGATAATCCAAAACATACAATCATCACGGTGTGCAGAAATTTTTTCAGCAAGGTTTAAAAAACCTTGCCAATTTTTATGATCGTTTAATTTCCCAACCCAACAAATAATTTTTTTATTTGTAAGAGGCTCAACTTCTTTAGGTGAGAATAATGATGTATCCAGGCAATTAGGAATAACATACGTTTGTTCTTCAGGAGCCGAATAGTCTGCAACGATTCGTTCTTTACTATAATTAGAAGGAACAATATATCCACGAAAATGACGCTGCTCATCCCCTACCAAATAGTTCAGCTTATATGAAATGCCATGAACTTCTTGAATGATAGGAACCTCACAGTGTACGTCTATTAAGTAATCTGTCATTTCCTTTGTATCAATAGCGATAATTAAATCAAACTGATACTTTTTTACATAGTCATGAACACTAGCAGGGTCATCTGTCACTTTGATTTGATCGAAGTCTCCAAAGGCGGTCCTACCTCCATGATCAGAAAGAAAGATAAAGTGAGGATCACTGACAGATCTGAGAAATTCAAGTCTATTTGCCAATTGAGTGGTTACGCCACCTAATAACAAGTAGCGATAAATATATAGGATTTTCATCGTCCTTCTCTCCCCTCCCACATGCAAATCGCTTCTTCTAAAAATCCACTTAACGTCTCCTCTTCATCAAGTGACCATACTTTCTGCTCTTGTATAGAAGCACCCCAATCATTAGTAACTAATAGGGGGATACCTAATTTTTTCATCATCCCAATGGATACGATTGGCTCACTTTGTCGAAATGGAAGAAAGCCAAACGTCCACTTTTCCACTCTTTTCCTTAGCTCATCTTCATTTATATACTCTTTTATCATAAGTCTTTTTGTGTTGATTGGAATAGCATCTGGAAGATTATAACCGATAAGTTCAACCGCCACCTTTTGGTTTGCTACCAACATTTCCTTAATGGCACTATAATCCACTCGTTCCAGGTTTCCAACGTAACCAATAACAATTCGTTGTTCTTCAACATCGTTAGCCATTTCCTTTAATTGCTTTGGCTTCGTTCCATATGGAAGGTAGATGTTCATTCTTGTAATAAAGCTATCAGGGGTAAGACTTCCAACTAAAAAGCTATGAACCTCTTGGTCTGCTATTTCCTCTGGAAAATAATAGACACTCCACTTTTTCCACTGTAATCGCCCAAGCCTTTTAGCTAGCTGAAGATCTTGTACGGTTACATACATTTCAGGAGAGTCGAATAAGTGAAGATGCTCATGAAATTCTGTACTGCTAATTTGGATTAAGTTTGCCCCTGCCCTATAAATAGGAGCAAATGCCCGAGACCCATTTCCATGTACATAAACAACATTTCTCCCCTTATTATGAGAGAGCACATCCACTAGCTGATGTGAAAATACAAGACTATTTTTGCGATATAAATATGTTTCTCCAAATACAATCGTTATGTTTCCAATTGCTTGAAAGCGACTAAGCTGGTCATGCAGGTCGCATTTTTTCGTATGTATCACGGTTTCATTAGATTTTTGAGACAGTTCCTTTTTTTCTTCAGGTGATAATTCTAATTGAGCAATAAGAGCTTCATGTTTTTTTCTTATAAAAGGAATGCTGTTCACTAATTTGTTCTTTTCTTGAAGTCGTACTAGTTCTTCTGTTTTTTTCTCTTCAAGCTTTTCATGTAACGCCTTAGCGTAATCTTTGTTTATTCTTTCAATTATTTCTTGCATCTCATTTAATAAAATTTCTACCTCGTCTTCTGAATGCTCAGGTGCTTTTGTTACATTTCTTAGTACGACATTAACATAGTGTTCATCCACACGTTGATCAATCTTTTCATTGCTTGAAAAAATAGCTCCCCACTCATCTTTTAATTGGATCGCCTGTCTAAGTTTTTCCGTTACGATGATTTTTCCATTCGGCTTAATAAGTCTTTGCACTTCATCATTATGGACAGGCAGAATTTCAGCTAAAGCATCTTCAATAATAAGCACATCAAAGTAATTGGTTGGAAATGGAATTTCTTCTGAAAGATCTCCTGTCCAAAATGAGCTTGTACTATTTACGGTTGACGGATGATCGAGAATAGATAAATCATCACAAGTAACAATAAGGTTCACCATGTCTAATTGAGTATCTTCATTAACAATGGAAAGAATTCCAGGTGTTTGGCTTATATGAAGAATATGTTTTCCTGATGCTCTAGAGCCACACCATCTTAATCTCGACCGTTGATGTTCAGGAATGGATAAGGTTTCACTTTGTAAATGCACTAACTGATTTTTTAACATGCCACTCTCCTGATTCTACTGCACAGGCAGCTAATGAATTGGATACCATTTATTTGCATTATAGCTGATTCTACAGATTCAAAAAAGGATTGTGGGTCATTTCCTGATAGTATTACGTATTTAAAATAAATTAGAGATTATAACCTATCCTTTGCAAAAAAGCTGCCGGAAAATCCGACAGCTTTTCATTCCGTACGTTTAACCCCAGAAATTACTAAGAATTTGGTTCTTTTCATTTTCATCTTCAATTAATCCATCGATATAACGGTTTTCAAAAGATGTAGACATGTTATTCGAGTGAATGACTTGAACGTAGTTTCTTGGCTCTAATAATTCATGGTTAAGGCTGTGAACGGATAGATGACCTTTAACCGGATGACGCTTACCATCGAGATACTCTGCCACATTATAAATGAGCGTATAAAAAGGTGGTGATTTGATTTTAGCTGTTGCCACCTTATCTGAATACTCATCATAAAAGTAGCCGTACTGATTAATAAGCGCTTCAGTACCTTCTGCAGGTTGATGGTTTTTCAGAAATTCAAAGTAGCCTTTATGGTACATATCGTCAGAATCAATTCGTGCAAAGTATACTTCATCGTAATCCTGAATTTCACGCTCTAACGTTTTGTTATAAGCATTTTTAGGCACAAATTTAATGTTTTCTGGAAGTGGATCATGCTGTTTCAGCGCGTTCATTACGTGTTCTTCAGAACGCTGATCATATTGAAGAATCGTTGTAAAATCTTGATTTGTTTGTGCTTTAAGGCTTCTACATGTGTATTTCATGAAAATCCCCATACGATGATCGATCCATTCCTTCGTTAAACGATTATCATTCACATCAGTTAACGCCCAATTATTAAATGCGATTGGTACCAAGATTTTTCGTTTCATCTTCATCACTCTCCCATTTTAATTTCTACTGATTCACTGTTGCGTTTTGTACAATCATTTCCGCCATTTGTTGTGCCCCATTTTCTTTCATTAATGAAAGAGCACTTCTTCTCATGTTTTGATTGTTTTCTTCATCAAGCGCTTCTTTAATAGCTTTTTCAAAATCAGCTGCACCAGGATCTCTTAAAACGATCGCAGCTCCAGCGTTTCCAGCAATCATAGCTCTTGCCACTTGATCATCAGTTTTTGTATTTTCATTCGGAATTAAGATTGATGGCACTCCGAAATACATAACTTCGTGGAAAGTGTTGTAACCAGTAGCTGTTACGATCAAATCAAATGCATTGAAATAAATGGAATTTGGATAGTCTCTCAATGTAAGAACCCGATCCATTTTTAAATCCATTCGATTACCAATAATGGATTCTCCAATAACGACGAAGACATCGTCTCTTTTTAACAACTCATTCAATAGGATGGAAATTGTTGAGTGAATATCATTGATTTTCCCAGCTCCAAGCTGAACGTATACCATTTTCATACCTTCTGGAATGTTCCACTGGCGACGGACACTTTCACGGTCTTTCAGTTCTTCTCGATCTAGATATAAAACTGGTTCACAGAATGTTTTTATTCCTTCTTTTCTCATACTGTTTTCCCCACCAGCTTCACCCGGAACATACACTTCATCGAATTCTGCTTCTTTGGTTTCCACTAACTCAGCCTTACCTTCCTTATGCTGACCACGCTTTACCCAAATCTTTCTTAATCCTTCTTTTTTTCGCATCGAAGCAACCAGACCTGCATATGGGAAGGCGCCATCAAACACAATTGTTTCAGGTTGGTGAATGCCAATGACCGTTTCAAGATGATCACGTAACATTGCGTTCCACTGCTTGGCACTCATTTCTTTTGGAAACAGCATCTTAGATGGTAAGTGATAGCCAAGAAAACCTTCCTGCAAGATCAAATGCATCGCTGAACTGGTCGTATGGAAAATAATTTTTTTCGATGGATCAATGCGCTTCACTCGTCTCGCAATCGCAAGAAGTCTTGTTAAATGGCCAAGACCCGCACCATTAGTTGGCACAAAAAGAATAGCATTCCCATCATTAATTGGTTCAATTTCAAACGAGCCAGACCCATTTTTGATCCGTCCAATTTTCCCACTTTTAGCATCTCGATAAATGCGAAGTAACCTTTTTGGTAACCGAATTGCTCGCCCAAATGACTTCGTTGATCCCATTACCGCATCACCAATCAAATACCGGGTAGATGCATTTGAATCCATATGGTTTACGATGTGTTGAGCGCGATTATATTTTCTTGTCACTTGAGACAGTTGCTTTTCCTTCTTATTTGAATCACGTTTTAGATTCTTAAGTTGTTCGTTCAAATCTCTAATTTGGAACTGTTGCTGGATCATTTGCTCCATGTTTTGATTCGCTACTGCTGTGGCAATCGCGTCATCTTTTTCTTCACTACTAGGCTTATTTTTCACCAGAACTGCGGTCAACTTCTGATGAGCTTTTTCAAGCTTTAAAATAGCTGCTAACAGGCCACTTGTCACTTCTTGTTTAATTCGGTCTTCAGGAAGTGCGGTCCGCGGTTCACCGATGAAGAATAGATAGCCGTCTTCAAATCCCATTGAAGTGGCAATAAAGAATTGATTTAAACTTAGAACAACTTCCGAAATATCTTCTGTAATTTCTTCATTAATCGGAAATTTTACCGCCAGGCTGCCATTCAATTCTTCTGCCAAAATACGATGAAGTGCCAAAAGAAAGCCTTCCTCGTAAAATCTTCGTGTGAAATTTCCTTCAAGAAGAACCATTTCAGAATGGTACGCTTCCAGTTCTACTGCACGATAGTAATTCACTTTTTGAAGGTTTATATTCTCTTGAAGCTCCTGAGGTAAGGAGCTAACCATTTTTCTCTTCTTTTGTAAATCCTCATCAAAACGAACAAGTTCTGTCACACGTTGATCTACCCTTGCTAGTTCTAATGAAGCTTGTGTTTCCCCATCACCAGAAAGAATAAGAAGGGAATTTGCTTTTCTTCCGTTTGCGATCAGTTTGTTATTTAAGCAACCCTCATTGATCAATACCTCAATATTTTCTGTATAAAATGGGCTAACATCAAATTTCATGTAGAATTCTCCTTTTACATCAATTACTTAGGGTTTACACTTGAATTTTCTTCAACATTCGTAGGTAAATCAAAGTTTTGCTGGCCACCAAGTAGCGTCACTTTACCTTTCGAATCTTTGTAGTTCTTAGTTACATTCCGCGTGTCATAAATTAGCTTCGCGCGATCAATGACATAATCATAATCCACTGTTGTATGATCAGTTGCAATCACAACAAGATCAGCGTCATCAAGATTCTGGTCATTTAACTCAACGGAATAAACAACTTCTTCACCATTCTTAAAGCTTGAAACAAACGGATCATGGTAATACACATGTGCTCCCTTATCTTCAAGAAGGCGATAGATTTCAAGTGCTGGAGATTCGCGAAGATCATCGATGTTCTTCTTATAAGCCATACCTAAAATAAAGATTTTTGATCCTTTAATGGATTTCTCATTATCATTTAAAATATCTGCAGCCTGATTCAGCGCATAGCGCGGCATGTTTCCATTCACGTCACTGGCAAGCTCAATAAATCGGTTATAGAAGTTAAACATTTTTGCTTTCCAAGAGAGATATGCTGGATCAAGTGGGATGCAGTGACCGCCAATTCCTGGTCCCGGATAGAAAGGCATATACCCAAATGGCTTTGTAGCAGCAGCATCAATCACTTCCCATGCATTGATTCCCATACGATCGCACATCATCGTTAGTTCGTTTACGAGGCCAATGTTAACGCTCCGGAACGTGTTCTCAAGAAGCTTCACCATTTCAGCAACGCTTGTTGAACTAACTGGAACAATATTTTCTAGGAATGAACTATAAAGAGATACGCCTAGCTCAAGACATGGTTTCGTTGCACCGCCAAGTACTTTAGGTGTATTTTTTGTATTAAATTGCTGGTTACCTGGGTCAACACGCTCTGGTGAGAAACAAAGGAAGAAGTCCTCTCCTGCACGGAAAGAAGTCTTTTCTTCAATGACAGCTTTAATTAATTCATCTGTTGTACCTGGATAAGTTGTACTTTCAAGAACAACAAGCGTACCTTCTGTCATATAATCAACTAACTTTTCAACAACAGCATTGATATAAGAAACGTCTGGTTCTTTTGTTTTGGCAAGTGGTGTCGGAACACAAATACTAACAGCATCTAATTTAGAGATAACTGAAAAGTCATCTCCTGGGAAAAAGTTCTTTCCGATAATGGCTTCTACTTGTTCATCGGAAATATCCATCACATAACTCTTCCCGTTATTTAGAATGTCCATTTTTTCTTTAGATACATCGATTCCATATACTTCAAAACCCTTTTGTGCCATTTCCACCGCAAGGGGAAGTCCTACATAGCCAAGTCCAATAACTCCTACACGTGCATTACCTGTTTCAAACTTCGTTAACAATGCTTCCTTCATCTCATTCATCCTTTATAAATGTAATAAATTCGTGTTGATTTGGGATTTTCCCACTTTTTCATATTGAAAGCCAGCTTCTTCTGCCTGTTGTTTACTTATTATATTCTTCGTATCATAAAGCAACGTATGGCGCATTAACGCTGCTAATGTTTCAAGTTTCAAATTCTTATATTCATTATGATCTGTTAAAATCACCAGACAATCTGAATGTCGTACCGTATCTTCAATCGTATCTAATTGATTCGCAATCCTCTTATCCATGACATAAGGATCATGAACCGCACATTCAATCCCCATATCTTCAAGTTCTTGCAATATGGTAAGTGAAGGACTTTCACGCGCATCACCAATATTACCTTTATAGGCAAGTCCAAGCAGAGAAACTTTCGGGTTCATAAGCCCTTCTGTTCGTTCCTTAATTTGATTCGCAATCTTTTTGGGAACTCCATCATTAATGGCTCTTGCTGTTTGAATGAGCTTTGCATCCCCTGGACTTGCTTCTACTAGAAACCATGGATCAACAGCTATGCAATGCCCACCAACTCCAGGTCCTGGGGAGTGTACATTCACCCTTGGATGGCAGTTCGCTAATTCAACAGCTTTCCAAATATCACACCCTACCTGTTCTGCAATACGTGCCAATTCGTTAGCTAACGCAATATTTACATCACGATACGTATTCTCCATTAATTTTACCATTTCTGCAGTCGTGGCATCAGTCTGGTGAATCATTCCTTTTACAAAGATTTTGTAAATTTCCTCTGTTCTGATACTAGAGGCTGGATTCACTCCACCAACAATACGATTATTATTCACAAGTTCATCAAGCAGCTTACCAGGTAAAACACGTTCAGGAGAATAGGCAACATACAGGTCTTTCCCCATCTTAAGTCCTGAGGATTCGAGAATTGGTGAAAGCACCTTCAGCGTTGTGCCGGGAGGACTTGTCGATTCAAGAATAACGAGATTCCCTTCCTTTAACAAAGGCTGAATCATTTCAGCAGCAGAGCGTACATAATTTAAGTTTGCTGTTTTATCTGGATTGACAGGAGTAGGCACCGCAATAATGAATCCATCTGCCGCGATCGGCTCTGTCCCGAACGTTAAACGGCCAGAGTCGACTGCTTCAACAAGCATATCCCCTAAACCTGGTTCTTCAATATGAAGTGTTTTATTCTTTAACGTCTCAATCACTTGCTCATTAATGTCCACACCATGCACTTGAACGCCGTGCCTTGCAAACATAACAGCTGTCGGTAACCCGATGTATCCAAGGCCCATTACGACAAGTTTCATAATCACAACTCCTCACTCACAGTAACTTCAGAAATGAATGTGGTAACCACATTTCATTGTTGTTTAAGAAAATAATTCATTGTACAAGTGAATTAACTTTTTTGATTCATTTGGCCAATTTAGTACTTTGCTTGCCTCGTCACATTTTTGAACATAATAATTACTTCTTTGCTGAATAGCTTCAATTCCTTTTACGATCGCCTCTTCATTCTCATCCACTGCTACCCCAAAATCATACTCTTCTAATAGATAAGCTTTCCCTGGATGATTAGAAGATACTACCGGAAGTCCCATCAACATATACTCAAAAATTTTATTCGGTGTTGAATAGTAATTATTTTCACTCACATTCTCATACATCACGAGCCCAATATCAGCTTCCTTGGTTAGAGATAATATTTCTGAAGGTGGTACCTTCGGATGAAAATGAACCCTGGAAGTAAGCTTTTCTCCTTCAACTAATTGCATAAGGGCTTCTTTTATATCACCATCTCCAAGCAAAACAAGATGATAGTGATCAGGCAATTGATTCATTGATTTAACACATAGCTCAATACCCCTGTTCTTTGAGAATCCCCCTTGATACAAAAGAATGATTCTATCAGTTGGTATTCCATAAAGATGATGAAAATAATGAGCATTTTTTCGCTCTTGCTCAAGACCAAGTAGCGGTATATTCTGCAAATAAATCGAAGGTGGTAACTTTCCATACCGCTTACTAAATTTATCGATTAAATAGGGATTTACAGTTATAAATCGATCAACATGCTTCATTAACTTTGCCTCTAATGCATAACCAAAACGACGATCAACGGCATTTCGACCAGTCATTTCATTAAAAAGTTCATGCGAGTCATATATCAACTTGCTCTGAAAATGTTCCTTTAAGCGTTTACCAGTATCAAGCGTGTTTAAATCGTGACAGTGAATGGCATGAATGGTTTCAGATCCCATCGTTATCTTTACTTTTTTATAAAATTCGTAGCTCGCATATTGATCCTTCGCAAGTTTAATGAGTGGATGCCGAACCATTTTCGCTAGTACTGTTGGTTTTCGAGATGAGCCACTAGCGATCCCTTTCTTTGCTTGCTTTGTTGAAATGGTGAGCTTATAAATATTGATCAAGTTATGCAAAAAGGGAGGATCTGTATCAAATTCATTCAGGCAACAAATCGTCACCTGATAACCAGTCTCTGCAAGAGCAATCGCTTCTCGTTGCACTCTGGCATCGTAATCGATGTCTTTAAAAAGAACCATTAGAATATGCTTCATTTTTTCTTCGCCTTCATAAACTCATCGTACTGTTCAACGATTTCTTTCGTATCGCCAACCGCTTTTTGTTCACCGCGATGAATCCATACAACACGATCACATATCTGTTTCACTAGTCCTGAAGAGTGTGTAACCAGAATCACTGTACGATCTTGCTGAATCTTTTCAAGGATCGCATCTTTACATTTCTTTTGAAACGCTGAGTCTCCAACACCTAATACCTCATCAATTAACAGAATTTCTGGATCAAGCATAATCGCAGTTGAAAAAGCTAGCCTTGCTTTCATTCCAGATGAATACGTTCTAACAGGCTTATAAATAAAATCATCCAGCTCGGAAAATTCAATAATTGCTTCAAGGTTTTCATCAATTTTCTTCTTACGGTTCCCAAGTAGAAGGGCATTCAAGTAAATATTTTCAATACCAGAAAGTTCAGGCTGAAACCCCGCTCCAAGAGAAAGTAACATCGGACGCTTTCCTTCGACCTGGTAAGACCCCTGATCTGGTTCAATTAAACCGCTCATAAGTTTCAAAAGAGTACTTTTTCCTGATCCATTACGACCAATAATTCCGAGAACTTCACCTTTTTTAACAGTAAAATCAAGGCCTTTTAATGCCCAGAACTGCTTTTTATCCTTACTAAGCAATTGCTTCAATGGATTATCAGAATGCTCAGGATACGAGACCCAAATATCTTTTAGTTCAATGATGTCCTTTTTCAATTAAATCACCTTAGCATATTGTTTGTCGTATTTGTTCAAAATGCGTAGTCCAATAAACAACAGGACTAGTGAGAGCGCTAATATAATCAAGAGGTTATCCCATAGTGGCTGTCCTTGATAAAGAAAGATGTTACGGTACGAAACGAGAAAGTTAGTGAAAGGATTAAGGTAAAGAAGATCTCTAATGTTTGCAGGTACCGATTCCATTCGGAAAAGCACTGGTGACAGATAAAGCAATGTCCGTGAAATGTATTGCATCATGTTTTTAATATCTTTTAAGTACACGCCAATATGAGCCATGATGATCATGATTGGGAGCAATAGAAGAAGGTTAAGTATGATTAAAATAAAGAAATTCAATGCATTTACGGTTAAGTCAACACCACTAAAGTAGAGGAATAAAACCATAATGACTGAACTTACAAGAAACTTAAATGTATTCACACCAAGCCTCACCAGAATAAAAGTAAGCTTTGGCACATAAACCTGTTGAAGAATACGAGCTTTTGATGAAATAGCCGTAGTGGCATCAACCATACAAGCAGTTGCCCATTTTAACGGGATCAGGCCTGTAAACAGATAAACAGCGTAGTCGTCTCCGCCACGATCTAAAACGATTCCTACTAGAAAATAATAAATCGCCATATACAGGATCGGATCGACAATCCACCATAATGTTCCGAGGTACGTTCTAGCAGTATTCGATTTCAGTTCGGATACGGTTAGGTGGTAAAGCAAATCTTTGTTATTTCGCCAATCGTTGAGTAATTTTTTAAACATTCGCTTGTTAACTCCTAATCTCACTGCATTTATATTTTCAACGTCATATTATATTTTATATAATTCCGCTTCTGTCGTCTACCAGTATCAGAAGCCTGTCATTTTGGGTACTAACCCTTGATAAGGCGCCTTTTCTCTACATTTTTTCGCTAATCTCCCCCTTTATTCAACCGTAATTTACAAAATCTTAACGTTTCTCATGAATTTAGAAACGATTAACTTATTCTTTCATAATTCAACCTGAATTGCCATCTTTTGTCGAATAACATTTATTGAGATATCCAACACGAAAAAAGCAACCAAGATGGCTGCTTTTTTCGTGTTTCATTGAATTTCAACTAATTCTGCCACTTCTTTTTCTGAGTTGTCTGTTGTTTCATATACTTGCTTGATCATTCCTACTCCCTTTGCATAAAAGATTGTCATGATCATTTGGTCTTGCTTCTTTGTCACCTTTATGACGTCATGAAAACTTCCATAAGGAACTTCTACAGTATCCAACGTAGTCATCTCTACCCCTTCTTGTTGCTGGGAAAGATTCAAAAGTGCTTCCACTTCTTCTACTGATTCATATCCGTCAAGTATACTTTCTTTACTACTTGATTGACTTTCTTCTACAACGGCAGCTCGGTCTTCTGTCCATTTGACGATCTGAGTCGTTTGCATATCTCCAAGTGTAATAATTCTTTGGAGATATTCAGCATTCTGATCAACAACATATTCGGTAAAGAACTGCTTCCCCTGAGATGTAAATGTCTTTGTGACACCAGTTTCAGGTCTGTAGTCAATCAAATCCACTTCATTAATCGTGCTTGTTTCGTTAGTACCTGCTTTCACTTCGGTTACTTCACTCGAGCTATTCTCTGTTGAACCTGTACCACACCCAGTCGCTATAAATAACGTTAAAAGTAAACTTATTGTGGTTTTTTTCATATTTGCCTCCAAGTTAATGGTTAATATGTGCCTAATATAATCTGTTAGCTACCTGACTTTTCGGTTTTTCCTGAACTTTTCCACCCACTGTGAACAAGGTGGTTACACGGTTTTCCATACCATATTCAAAAAGAACGTCCTGCACGGATGAGTTCAATGTATCATGTACGAGAATTAGCGGTGCACCAGTTTGAACGGCTAATGAGGAAGAAACGAGAGCATCAGGAAAATCCTGACCAATGGACAGAAGCACAGTATCTGATACCATTTCGTCGCTGTATTCATTTAAAATAGCAGCAAGCGTTTCATATCGTGTCTCCCCAGCCAAACGCTTCACATTAGAACCATTTGAATTTTTCAGCTGCTCTTCTAGATTTGAAGAAATAACCGCTTCTCCACCGAGTATCGCTGTATCTTGTCCTTTTACATACGAAAGAGCTTCCGCTGATAATTCTTTCTTATCGGTTAGGAGTATCGCCCAATCGGATGCTGAAGCGATTGGCGAGCTTGCTAGCGCATCTGCATAATTTAAGCCGTTCGCTACAAACACTCCCTCAACATGATCAAGTCTTTCGTTAATCATTAAGTTTGTTTCATATCGATTGGCTCCACCCAGTCTTTCTGCTGTTACCCCTAATCCCTTGACTTGCTTTTCAACCGTTGTAGAAATGGCACTCTTTCCACCAATCAATAAGACTTTGTTAGCACCTAATCGCTTGATTTCTTGCTCAGCAAAAGGATCAAGTGAAGAGCCTCTAGTTAAAAGAATGGGCGCATTTCCTAGCTGCGCAGCAAGAGGACCTACAGATAGAGCATCTGCATAACCTAATCCATTTGTAAGTACAACTGTTTTTTCATTTTTATTATCTTTAAAACCTTCAGGATAAATTTCTTTTGAAATCTTAACGGCTGTTTCAAATCGATCGCTTCCAGCAAGAGCTTTCACGTTAAGCGTCTTTGTCACTTGTTCTCCAGAAATATTTGTCCAAAGCGTATCAGCAGACGATCGATTTACAACTTTTACATCCTTCATAGCTTTAGCCGCTGAAATAGCCTGGCTTTTTTCGAAGTAACTCCCTTTACTTGAGCCATCTTTACTCCGAATTTGATAAGGACGCGTTAAATAATTCGACCACTCAACTGTGCCTTTCTTCTTATCAATGACTTTTGTATTTTTACGATCTTTTGCATAATTGATCGCATCCGAAAGCTCTGTAAAAGAAACAGCTTTACTATTTCCTTTAATATAAACATCATAGTTTACTTTAGTAGAGTCATAGATCGTTTCCTGCTTATCTTTATCAAATACCGTCACGTTGTTAAGGGTTTTTGCGAATGTAATCGCATCATCTCGTGAAGTGAATTGCTTAATTTCTTTCCCACTACTATCCTTCACTTCAAACACTTTAAAGAAGTTAATAGCAGCTTGCGCAAGCGCTTCTGCGGCATCGTTTTGGAAACGACTTGTTTTAATTAAGCTTTCTTCTGAGGGATTAGACATATAACCAAGCTCCACGAGCACAGACGGCATCTGTGCATTTCGAATGACAAAGAAAGCCTGATCATTTTGAATTCCCTTATCGAGCAATCCAGTTTTATTCAGCACCTGCGGATGAACGATGCTAGCAAGTCGGCGGCTTTCTGATTCAAAATTAACCTGCATTGGATCTGGCGGATATTCTTCATCCCACGCCGCGGCTTTACTATAATAATAAGTTTCATATCCCTTAACGAGCGTGCTAAAAGGGTACGCATTATGATGAATGGAAATAAAAAGTGAATTGTCATTATTCCCCTTCACGTATCCGTTTGCAACCTTCATTCTTTCAATAAGATCCTCTTTTGAATCATTCGCAAAATCTCGATCCGTTTGTCTTGTCATAAAAACTTTAATATCCGTTCCTTCTAACTTTTCCTTTAGCTTTAAACCGATTTCAAGCGTTCCAACTTTTTCATAAAAGCCGGTTTCTGCTCCAGAATAACCCGAGGTTCCAGTAAACTTGCCTCCATGCCCTGGATCAATCACTATGTATTTTTCAGCTGAAGCAAAAGACGGACTGTGTATCATCACGACCATTAAAATAAAAAAACTAACAAGTAAACTCTTTTTCATATCCCACTCTCCTCTCTTGGCAATCTATTACATTTTATTATAGGTGAGTGAGAACTTCTACGTTCATTAGCTAATTCTTCTAAGATAAGAAAATAGGACTATTTATTCAGCTTCCTCTCCCTTTTCCCTCCATTAATAAAGAATAGATAACGTAAGAAACCTTCCTGCTTATTGCAGAAAGGTTTTTGAACGGTTGTTATTCAGTAAACGGGTCTGGTTTAATAGTTGAAGCACCAAAGTAATATAAGATCGCTTTAACAATTCGATTTGATGCTTCTCCATCTCCATAAGGATTAGCAGCTTGGGACATTTTATAATACTCCTCCTCATTTGTGAGAAGTGTTGATGCAGTAGAATAGATTGCTTCTTCATCTGTCCCAACAAGCTTAAGTGTTCCAGCTGAAACGCCTTCAGGCCTCTCTGTATTCTCTCTTAAAACAAGAACCGGTGAGCCGAGTGAAGGCGCTTCTTCTTGAACACCACCAGAATCGGTTAAAATCAACGTTGCTTTTGAAGCAAAATTATGAAAATCAATGACATCAAGAGGTTCAATTAAATGAACATGAGAATGCGTGCCAAGTACTTTATCAGCAAGCTCTCTAATTAGTGGATTTAAATGAACAGGAAAAACCACATGAACATCATCATGTTCGTTAACAATCCGCTTAACCGCTTGGAAAATACGTGTCATTGGTTCACCATGATTTTCTCGCCGGTGAGATGTGAGTAAAATCATTCGTTTCCCCCTAATTTTCGATAATAGAGGATGATCGTAGTCTTCTTGGACCGTATTTTTCAATGCATCAATCGCTGTATTTCCTGTTATATAAATACGATCTGCTGTTTTTCCTTCATTTAATAAATTTTCTGAAGCTTGAATGGTAGGTGCAAAGTGCAGATCAGCAAGATTTCCAGTTAGCATTCGATTCATTTCTTCAGGAAAAGGAGACCATTTATCATATGAGCGTAGCCCCGCTTCTATATGACCTACTGAAATTTGATTATAAAATGCTGCAAGACTTGCAGCAAAGGTTGTTGTCGTATCCCCATGGACTAGCACAAGATCAGGCTTTTCTTCCTTCATAATTGTATCAAGACCATTCAGCACTCTTGTAGTAATATCAGCAAGTGACTGTTTGCTTTTCATAATATTTAAATCGTAATCTGGCTCGATCTCAAAGATTGATAATACTTGATCAAGCATTTCTCGATGCTGGGCTGTTACAGCAACAAGCGGCGTAATATGTTGCGGAAATTTCTTTAACTCATTCACAAGCGGCGCCATTTTTATTGCTTCAGGTCTTGTCCCAAAAACACTCATTACTTTAACAGGTGCCATGTTGACTCTCCTTTTGTTCAAATGGTAAAACTCATTCCCATTACATCTTATTAAAACACCCAACAAAAAGCAAAAAGCCCCCCTACATAACAGGAAGGCTAGTATTTAGTTACCGCTTAAATAATCGACGATGAAATCGCCCCATACTTCAAACCCTTGTTCATTCGGTCTGGAATCTACTAAATAATCGTTAATTTCTTCACTATCAACTGCTGGCCATTCTTTCCAATGATCCAAATATATGAGGTCATTTGCTTCCGCATATTTTTCAAGAGCACTGATTTGAAGTGCGTAATAGCCCGGATCAGCAATCGGATTTGACGGCATCAGCATGATACTTACACTCGGAATTGCTTCTTTTAATTCCAACATAAAGGTAGAAAGATTTTGGTGCCCCTCATCAATAACCACAACACCATTATCATTTAACGTAAACGCTTCTAATAGGACGATATCTGGTTTTTCTTCAATGACGTTTTCATATAATTCGTCCTCAACGATCGACTTTGTTGTGGCGTCTTTAAAAGTAATTTGTTTAACTTTAAAAGCCCCATTCCAATAGGATTCCTCTAATCCCTTTTCAATAATTTGCTTGAGTCCTTCTTTACTTGTACCGATTGATTCCGAGCCGACAATGGCAACTGAAATCGGTTCGTTAAAAGACATCATCTTCTCTTGAAGGTTCTCTGGGAAATTGGTAACAAGCTTTTTAAGTTCCTTATTACTTACCGGTATTTCATCAATTCCTTCACTTTGCTTTGTGGCTCCTGATGCAGAATCAACTTCTGCACTTACAGTCTCACCTGTTTGTTCAAGCTTATCATCCCAATGAAACTTCCCAGCAACAACCACTGCTAGGCATCCAATAAGAGCGATCAAAAAGAGTACATTTTTCATAACTTCCCCCCTGGAAATCTGTCGAATAATGGTATCTAATAATATTATTGTAATAAAGGGAAATTGATTGCAAGTAAAAATTAAAAAGCCGCTCACTTTTCGGAGCGGCTTTCTTGGTATCTTACTTATTTAACCATTTGTTAAATTTATCTTTCACATCTTTGTTTACAGCACTGTCACCACCAAGAACTTTCGCTCCTGATACATCTGTTGTTGTAAAGTACTTAACAAGATAAGATTCAATCTCTTTCGGGATTTCATCGCTCTTCACAAGGAACATGCTACCTTTATCTTTCACAACAAGTGGTGCAGCTGCAAGGGCATCTGGGAAGTTCATGCCGTTAGCAACAAACAGTTGATCTGTATTTGTCCCAAGTTCTTTATGAATTTCTACAAGGGTACCGAATCGGTTTGCTCCAGCAAGGCGTTTTGTTGTAAGCGATAACTCATCAGCCATATCAACAACCTCATCAGAGATGACCGCATCTCCACCTAGCACGTAAACTTGCTTTCCAGCCATTACCTTTTTCGCATCTTCCGTAAGCGTTTTGCCATCCGTCAAGACAATTGGCATATCATTTGCACCTGCGATAGATGCAGCACTCAAGGCATCTGCGAAGTTTGTTCCTGTCGCAAGGAAGACAGCTTCGCTTGTCGCACCTTTTTCAGCTAGTTTATTAATAATCTGAACGTTCGTATCATAACGAGTATTTCCGCTAAGTCGTTCAATATCAGCTGTACTTACGCCTATGTTCGCAAGCTGCGTAGTTACTTTCTTCGAGATTGCATTTTCACCACCAAGAATCATCACATTCTTAGCTTTAAGGCGAGAAATCTCGTTTAGAACCTCATCAGAAAGCATACCGTCTTTATTAGCAAGCAAAATTGGGGCATCGTATGCACTTGCTAACGGACCAGCAGATAGTGCATCTGGGAAGTTAAAACCAGTTGCGATAAACACCGTATCCACGGTTGTTCCTTCAGGATACATCTGTTTTGATACTTCGATTGCCGTTTCAAAACGAGTGTCCCCAGCTACCACTTCTACCATATCGCCATCAGTTTCAACCGGCACGATCGAAAGCACTTCACCTGTCGCTTTATCTTTCAAGAAAATTCCAGCTGTATACTTACCGCTAACTTCTGGTGTCGTGATTTTCACATCAGTTGTTGCTTTCTTACCTACTCCTAAATCAAAGCTGGATTTACCAGTTACTTCAATTTTACCAGCGCCTTCTTCTCCAGCCTCAAGTACTTTCGCTTCTGTAACAGAGAAATCAAAATCTGTCGTTTCTCCAACCGTTGAATAACCGTCGACGCGAATGGTGTATTCACCATCTGGAAGGTTTTTCACAGAGAATGATTCTTCAGAATCACCGTCCGCATCAATGGCAATATAATCTCCAATTGTTTTACCATCTTTTGAACGATAGAGATAAAGATCAAGGTCATCACCAGCATCGTTCGTATTGCCAATTGCTACATCAAGAGAAATGTTATTTTTAAGGGTAATCGTTTTATCGTAGACACCGCCATCAGCAACAGTTTCTCTAGATTTATCCGTTTCCGGCTTACTAAATGCACCGCCTACTACTTCTACTGAACGTTTCGTAGATAAGTAGTTTTCAAACGTAACAGATTGAGATACTTCACTACCAGGCATTACGCTACCAAGTTCAATTCTACCGGGGCTAGCAACAACATCCTGGACGAATGCTTCTAGCTTAAACTTGTTCATTTCCAAACCATCTTGTGGACCAGCTGTTCCATAAACAGCTACTTCCCAAACACCTGATTTAGGACTTTTAGCAACATAATCTTCTACTCCAAGACCATCATAACCCGCATACCCTTGAAATGCGTTAACCTGATCTCCATCAGGATTCATAACAAGCATGCGCACACGTCCCTGGAACTCATCGTTTTCTTTAAGAGCTTCCAGTGCAAATCGTACTTCTTGCGCTCCTTCTTCTACATTAAAGAAGTAACTCTTTGTTTTTGAAGACTGAACTTCATCTTCATGGGTTAAGCGGAATCGATCTTCAGACGTAAAGTCTTCTCCAAGTACGATTGTCTGGAATGAACGAGCTTCTGCATAAGCCGTATCTGGATCATCGATTAATAGTGTACCAGCGTTTACGCCAATCTCCATCTTGCTCTTATCATATTTCACAGTCATTTCTTTAAACTCACCAGGCGCAAGCTTAATACTACTAACGGAAGGAGTAAACCAATCAGAATTTGAAGAAATGTTTAGGTTCTTCGTTTCATCCGTTGGGTTTTCTACCATGACCGTTACTTCTTCAGGAACTTCTTTGTTGCGAACATAAAGTCCTGGTCCACCCGAAACTTTCTCACCATGGTAAACCGTAACATTTACTTCCTTCACTTCATTGATATAATGCTTACGAATGTATTCATAAGCTGCTGGGACATCGATTAGTCCAGCACCTTCTTCTACGCGATTATATCCATCAACATGTACAGCTGTTTGAATCAATGCTTCACGAGCAAGTTCATAATCAAAAGGAATACGATCCTTCAGCGCTGCTTGTTTTAATGTTGCTACTGCACCAGCTACATATGGAGAGGACATACTTGTTCCTTGAAGCACTTCGTAATTACCTAAATGCAATGGGAATGAAGCATAAGCAGATCCCGGTGCCACGAAGTCTGGTTTTTGTTGACCATCTTCTGTTGGTCCGTTTGCCGAGAAGTACCATAGGCCTTCACCTTGAACTGGAGAACCATCCGAATTCTTTCCATAAGGATAGTAACCATATTCAGTTGCCCACATTTTACTGTTAATATATGCCCCGATCGAAAGAGCTTTCATTCCATCACCAGGAGCACCTACAGAATCCACACCAGGTCCATCATTACCAGCAGAAGTGACATAAATCGTATCGAATAGCTCACCCATATCTTCAATAATTTTCGCATATGCACCTGATCCGTCGTTGAGATCTGGTGAAGAGCCAAGGCTCATGTTCACAACATCTGTACCAAATCCACCCAATTCTTCAGGGACAGCTGCAAGATACATTGCATTCGCAATACTCCATCCGTACGTTCTGCCAGCAGAATCAAATACTTTTAAACCATATAGATCTGCACCAGGAGCCACCCCTTCTGCAGCTACAGCCCCAGTTTCATTTTCATTTGCAGGACCATTTGCTGCTGTAATTCCCGATACATGTGTTCCGTGACCATCTCCATCAAAGAAAACTGTAGCTACTGGGAATGGATAAAGAGTTGAATCTGGAAATTCATGTCCAGGATACGTTGGGCTAGGGCTAGCAATCCTAAAGTTAGCACCTTCTACTTCATCATCAGGATTAAGGTCCATGTTATCAACATCGCCTTCTCCATACGCCTTTTCATCAGTGAAGTCTTTATCCTGATCAACGTCAATATAGACTTGATCGTCTACCAGAAGAACATCAAAATTAGCATCTCCTGTTCCATCTCCATTTAAGTCTCTATATAAAGGCTTTCCTTCTCCATCAACATCATATGAGGCTGGATTCAACGTACCGAAATAATATGTATCGTCTTCAGCATCGATACCTTCTGTTTTATATGTGCCCTCTTCTACAGTAATAGAGTCGTCCTCAGCTACTTCTTGCTGGAACCAAACGTCTCCTTCTCCAACTGTATCAACGACGCCTTTGATTTTAGAAGAAACAACTTCGCCTTCTTTATTATATTGAGTAAAGGCTTCATGACCAGGATCGACACCTGTGTCAATAATCCCCACTTTTACTCCTGTTCCATCATATTTATCGTGAAACTCATCAACACCAGTTGCCGAATGAGTTTCTTCAGTTGCAGGTTTTACCACATCTTCAGGGTTTTTAACTTTTGGTTTAAGATCAGTATCTTCTTTTGCACCTTCATCCAGCACGATTTCACTGTTCGCTCCAAGCATGCCAACAGAATCTAGACGATAGACTTGGAGAACTTTACTTGTGGGAACTTCAGCAAGATACAAGTAATTGTTTGTATTTTTCTTTACTTTCACGCCAAGTTTCTCAAGTTCTTTTGTAAGGTCAGGTCCTCCATGTTCATTTGCAACAATAATTAATTCCTGTTTTGATTGTTCACTTGCAGCAAGTGAGGCAATCTCCTGCGTAACAGGAAGCTTAAATTTCTTCGTTTCTGATAAAGCAGCCTCAGCCTTTTCTGGATTATACGTCATTCCCGCGAATGAAGAAGCAACAAGAGAAGCACCTGCAACAATAGTCAGGACTTTTTTCTTAAACGTCATTTAGTAAAATCCCCCTTAATAGTTTGTGAAATCCCTACAATCGATCCCCCTTTTACGTGAAACAATTATAACAATTCACTATTTTCAGTTTAATTATAAAGAGATTAAGAGTCAATCTTTAACTGTTAAAATTGTGAAATTTTTTGATAATTTGTAGATATTTTAGGACTTTTGTCCATAAAAGCGAAATAATTCCGTAATGATAAAACATGATGGTTAATTTATTAAAAAAAACGCAGCGTCAATGACGCTACGTTTTTAATCATCAAGAAGTTGATCGATATGCCAAGCTTTTGTCTCACTAATCGCAGCTGGCCCACCTAAAATACGGTAGTTACTCACTCCTTGATTATTTAAATATAAGATAGACTTATTTAATGCTTCATTTTCTCTATCCGGATGAACGATGATAATCGATTGACCTGATCTTGATGCAGCTGCTCCACCAGTGAGGGCATCTGGAAACTTAAGCCCTGTGGCAAAATAAATTCCATCACTCTCTTCTTCTATTCCAAACCTTAATAAGACTTTAAAGTTTGTATCAAATCGATCTTCTCCACCGATTCGCTCTGAGTCCAAGGATGGAATTTCAGAAAGCACACTTTTACCGATAACTGTTTCGCCGCCGATCACATATGTTTTTTTGAGACCTAGCTCGTTTAAATAAGCTTTCGTAGCATCAGGTAAAGAATCACTTTTTGTAAAAAGAACAGGAGATTCAAACCTTGACGCAAAAGAGGAAATAGACAAAGCATCTGGAAAATTTTCTCCTGAAACGATAAAAGCTTCCGTTGTTTTTTCGTTTGCAACGATTTTCGCAATTTCAGTAGCCGTTTCATAACGATTATCTCCAGCGATTCTCGTTGTTGCTATTCCCTCCGATTTCAACTGATCTACAATAGCTTCAGGAAGGGCATTTTCACCACCAATTATTAAAACATGATTGGCAGAAAGGCGATTTAATTCATCTAGGACGCTCTTCGACAAAACACTTTTTTTCGATAATAATATTGGACTTCCTAGTTTAGAAGCAAGAGGCGAGGCTGCTAAACTATCTGGAAATGCATCAGAACGAGCGAGCACGACAAATTTACCATTTATATTCTTCCCATCAATTTGAACAGTCTGTTGATCCAGTGCATTCCAGCTGTTTTGGGATATTTCAATAGCCGTCTCAATAGATGTCTCACCATATATACGATTGTACTCTGTCACGCTTGTGATAGCCGCTTCAACATTTAAGAGACCACTACCGAGTTGATAAGAGCCAGCGAGAGGATCAGCAGTTTCTTTTAGTAGTTTAACTGTTTGTTTGTTTGTTAAATACGGTGCATACGTCTTTAATAAAACCCCTGATGAAGCGACAATTGGAGCAGACATGCTCGTCCCTTTATCATAAGCGTAATCCCCTTCTAAAGAGGTGCTATAAATATCTGTTCCAGGGGCAGCGAGATCTACGAGAGAGCCGTAATTGGAAAAGGATGCTTTCTCTTTACTACCTGTCTGAACAGAAGCGACTGCTATTACTTCCGGATAGGCTGCTGGAAAAACTACTGCTGAATCGTTGTCGTTACCCGCAGCACCCACCATCAAGATGTCTTTTGCTGCCGCTTCCTCAATTACTGTTCTTAAAGCAAATGAATTATTATAGTTACCAAGACTTAAATTAATCACATCAGCATCATGATCAATCGCATAGCGTATCCCTTCTACAACTGTTGATAAATTTCCCGTTCCGTTCTCCGTCACTTTTATCGGCATAATAGAAACCCCACGCGCCGGAGAAGCAATCCCGATTTGGTTGTTTGTTACTGCTCCAATCAGCCCTGCAACTTTTGTGCCATGTCCATCTAAATCTTGAACCGACTGATTATCATTCACAAGGTTAACCCCATCAATGAGATTGGCTTTTAGGTCTTGATGAGTAAGGTCAACACCCGAATCAATTACCGCAACCTTTGAAGAACTTTTTTGATTACCGACAAGCTCCCATCCATTTAGTAAATGAATCTGATCCATCCACGTTTTTTGATATGAAAGCAAAGCATCGTCTGGTAGATCAACATCCATTAAATAAACTGGTTGATCTTTTTCTACATGCTTCACTTCACGGTTAGACTTCAAACGATCAATCGTTTCGTTGACTTCTTGCTCTGGCACTTCAATTACTTCTACTTTAGTGGAATATTTGGAATGCCTTGAGGGACTTTTGGCTTCACCATATGTAACAAGGATACGCTCTGTTTCTTGATCTGATTGTGCTTCAGAGACTATAGGAGCCAAAGGGAATAATAGAATAAAGGACATTAAAAGAATAATAGTTTTACTTTTCAGTTGTGACACCTCTTCCATGATTGATTGTCATACGCTTTTCACAAGTTTATAACGAATCTTTCGACAAATCACTAGAATAGTATCACATTAACAGTTTGAAAAAAATGGTTTTAAGTGGGGATAAAGTCTCGATATGTTATGAGATTACTTGTAAAAAGAGGGGTTATACACGTTCATGGAGAAGGTTCTGATGCTGTTGTTGAAGCGTTTGAAGTTTTTCCTCGAGGTTATGCTGTTCTTTTCTCATACTCCCTATGATTTGGATTAAACTCGTAATCATTGTTTCTACACGTTCAATTCGATCTTCTTGCAAATTCGACACCTCCTTTTCATTTTCATCATTTTACCATATAATGGTCAGTATCGATCCGAAATTCTTTCGACATTTTTATGTTAGGAAAGTATTTTCAAAAACTGGCGATTAAACGCTATAAATTCGTCCATATTTCCCAACCTCAAAACTATTCTCTTTTCTGAGAATTTTTAGTAAACTGTAATCAAATAGTTCTAGGAGAAAGGAAGCAAAGAATGATTGGAGCAAAAATCCGATACTTCAGGCAGATGAAAGGCATCACACAAGAACAACTCGCTTCCGGAATCTGTTCTATTCCGTATTTAAGTAAAATTGAACACGGTCTTGCCCAGCCAAGTGAAGAACTTGTTGGACATCTTTGCAAAGAGTTAGGCGTTTCCCTAGATCAGGTTGATGACGAGGATAAAATGAACAAACTTCACAATGATCTAGACTCCTGGTATAAAGAAATGCGTCTAAGAAACTTTGAAGAAGTTGTTAGTTACAAAAACCTGATAGACGAAGAAATTGATGGTGTAGAAGATCCTGATATGCTCACAAAATATCTACTCTTAACATTTAGATACCATATTTTATTTAGAGAAACTGATAAAGCGAATGATATTTTAGAGAGATTATATCATGTACAGGAAAGGCTTTCTGAAAATCTTGAGTACTTTTATTTTTACTTTCTTGGACTGTACTACTATCAAAATCGAAAGTTCCGTGAAGCCGGTGAAAAGTACAAAAAAGCAAATAAACTTTTAATGTCTATGAAATCGAATAATGCCGAATGGGCTGAATTTTATTATCAACAAGCACTTGTCCACAATCGTCTTAGTCAAATTACACTTTCAAACAATTTAGCGATTAAGTGTCTTGATTTATTTAACAAAGAGTACAACTTCAAACGCGCTGCTGATACAGAAATTCTTCTAGGTGTTAATAATAGAGTTATCTTAAACTATGGAGAAGCAGAACACCATTTTCAAAATGCATTAAAGTACGCTGAATCCTTTAATGATAAACGACTTAAAAGCATCATATATCATGATCTAGGCTATGTTTATTCTTGTCAAAATGAATCTAAAGTAGCTCTAGAGTACTACCACTCTGGTCTTCAAAATAATGAAGATCACGAAATAGAAGATCGAGCAAAAACAGTTTATCTTATTGCTACAGAGTACCTTAAAATAAATGATACAAAATTAGCCAAACACTGGATTGAAGAAGGTATGAGAATTGTTAAGAAGACCGAATTTCTTGAATATATATACCACTACAATATCCTTGAATTAAAACTCAATGATATTGAAGATGAATATACAGAGTTGGCTTTAAAAGATGCTGTTAACTATTTCAAAGAAAAAAATTATTGGAATTATGTATCTGAATATGGGGAAATGCTGGCTGATTACTATTTTAATAGTGGTCAATATAAAAACTCCAGCTTTTACTTTAAACTAGCCAATGATGCTAGAAAAAAAATTATGAATTAGAAAGGAAGAAAATCTATGAAAAAATTTCTTATTAACATGCTATTAGTTACTGGTGTTGTTGGAATGGTTATTGTACCTAATCATGATAAGGTGCCAGATTCTCATGACAAAGTACCTGACTCAAGCCCATCAAAAACTGAAATTCATATGTAATAATCGGAACCCGGCTTATTTTAGCCGGGTTTTTATTTGCTCCGACTCCCCCCACAACGCTATACTAAACATAGTTTAACTAGAATAGGAGTGTGCTGAGATGGCTTTTTATATGTTTGATGTCGACGGTGTTTTAACAGATGAAAATGCTAGACCTGATGAAGATGTTGTGAAAATGATTGAACAATTAGCAAAAGATGAGCACATCCTATCTTTTGTGACCGGCCGATCAAGAGGCTGGCTTTCTGATCATCTCTTTCCACTCTTTGATGATGACATTGACTGGTCTTCCCTTTATTGCGTATCTGAACACGGTGCTATTAAAGGACGTGGAACAGATATTTCTTCATGGGATCTAGATGAAGAATATGTGATCGCTGATGAAGTAAAAGACAAGTTATACAAAGTGAGTCAAAAAGAGAAGTATGAAGGTCTGATTCAATGGGACCAAACGAAAGAATCCATGGGTACGGTTGAGGCCGTTCACGGTGATCCTGGAGATAAGGAACATTTAAAGAAAACACGCGAATCGCTTCAGGAATACGCAGATGACGTACAATCGATTTCTTCTGAATCGGGTAATAAAACCGCTGTATCTACTTATGGGGTTGATGTCATTCATCCCGATTTATCCAAGAAAATTGGAGCTACGTGGATACTTGATGAAATTCAATCTGCTGAGGAAGTATTTGTTTTTGGAGATAGTAGTGGTGATATGGTGATGGCTGTTACTGCAAGAGAACATGGATTAGAGAACATTACGTTTTATTGGGTTGGCGAAGGTGAGACGCCAGAGGAAGAAAATATCACCTCTATTTCAAGTGAAGCTTCCTATTCAGAGGGAACGAAAGAGATATTAGAAAAGCACATTGGCTAATCCAATGTGCTTTTTTCTGTATTAAACTAGTTCAACTGGCCGATTTTGTTTAATCGACTCATAGCAAGCTTCAATAGCTTTTAAGTTATTTACTGTCGCCTCACCTGAGTAAGAAGGCGTTTGATTGTTTTGAACGCAGTGTGCGAAGTGTTCTACCATGAGCGTATACTGCTCGCCTTCAGCCGTTTCTTCTCTCACCTTGCCTTCGCTATTCTTAATTTGAATCGTACCATTCGCTCCTGGAGCGTCAGGACGGTAAGCGAACGGTAGGCGAATGCTACCTTTTGTACCAAGAATCTCATAAGAATTGCTCATCTGACGTTCGAAACTACAATCAAACGAAGCGGTAACGCCGTTCGCAAATGTAAAGATGCCTGATGCGGAGAGGTCAACTCCACCACCTTCCGGAATAGCTGCTTCAGCATACACCTTAAGTGGTTCATTGCCAAGGATGAAGCGAGACGAATGAATGCAATAACATCCCACATCCCAAATGCTTCCCCCACCTAATTCACTGCTGAGGCGAATGTTATTTGGTTTGTCTCCAAGGTAGAATGAAAAATTCGCTCGCATGTGCTTCACATCACCAATTTCACCTGAGGCGATCACATCCCTTACAACTTCGTGCTGAGGGTGGAATTGATACATAAAGGCTTCCATGAATATAACACCATTTTCTTCACAAGCTTCCACCATCTCCATTGCGTCACGAGCGGTAATCGCCGCTGGTTTTTCACAAAGGACGTGTTTCCCTTTCTTGGCAGCTGCAATGGTCCACTTTTTGTGAAGCGTGTTTGGCAGTGGAATATAGACCGCATCAATTGATTCATCTTCCAACATCGCTTCATAGCTATCATGATAATGTGGAATGCTCATTTCTTCTGCAAATTCTTTGGCTTTTCCGCTACCACTAGCTACACTAATAACTTCAGCACCTGTAGCATTTTGGATCGCGGGTATAACGGCTTTTCTTGCAATATTCGCCGTACCCATTATTCCAAATCTCAATCCCATTTCATGCACTTCCCTTCTATGTATTCATTACCCATTTTACCATTCTGTCGAGTTAACTTCCCTGATGATGTTTCCATATTTACCTTTCATCTACCCCCAACGTAACATGCTATAAACCGAAACATTAAGTAATCCCTTTAATCCCCCCTTTTGATTATAAGGAAAACAAGAGCCGCCCTCGACCGAGGGCGGCTCTTTTCATCAATCAACAAATCTTCGAATCACTTCCATGAGTTCTGGACGAATACTTTTCTCCAAATCCTTAAGTTGAGATTGATTGCGGTATTTTTTTTCAATGATATCGCGCTGTTTACTATTTTCAAGCATCCAATGCAACCATTTTTGATCAGCTGTTTCGGTGAATAGCTCATCATTTTCATATTTTCCATGCAAATCTCTTAACAATTGCCCCATATTTTTTTCAGGGTGCTCATTCCAATAAGTTCTTAACGCATCAGAAAGAATTTCAATTTCCTTTTTTCCATGCATTCAACCACATCCTTATCTATAACGATTTTTCTATTATATGAACTAATGATCCTTTGAAATTTTGATCATTAGCGAGATAAATGAAAGCCATTTTAATTATAATAACACAAAACCACCTCTCTTTTTATGAGAGGTGGTTAAAGATTATTTTGAGAGTATACTTACGGTTTCTTCAACTGGTTTACTAATGGCTGCCTCGCCACCCAGGAAGTAGTATTCCCTGCTCATTGAGGTCTCTACGTACTGCTCAGCCTCATAGGAAAGTGAACTTTGTTTTGTTAAAATAACCGGAGCACCCATAGCAGCAGCATAAGGGGATCCAGGAAGAGCATCAATAAACACATCTCCATTCGCAAAGAAAACACTTTTGTTTTCGAAAGCAAAGGTTTCAGCGATTTTCACGCTTGTTTCATAGCGATTACTTCCAGCTACGCGCTTAACTGTTGAAGTGCTATTAAGTTTATCTTCTACCATACTTGATACAGCATTCTCTCCTCCAATGATGGTAGCTGCAACTGGTTGTACGGTAGTAATGTGAGCTGATGTAGCTTCACTTAATTTCTTACTGTTCGTTAACAATATAGGAATTTGTTTAGACGCGGCGTATGGCGCGATTGAAAGAGCATCAGGTGAAGTATCATCTCCAGTTGTAACAATCACCTGGTTGCTGTTCCCAACTTCCTCAGCGACAGCGATTGACGTTTCATATCGATTATCGCCACTAATTCTTTCAACATCTGAAAGATAACCTTTTGTCGACAGCTGGTTAACTACTGTCTCCGAAATCGCTGCTGGTCCGCCAAGAATATATATTTTTTCTGGCTGTAATCGATTGATCTCGTCTTCAACGACTGACGGAAGTTCATCACTCTTCGTTAAAAGGAGTGGGGCATTGTACTTTTTAGCCAAAACACTACCTGTAAGAGCATCGACAGAAAGATCCCCTCTTCCCAGAACAACCACATCTGAAGATTCCTTCCAGCCGTTTTGAGAAATTGCCACGCTCGTTTCATAACGGTTGTTTCCAGCAAGTCTTGTAATCAAATCTGATTCAGTAGACTTAACTAAATCCGTTCTTGGATAATAGAATGATAGAATTTGATCAAAATTGCGCCCCTCTTTAGACTGCTGATAGGCTCCATACTGACTCATACCGATTCCATGCCCAAAACCGCTTCCAGAAACAACGAAAGAATCCTTCGTATCTTTAATCTCTTTTACGTACGGACTTTTCATAATGGTCGTACCAATCATAAATCGAATATTATAGGAGGTATCTTCAATTTTCATTGTTTGGGTTTTGATTTGACCATTTGAATTTTTCACAAAACCATCTTTCGTTTTTAAAAAGTAGTCAAATTCTACACTACCTCTTAACACTTGATCAGATTGAAATGGTGGAACAGTAAATTCAACATGCTTAATATTCGTGATTTTTATTTCATCAGATGACTTAACTTTTCCTTTTGAAACAAGCCATGATTTCATATTTTTGATTTCTATTACATTTGAACTTAATTCTGACACGTTCGACCACCATGATTCAGGCTTTTTAAGGTCCAACTTCTCTATATCTATTTGCTGTTTTCCAAGCTTGTAATCCCAGTAGTCGTAGCTTGTTATCATTCTTTCATCGTAAGGATCGACTTTCGTCTGCAAATATGGGATCCAGCTACTGCCCCAAGAATTTGTATTTGACATCACCATTCCACCATTCGTGGAAGAATAGAAGGCACCTATGTAATCTCCATCAAACATCAATGCTTCTCCGGCTGTTGCATCAACAGCTTCATTCGTCGTTTGATACCAGTCATATCCTTTATATACTTGGCTAGACTGGCTATCCGTCAAGTTTTCTTTTCTAGGAAATGCAAATGTCCTCGCTGCAACCGCCTGTGCTTTTAAGGCTTCCATTCCACCATTCGTTCCCCAGTATGCCGGCATTTCACTAGGCACAACCCCTTTTAAGTACTCTTCCATCGGAAGCGTGTTAACCGGGCGAATGTATTTCCCCTCAACCGTAAATTTCATTTCACCAAGATACTTTTTATCACCGATTTCAACGAAGCTATCCATCGCGTTAGTGATTGTTGGTACAAGCGTCATCGAACTCCCAAAATTCCTTAGCTTTGTGTTTCCTCGATAGAGCACCACATCGCCTGATTCGGCTTTGACGCTGTATTCCCCCACATTTGAACTCTCAATTTCAATCTCACTACCTTGAATTTGATAACTTCCTGTTACATTAAATTTTAAAACCGTCGTATCTTTTACATAGTTTACTAGTTTGACGGTAACGGTTTCCCCAGCTGCCTGCACACCATGCATCGACAAAGCAAATGCTAAAATGCCAATCAAAAGTGACGTAAAAAGTTTCAAATCTTTTCCCCCTAAGATTTTTTAAGAAAATATTAGTTCTATTCTCCCTTTTTAACACTTTAGCATAAATTTGACATTAAAATAGTCACTCTATGACGAATCTTACAAAAATAACATAGAATACCTATAATTACTGTCGAAAAACTAGGTGTTTTTTCCTATAAAAGTACCTAAAAACTTTACAATTGCTCATAACAAAAAGCTCCCGCTATGCAAGAGCTTTTCGTAATCGGCATAAAGACCATATTTTCATGAGAATAATACTATGTAGACACCCCGTTATATCAACGAATACGTCTGTTATGAGCGCTGTACGATTTGGCAAAAACGCTTGTATAAATTCATCTGTCACAGCGATGACGCTAACAATCAGCAGGACAAGAAGCGTCCTAAAAACAGAGTCTCTCGCTTTAAATAGGTGAAATAAAAGTATAGCTAAAAAGCTGTAAACAAAAAAATGACCGATTTTTCGTATAATAAAATGAGCAAAACCACTTTCGCCATTGTTTAGTAAACTTATTGTTAACGGACCATACTGAAGTTCTCTTGCTTGGATAACTTGCGCGAGTCCCTTAACGATAATCGGAGCAGGTTCTTGCCCTAGTAACGTAAGCGAAGCGATACACGAAAGAACAAATCCGATAACGAGCCAGAACTGGATACTCACCATTACGATTGTACGAGAAACAGCCATATCCTCCGCCTCCTTTTCAAGCACGTTACAGTATCGCCTGAATTGAAGTCACTTATACAGCTGCTTCCGCCATTTTCTTTAACTCCATAGCTCTTTTTTCTAGTAAATTTTTCATATAATTTTTAAGAAAGAGTACGTTAGCAATGTTACCCAAAATACCAAAAGGCGCTTTATATACAAATTGATCAACCATTAACGTTACACCATTCAGATCTTCAAATCGATGGGTATGAACAAATGATTTAAATGCACCTTTTGTCATTTCGTCAATAAACCAGTCGGGTTCATTCATCCCTGTAATTTTAGCTGTTAACCGTTGCTTCATTCCAAAATGAGTGGCTTCCCATGTAACTGTATCCCCTGCCTGCATCAAGCCTTCTGTTACTCCGTCAATCGCTTTTTCTTTTGTTTGTTCTGTACTTTTCATATGTGCATCGACATTTCTTGCATAATCAAAACACGTTTGAATAGGGGCGTCGATGAGCGTTTCTAAATAGATCACAGGCATTGCGAACGTCTCCCTCCAACTTTTAACCTAATTAATAACCTAATTTATTGAAAAAAAGTAGGTCATAACGATTATTTCTTAAAAATCGACAAATTATCCTAAATTCGTTATAACTTTCAACCGATAACTTAATTAAACAGTTCTATTACGTAGTCTACTTTATTTTCCTAATACTTTGTAGAGATAACAGAGGGCGGTTCATATGAAAAGGCACTGGAAAACACCTGAAGAAATTCAATATCAAAAAAACGCAAGGAAAAGATGCTTTTCCTTGCCATTCCTTTGTTATCGATTTTATAAGGGGTAAGCTTTGCTGTTCTAACGAATCGATGATGATATTCAGCTTTCCTTTTTTCTTGATCGTTTTGGAGCTTCAGGGTTTGGGATACTCTCTTTAGGAGTTTGATTATTCGTTAACGCAGCGTTCGGTTGTGCTTTGCGCTTTTTCATTAAGACCAACCTCCCTTCCACCTCTAGTCTTGTCTATCTTGATTTTTTCATGCGTAAATGGGTAAAAAAGCAGCTCGTACTTACTGTAAAACGATTCGTACTTTAATCTAAACGGTTCCATCCGACATTGGGAAACCTGCTTTACAAATTCTTAATAAAGAGATGCATATTATAAGCATTTTCCCAATATACACGGTAAACAGAATAGGTTATACTTAGAATTGAAGTCATTTTTCGACAATTTTTACTTTTTCATGACACCGTTTACCTTATGACTACTTATAAATGTTCGAATCGTACGAGAATGGCAAAATCACTGAAAAGTGGTGACGCAAAGCTATAGGGACTTCACGGACTGTTAATCCGACAGTCAGCCAGCTGCCGAATACGGCCTCCGCTGCGATTTCAGCAAGAACCAGGGGGAGATTTAATTATGAAAGAATCATGGCTAACGCCTGAAGAAATCCAATATCGTAGACAGCGTAAGGAGAAGATGATTTATCTTTTGCTACCCGTGTCTGCTATCGTCATTGGAGCGGCTATTGCCTTTCTGACGCAAATGACTTACTAATCCCGAAAGAAGAGAGCGATCGTTCTCTTCTTTTTATTATGAAAAAAAGATAACCCCATACAGGTTATCTACTTCGTGTGTTCTTGTTTGAATTTGATTTATGTAAGCTTTTTACACCCATTACCAGAAGGCGAATGGCTAAATAGACAAGGAACAAAACGACAAATCCCTGCAATCCTACCACGGCATCGGCAAACTCCATATTTCCTCTGCCAGTGATTTTCTGCTGAATCTCAATGGCAAAGACGATCACGAGCACTACCGTTATTGTATAGATGAAAGAAATAGCTGTGATGCTCCATTTTGAAAGCAATCGAAATAAAAATTGAACAACCACAAATCCTCCCATTCCCATTAAACCAATGACCCAGAAATGGAGATCCTTATCAGTGACCGAAAAACCCATCCCGTTCATAATACCAATGACAATGTCATGTAGCTCATTAACAATCGCCACAATCAGCTTAATAAAATCTCCCATATCACACAATCCTTTTCGAGCAACTTTAATCTAGTCAAATCAAGGACCAGTGATCAGCCTCTGTTTATTTAAATGCCATGTTAAAACAAAAATTATTTCTTTATTGTTTCTGCACTATAAAGATAATCCTCATTATTTGCAGGGATTTTTGTAAGATCTTTTCCGCAATAAGGACAAATCCACTCTCCTTGATAATTACTACTATACGAAGGCTTTTGACATTTGTCACACGTTTTCTCCACCATCTTATCACTCCATTCAATCGCACTTTTAAAAAATGCTAGTTGTTATCCTTCTAAGCATACCAACAAACATATTTTACCAAAGTAAATGATTTTTTCAAGTATTAATATTCTGAACTCGAGACATTTAACCGTGTACATACAAAAAAATAATGAGATAAGCAGCATAAGCTGTTAACCTCATTATTTAATAGAAAAAGACATTTTTCGTTGATTCATTGTAGGACGGCCGATTGACACATAGTGGATGGGGTGTTTCTCTACTTCATCTAACGAATAACAATTTCGTCCATCTATAATAATTGGAGAAGCCATCCACTTCACATAGTTACTTAAATCGAGTGTCTTGATTTCATTCCATTCGGTTAAGATCAGCGCCACGTCTGCTTCTTCTAACGCTTCGATTAACGAATCTTGATAGAGGACATCTTGTGGTAAATGTTTTTTTGCATTCGTAATCGCAATCGGATCATAAGCAACGATTTCAGCACCGTGCTTCTTTAAAGCATGCGCAATCGGAATGGACGCTGCTTCCCGCATGTCGTCAGTGTTAGGTTTAAAAGCGAGACCTAGCAGCGCTACTCTTTTCCCTTGTAGTACTCCCACTGCTTCACGGGTTTTTTCAATTAATTTCTTTTGCTGAGTATGATTCACTTCAATCACTGACTTAAGTAATTTAAAGTTATGGTGATTGTTACCAGCCAATTGCACAAGCGCATTCGTATCTTTTGGAAAACAGGAGCCACCATAGCCAATTCCCGCTTTAAGAAACTGCTCACCAATTCGACGATCTTTTCCCATGCCTCGTGCAACATCTTCAACGTTGGCCCCCACCTTTTCACAAATTGCAGAAATTTCATTGATAAAGCTAATCTTTGTAGCAAGAAACGCGTTGGAGGCATATTTAATCATTTCAGCACTATTGAGATCTGTATGATAAATTGGGATATGAAACGGTTCGTTGATACGCTCGAGCACTTTTGCTGCTTCCTGACTATTTGCTCCAATGACAATGCGATCTCCATGGAACGTATCTGTAACAGCTGAACCTTCGCGAAGAAATTCGGGATTTGAGACGATGTCTACTCTTATCTCGTTCATTGACATCTCATCAATTAATGCTTTAATTCGGGCATTTGTTCCAACAGGGACCGTACTTTTTGTGACGACAATAATATCATTTTGGGATGAAGTTGCAATATCGCAAGCAGCCTGTTCAATGTATTGTAAATCAGCTGTTCCATCAGGAAGCTGGGGAGTCCCTACAGCAATGTAGATCACTTCTACTCCGTCAAAACCCTTCTGATGAGAAGTCGTGAAATGAAGCCGATCCTTTCGCAAATTCTTTCTCATCATATCTTCTAAGCGAGGTTCGTAGATTGGTGAATGGCCATCTGCCATCATCGCTACTTTCTTATGATCCATATCAATGCACGTCACGCAATGACCTATTTCAGCAAGACTAACGCCTGTGACTAAACCGACATAGCCAGCACCAATTATTGCGATTTTCATCACAAATCTCCTTTGCATTATGATTTCCTTTTTATTATAAGTGGGCACGTATCATTTCAGGCCTCTTTCACTTGATCAACACAAAAAGTTAACATTTTTTCTATAAACCACTCCCTATTATGCATGATTTTCGGTATGATAGGGATTAAATTGCTTAAGAAAGAAAGTGGAAAATAGATGAAATTCATAACAAAGAGGAAATTTTCTTTTTTGGCTATTGCGATGATGATCATTCTTTTCATATCTTCCCATACGCCTTATCAAAAGCAGGATATGAAACCGTTTTTCAAAGGAATGATCACGATTCAAGAGGAAAACTTGCCTCCGATTGTATTCACTTATGATGGAGCGCTTGTCACACCGTCAGCTCCTTATGAATATGTCGAGTTTTTTCTTAGAAAAGGTGCCCATGTTGCCTCGTTCGCTCTGCTCGCTTTTTTATGTATCATGGCATTAAAAGAACATAATCGAAAAGCACCTGTTCTCTTTGGCTCAGGCATGGCATTTCATTATGCGCTTTTTGATGAATTTCACCAAAGTCTCGTTGCAGGAAGAACTGGTCATTTAATCGATGTTTTTGTACCAGACACTTTCGGTATTCTAATTACCTTCATGCTTTTTCTGATTTTCTCACGAACAGAACACGGTAAACAGCCCCGCCATTGAACGGCGGGGCTGTTCCAATATCACAAGCTAAATATCCTGTCTCATTTCAGAAGGCTGAGACTTATCGTTTACTTGCTCTTCGTTCTCCGTATCTTTCCCCATTCCTTTTAAAAAGGTCATCAGAATGGTAAGAGATCGGTTAATTTCAGGATCCTTTAAGGCACGAAGCAGATCAAGGTACCCTGTCTTCTCCGTTCCCTCTGAATGCTCTGCTACATTCTCAATCCCCGCATTCACTTTTAATAATATCGGTTCCAGATCCTGCACGTTAATTTTACCCGCTGCCCCAAAAAGGAGCATAAGGTTTTTTAATGCAGTTGTATTCTCAGGAACATTTAATAAATCAACGAGAACTTTTAAAACGCGATCTCCTTCGCCAAATAGACCATTTAGAAGGGTAAGAATACCACGTTCTTTCATTCCACCAACCACATTTAATGTTTCAAGAAGGGCATCTTTATTTTCAATCAACGCATCTTCAATTTCCTTGAGATCATTCGCTCGCTTCTCTTCTTCTGAAATTTCAATCCGCTTAATTTGTTTAATGGCTTTTGCCATAATTAATGCCCTCCTTTTTCACCATTTCTCCTGGGAATAGATAATCTTTTCTAGCCCATTTCCGCTCAACCATCACACCTTTTTGCGGCTGTGGATTTCCAAAGCGATGATTCACCTTAGGTAGGGGCGAAGTGCCTTTATCTTTCAAAATCTCCATCTTTGCTTTCACTTCTTTGTATACAGGAGTATCCGTATCTTTATCCGCATAACTACTCGTTAATAAATTTATTGCCGCATCTTCCTGATCATTTAGTGGAATGTAAACTTCTTTCCCCTGCACGCGATCCGTCACAAGACACTTGATTTTCACGGCGCCGTACGGTGAAGACAATCTCACCAACGTTCCGTCAGTTAGCCCTCTTTCTTCTGCCAATTCAGGAGAAACTTCAACGAACGTACTCGGTGTTTTCGCTTTAATGCCTTCGTTTTGGTACGTCATATTTCCTTCATGGAAATGTTCCAACAGACGACCGTTATTCACATGAAGATCGTACTGCTCATCGTATTCAATTGGTTTCGTCCACTCAACAGGGAATAGTCTTGCTTTTCCATCTGGAAACGGAAAATCCTCTGTAAATAGAAGCGGTGAATCTGTGCCATCTGCTGCCACTGGCCACTGCTGACTCTTATAACCTTCGAGTCGCTCATAAGAAACGCCTGCAAACATATCTGCGAGTTGAACAGCTTCCGTCATAATGTCACTCGGACTGTCATAATCCCAGCCTGCTCCCATTTCATTAGCAATCTCCATAATGATTTGCCAATCCGGCTTCGAATCTCCAAGTGGCTCTAGCGCCTGATAAAGACGTTGGAAGCGACGTTCCGTGTTTGTGAAGGTTCCTTCCTTCTCAAGACTAGGACTTGCGGGTAACACCACATCTGCGAATTGAGCCGTTTTTGTAAGGAACAGATCCTGGACAACGAAGAATTCAAGCTTCTCAAAAGCAGCGTGAACATGATTGATGTTTGAATCCACGATTCCCATGTCTTCTCCTTTTAAGTACATTGCTTTTAGTTTCCCTTCATGAATGTGTTCAACCATTTCATGATTATTTAAGCCGATTTCTTCAGGGAGTGGCGTACCCCATGCTTTTTCATATTTATCACGAACTTTTTTATCTGTCACATTCTCATAACCAGGCATTTTATCCGGCATGCTTCCAAAATCACTTGCACCCTGAACGTTATTATGTCCGCGTAGTGGATAAGCACCTGTACCAGGCTTTCCATAGTTACCTGTAACAAGAAGGAGGTTTGAAATCGCTGTACTCGTATCAGAGCCACCGCCATGCTGTGTTACACCCATCGCCCAAAGCGCAACCGTTGTCTTGGCTTCGTGAATCATTTCCGCGATTTGAATTAATTCCGACTCTTCGATCCCGGTTACTTCAGATGCATAGCTCATTGTATATTTCTCAAGACTAGCAATATAATCATCAAGACCATTAACGCGATCTTTTAAGAAAGCTTCATCTGCCCAGCCTTGATCAATAATATATTTCGTTACAGCAGAGAGCCAGACAAGATCGGAACCTGAAGATGGACGAATGAAGAGATCAGATCGCTCGGCCATTTCATGTTTTCGAAGGTCGGAAACAATGAGCTTCTGACCGTACAATTTGTTCGCACGCTTCACGCGCGTTGAAAGGACTGGATGAGATTCCGATGTATTTGATCCGATGACAATAACAAGCTCAGACATTTCGATATCTTTAATCGACCCAGCATCACCACCGTGGCCAACAGTACGGAATAACCCAACTGTTGCCGGCGTTTGGCAATAGCGCGAACAGTTATCGATGTTGTTCGTACCAATCACGCTTCTTCCAAACTTCTGCATTAAGTAGGATTCCTCATTCGTACACTTAGATGAACTTATAAATGAAAGAGCATTAGCCCCATGATTTTCCTTCACATCAGAAAACTTTTGACTAATCAATTTCAGTGCTTCTTCCCATTCCGCTTCTCTAAATGAATCCCCTTCACGAATCAATGGCTTTGTTAAACGTTCTTCACTGTTCACATAATCCCAGCCAAATTTCCCTTTGATACACGTGGAGATTCCATTAGCAGGGGCTTCTACCTGTGGCTCAACTTTTAAAATATCTCGCCCTTTTGTCCAAACATCGAAGCTACAGCCAACACCACAGTAGGTGCAAACGGTTTTTGTTTTCTTAATCTCATTTTCACGCATCGCAGATTCCATATCAGAGATGGCAAGAATCGAATTATAGCCAGTTTCGACATTTTTCGTTAGCTCGATCATCGGACGAAGCGTATCCTGTTGAATGCTCGTTAATAATCCAGCTTCTCCTTCCATCCCCTTTTCCATCATCGCATTACACGGACAAACTGTTGAGCAATGGCCACAAGAAACACAAGAAGATTCGTCAATGGGAACATCATTGTCCCAAATAACGCGTGGGCGTTCTCTCTCCCAGTCAATCGTTAACGTTTCTGTCACTTGAACATCCTGACATGCTTCGACGCAGCGTCCGCAAAGGATACATTGATCTGGATCATAGCGATAGAAAGAATTCGAGTTATCCACTGGGTCCGGTTTGTGTTCGAACGGAATCGCCTGGTGATTCATTTTCATTTGTTTCACAGTATTATGTACTTCACATGTGCCGTTATTGTAATCACAAACTGTGCAATAGAGCTCATGATTGTGAAGGATGCGATCCATGGCGATCGATTGCGCTTCTTTCACGTGCGTGGCTGTTGTATTGATGCTATCACCATTTGAAATAGATGTTGAACACCCTCTAACAATTTCACCGTTCACTTCCACCATACAAGTATCACATGTTTCAATTGCCCCTAGACTTGGATGGTAGCATACGCTAGGCAAATCCAGGCTATTTTCATTAAGTGCTTCAAGCACGCTTTTTTCACTTGATACGGCTACGCTCTCTCCGTTAATCGTTACGTGGATGGAATCCGACAACTGACATCACCCTTTTTATTATTTTTCAAATGATCTACTAGTTCCAATACCCTAAATTAAATTAGCTTAGACACTATTCTGAAAAAAATTAACACTTCAAAAAAAGATATTCTCTTTACATCTTTTCTCCATTTCTATATAAAAAAACGGTCAGCTCCTTATCCGCTGACCCGCTCTTCTAAATTTTTCACTCCGACGCTTACGTTAAGCGTTTGAGCACCGCCGATATAGACCCCTTTTAACGGAGAAATATCGCGATAGTCTCGTCCTACTGCTATGCGAATATGCTGCTCTCTAGCAATCGCATTATTCGTTGGATCGAGTCCAATCCATGCTAATCCCGGAACTTTCACCTCAACCCACGCATGCGTTGCTGCATCGCCGCGATAAGCTGAGTTTTCTCCGATGTAAATGTACCCACTCACATAGCGTGCTGGAATCCCTCGATGCCGACAGAGAGCAAGCATTAAATGGGTGTAATCCTGACAAACCCCAGTACGATGAGTTAAGATTTTTTCAGCTGTTGTTTCCACGTTCGTTGCTCCAGACACATACTCCATTGTGTTATAAATATGCTCATTTAACTTTACTGCAAAATCAAGTTCATCTCGCGCATTAGCCCAGAGTTCTTGCGTTTCCTCTTCCATTACATGCTTTGAAATCGTCGTATAATCCGTCTCAATCATATATTCGGTATAAGCCTGTTTAAACGATTCTGAATGAAGATCCGTTCGCTGATTATCCGTCAATGGTAACGTAACATCTAAGCGTAGCGGATGAACTTCAACCGTTGAAACGGTTTCAATCTCAAGATCTTGATGCTCGCCCCAAAGGTAGAACGTCTCGACATAGTTGCCCCAATAATCCGTATGCCCGTAAGTTTTGCTATCAGGTTGAATGCAAACGCGATAATCATGAAGCGTTTGCTGCACATCATGAAGGGGTCGCAATCTAAACTGATTAATACTCTGTCTTACTGGCAACTCATATTCATAAGTGTTCGTTTGGGTAACTTCGTATTTCATGGTATCACAACTTCCCCCAGGTAATAGGTTTTCGTAATGTGCATGCCGATCGTCATACAGCGGTGTTGAAAACTTTGAAGAAACGCATGGGCACCTTGATTGAGAATTTCTTCAATCGAAAAATCATACAAGTCATTGGCAAGATGTTCGAGCTCTTGTGCAAGTGACTCGGAATAATGTTCAACATGACCATCTTCGAGCGCTACGAAAGCATTTCGTACTTTTTGAACACAGTACATCATTGACCTTGGAAATTCAGCATTTAAAATGAAAAACTCAGCAACATTCCGACTCTTAATCAACGGACGATACGTTTTAATATAAGCTTCGTGCCCACTAACCGACTGAAGAACAGACCACCAGTGATGATACTCTACAATTTCTTTGTTCTGATAGCACTCTAAATCTTTATGATAATATACATCTAGGATGCGGGCAGCTTTTTCAGCCCTTTCCAGGTGTTTACCCATTTCCATGAAAAGGTAAGCATCCCCTCGTGGCATTGTCGCTTCAACAATACCTTGAAAGAGAAGAGAATCCTTTTTTACAAACTCACAAATGTCACTAACTTCTTCCATTGTCCAGGGGGTATGACTCTGCTTCTTTAATTTCAAATAATATGAATTGATGCTCTCCCATAATTCATTCGGAATAATTTCTCGAACGGCTCTAGCATTTTCTCTTGCGATCGTAATTGTATTTAGAATAGAATTAGGGTTTTTTAATGAGAACAATAAAAACTCCATCACATTTCGATCCATTGGATGTTGATATTCCTCATCAAAAACCTCTTTAAATCCGCTAATTTCAATAAGCTCATACCAGTTTTGATTCGTTTCATCAATCGGATTAGCATTTTCAAGACGGCTCGTTAATTTAACCGCTATTAATCGCGCATTATTTTCTGCTCTTTCCACATTCCGGGTTAACCAATACAGTGAATCAGCTACTCTGCTTAGCATCGACAGCGCTCCCCTTTTAAATATGAATTGGATTTTCTTCAAGCACCCATGTATCTTTCGCGCCCCCACCTTGCGAGGAATTGACGACAAGGGAACCTTCTTTTAGCGCGACACGTGTTAAGCCCCCAGGGAAAACGTGCGTCTTTTCTCCTCCAAAAATAAAAACGCGAAGATCAACGTGACATGCGGCAAAGCGGTCTTCTTTAAAAGCCGGCAAGCGAGATAGCTTGATAGTTGGCTGAGCGATAAATTCGGATGGGTTTTTAAGAATTTGTTGCCGATATGCTTCAATTTCTTCCTTAGAAGCATGAGGGCCGATTAACATATTGTAGCCACCTGAAGCGTTCGTGTGTTTTACGACTAGCTCTGAAAGATGATCGAGGACATATTCTAGCTGATCGTCATATCGTAAAAGATATGTATCAACGTTTTTGACTAGTGGCTCTTCCTTTAAGTAATAACGAATCATGTCAGGAACAAAATGATAGATCGCTTTATCATCAGCAACCCCGTTGCCAATTCCATTTAAAATCGATACATTTCCTGCACGATAGACGTCGATCAAGCCCGGCACGCCAAGTAAGGAATCTTCACGAAATTCAAGTGGATCCAGAAACTCATCATCGATCCGTCGATAAATAACATCAACTTTTTTCAACCCTCGAGCGGTTTTCATATAGACTTGTCGTTCCCTTACAACAAGATCTCTTCCCTCAACAAGCTCAATACCAGTTCGCTGAGCGATAAAAGAATGATCATAGTAAGCTGAATTATGAACGCCAGGTGTTAAGAGGACAATTGTCGGTGATGAACTGCCTTCTGGAGCAAGTGAAGCCATAGCAGAATGAAGATAGGAAAACTGCTGTTCAAGAGACTGAACAGAATATTGATTAAAAAATTCAGGATACACTTTTCTCATGACATAACGATTTTGAAAAACATAGGAGAGGCCCGAGGGGTTACGAAGGTTATCTTCTAAAACGCGATACTCGCCGTTATCGTCTCGAATTAAATCAATGCCCGCCATAAAAATGTGCTGCCTTCTTGGAAGATTGATCCCTGCTACTTGCTGAAAGAAATGCTGGCAATTTACGACGAGATCACGGGGAATAATGCCTTCTTTTAGGATGTTTTGTTCGTGATACACATCATCTAGAAAAGCATTTAAGGCGTCGAAGCGTTGCATAAGACCTCGCTCAAGCTCCTGCCATTCATCTGGTGGAATAATCTTTGGTACAAAATCGAACGGCATCGTTCGTTCCGTTCCTTCGTTATCGCTATAAACCGTAAATGTAATGCCCTGCCTAAGAAAATCACTTTGCGCTAATTCATAGCGCGATTGCAATTCTTCCGGCGCCACTTCGATTAATTTTTCATGGAACGGTTTGCAATGTCCTCTCGGCTTCTTGCCTTCCTGAAGCATTTCGTCAAAATAACCATCTACATGATAAGAATGAAACATCGGCACTCCCCCTCCATTTAAGTACGTTCACATATTAATTTTACCATTTTTCTAACTATTCTAACAAATTTCAAGATAAAAAGGCGAAATTCCTCTATTTGTGGGAAGAACCTCTATTTTTATAAAGCAAAAAAGAACAGCATAAGCTGCTCTTTCAGGCGCTATCCTTTTACTGACCCTGCAAGTAATCCTTTCACAAAAAACTTTCCGAGAAAAATGTACACGAGAAGAGTAGGAAGTGCGGCTAGTAGCGCCCCTGCCATTTGGACGTTCCATTGCACAATTTGGCTTCCGGATAAATTCTGTAGCGCAACCATTACGGGCTGCTGATCCGATGTCGTAATCGTTACGGCAAATAAGAATTCATTCCAAATATTCGTAAACTGCCAGATCGCTACAACCACAAAGCCTGTAATCGATAGGGGAATCATAATAAAACGGTAGACCCCTAGAAATCCAGCACCATCGATTTTCGCGGATTCAATCATTGAATCCGGAATGCTTGCATAGAAGTTTCGAAACATAAGTGTTGTAATCGGGATGCCATACACAACGTGAACAAACACAAGTCCTGTGATTGAATTATACAATCCGATTTCTCTCAGAAACTGAATTAGCGGGATAAGGATACTCTGATAAGGGATAAACATGCCAAATAAAATAACAGTAAACAGTGTATTGGCGCCTTTGAACTTCCATTTTGATAGGACATACCCGTTCAATGAACCTAAGAGAGCTGAAAGAAGCGTGGCCGGTATGACGAGATAAAAACTATTTAATAGATTAGGTGCTAGTTTCGTAAATGCCTCGGAATAGCTACTAAAATCTAAAGATGTTGGCAGCTGCCACATTTGACTTAATGTGACTTCTTCAAGTGGCTTCAGACTCGTAATGATCATCACATATACAGGCATAAGGTAAAAACAAGAAAGTGCAATAAGTAGAACGTAGAGAATGGGACGTGTGAACGATCGTATAGCCACTAGGCTTCCCCCTTCCGACTCGACCAGAGGTAAGGAACGATAAAGATTGCGACGGCCAAGAGCATGACGACGGCAATCGCTGCGCCGTTCGCGTAATAATTTCCTCTGAACGTCGTTTCATACATATACACACCAGGTACGTCGGTGACAAAGTTTGCACCCGGCCCCGTCATCGCATAAATCAAATCGAAAATTTTAAGCGAAATGTGAGCCATGATAATAATCACGCTAACGGTAATTGGACGAAGGATTGGCATAATGATTTTCCAATACACCTGAAATTCATTTGCACCATCCATCCGAGCCGCTTCCCTTACTTCTTCCGGTACGCCTCTTAACCCAGCAAGGTACATAGCTACTGAAAAACCGGTCATTTGCCAGACGGCCGCAATGACAACAGCGATCATCGCGATCGGGATTCCAAATTCAATTTTCCCCCAGCCAATCGCAGGGAAAATCGTTGTATCGGTATACCACTTAGAATCGAGACCAAGTTTGCCAAGGAATAAATTAACCCCTGTGGAAGGATTCAATAGCCACTGCCATACAACCCCTGTGACTACAAAAGAAAGCGCCATTGGAAAGAAAAAAATGTTCCGAAACAGCGACTCTTGCTGGATCTTTTGGTCTAAAAGAACAGCCAGAAACTGACCCACCACGATCACGGCTAAAATAAACATGACGGTAAAAAAGAGCGTATTTCGTAAGTCAGCTTGAAAGCGAAAATCACTAAACAGATAAAGATAATTTTTCAATCCGACAAAAGAAAAGTCTGGGACTAGCGAATTCCAATTGCTTAATGATACGTAGCCCGTCCATCCGATAAAGCCATAAACAAAAACACCAACTAAAAGAACCGATGGAATAAGAAAGCCGATCGCAAGCATATGGTCCTTTGTAAGCGACCGTTTTTTTCGCGTTGATACTGTGACCGATCTCATCGCTGTTTCTGTCTTCATCATCATCCCCCTTACCATTCAAAAAGGGAGAAGAGCCATTCTTCTCCCTACTCATTTTACTTAAGATCACCAGAAGCATCTTCAAGGGTACCAATCAATTGATCAACATCCTGCTGCGTCACAAAAATATTAATCGCCTGGTTTACTTTTGTAACAAAACCTTCAGGTGCAGCCGATCCGTGTGCAAGACTCGGTGCGAGACTCGCACTCTTGAAATCTTCAATCGTTTCTTTTCCATATTCATCATAGTTTGATAGATCAGCATCAACACGAGCTGGAATGGAACCTTTTAAAGGATTAAACGCATCCTGTCCTTCAACAGAGCCAAGAACAGATAAAAATTTCTTAACGTCTTCAGGGTTTGATACGCCCTTTGGCAAACCAAACGTATCGGTAATCACCATAAACATTCCTTCAGTACCTGGCGTTGCCACCCAACCAAAGTCCTCTTTTACTTTCAAATTAAGATCGTTCACAAAGTAACCCTTAGCCCAATCTCCCATTACGTTCATCGCGGCTTCTCCATCTGCGACGAGCTGTGAAGCATCTTGCCAGTTACGAGAGCTATGGTCTTCGTTTACGTAGCTTAGCATCTTTTTATAATTCTCAGCCGCTTCTTTCACTTTAGGATCACTAAACGACAGTTCGCCTGTGAAAAGCTTTTTGTAATCATCAGCCCCAAGTGTGCCTAATAACGCTGTTTCAAAAAGATGCGTTGCTGTCCAGGGTTCTTTGTCACCAAGTGCAAGTGGCGTAACGCCTGCTTCCTGTAGCTGATCCGCTGCAGTAAAAAACTCATCGAACGTAGTCGGCGGCTCAACGCCATTTTCTTCAAAAACGCTCGTGTTATACCAGAGAACGTTTCCACGATGAATATTAACTGGAACGGAGTAAATGTCGCCATCTTTACTAACAAGATCAATTAAATCTTCTGGAAACTTATTTTCCCAACCTTCTGACTCATAAAGGTTGTTAAGCGTTTCCATTTTTCCAGCTGCAACCCAACCGTCATTTAACTCAGAACCACCATGAACTTGAAACGTTGCAGGAGGATCGTCACCCTGCATGCGACTTGCTAGTACAGCCTTTGCATTCGTTCCTGCACCGCCAGCAACGGCTGCGTTTTCTACCTCAATATCAGGGTATTCTTCTTTAAATAAATCAATAAGCGCATTCAATCCATCTTCTTCCCCAGCACCTGTCCACCAGCTGAAAATATCAAGCGTTTCTTCGTTACTTGATCCGCTACTGCCGTTTGTTTCCCCAGAACTGGAACAAGCAGAAAGTGGTACAAGAGCTAACACTAGAATTAAAAACCAACCGGTAAATGATTTAAGCCTTCCCTTCATACGATCGATCCCCCCATATCTTTTGTTATTCTTACTCTATCAAAATAAATCCTTACAAATTTATGTAAGCGCCTTCATATTTTTGTGGTTACCTTCACTTTTTTGTGGTCGTTTTCATAAGCTAGTACAAGACAAATGAAAGAAGGGTCTTCTCATCCAAAGAGAGAATGATAAGATAAGCAGATATTTCTGTTCGATCGAGGTGAAAGTGAAGTGAAATTATCCGAATTAGATCCAGACACTCTCTCAAGAGAAGAAATTACAACATTAATGTTTCATGACACCATAGATGATTATCAAACCGGTGAATGTATTCTTGTGTTTGGTGCCAAAACGATTCACCGCGTCATTAAAGCAGCAGACCTCTATCATGATAAGCGCGCCCCTAAAATTCTTGTTTCTGGATCCGCAGCAAGATGGGGGGAAAATGAAGAACCTGAAGCCATATGGATGAGAGATCGGTTAGTCGAGCTTGGCGTACCACCTGAAGATATCCTTCTGGAGCTTGAAGCCGCAAATACAACAGAGAATGTACTCGCCTCGCTCATGGTGCTACAACGCTCTATTGGACTTAACCGAATCAATCGACTCCTGATCGTCAGCTCTCCCTATCATATGAAAAGGTGCCACCTCACACTTACAACGTATATGCCAGACTGGATCTCCTATAGTTTTTGTAGTGACGATCGAGAATCAGGACAGCGAAACAACTGGTGGAAAGATGAACGAGAGAAGGCACGAGTGATGAAAGAACTCCAGTCGATTCAGCGGTATGTAAAGGACGGTATTTTAAAAGATGGGGATGTGCGCAGATAAACAAGGATAGAATTCGATTATTTCCGTCAATAGCTAAATGCCCAGCCACATATTGGCTGGGCATTTTTTATTGAAGAATCATCTTCACATTAAGTGATTTTATGACATTTATAAAGCAGGAGAAATGCTTGCCTGTGCACAATTTCTCTTAAAAAACGCCATGGAAGCAACATTAAATTCTCTAGGTTTTTCAACATTACAAACGTGACCACACTGCTCTAAAATTAAATGGCTTGCCTGTTCATCACTTCTAGTATCTTCTAGCAAAGGCATCAGAAAAAGGTGATCCTGTTCTCCTGAAATGTATAGTTTCGGGATGTTTCCACTATTTTCTTGGACATCCAAATAAGTTTCTTTTACGTGAGGAGCCAGTTTATACCACGCAAGAAAATCGCTTCGATTCATTTTCAGGGCTTCTCTAATAAAGAGCGTTCGTGAACGCGCATGATTCGATTTTGGCATCATCACATAAGCAAACAATTTGTATAACCACATATACGGAATAAAAGATTTCACTGCATTTCCAGCCAAAAGTAAGAAGGAAGCTAATGGATTGAATCGCGTAATCGCTCCTCCAAGCACAGCACTTTGAACACGTTCAGGTGCCTGTTGCAGCAAGTGATGCACCGCAACTGAACCTAGTGAAATGCCCACTAAATGAGCTTTCGTAATCTTTAATTGATCGAGAAGAGCGAGAATTTCATTAGCAATTAATTCACTAGTAAAAGGCTTATCATAGCTAGATGTACTAGGTGATTGGCCATGACCTGGTAAGTTTATCGCTAACACATGATACTTCTTTTTGTATGTCCCTATTTGGTTACAGAAAATCCCATAGTTTCCTCCAAGACCATGTAGCAACACGATCGTTTCACTGCCACTGGACTTGTTTTTGTAAAGCTTATAATCAAGCATGATGATAATTCCTCTCTGTTTAAGGGATGTTGCGTCCCATAGTTGGGTCTCAGGACAGTATAACTTTAGAATGGTGGATAAGGAAATAGGTAAATGGGTAATGACAAGAATCCGTCAATAACTTGCTACCAATCAACGAGAAGACGCTAAGCACCCAATTCCCTTTCTATACTAGTTTCATACCAACAACTTCTCACGATATTGCGAAGGCGACAAACCGGCTTTTCGTTTAAATACTCGACTAAAATAATTCGGATCTTTATATCCAACGTTGAAACAAATTTCTTTTAAACTTTTGGAGGCATCCAGCATTTCTCGTTTTGCTTCACCGATCCGAACTTCTGTAACGTAATCAATAAATGTCATGCCACTCTTATCTTTAAATAATTTACTTACGTAATAGGGGCTAAGCTCTACGTGCTCCGCTGCTTCTTCAAGGGTGAGCTGTTTATGAAAATGAGCTCGAATGTATTGCTTTACCTGTTCAAGACGATCCCCACCATGGAGCGCACGCCATTCAAGGACATGCTCACTTAACTTCCGTAGCTTTTCTCTCGCCAGGTTGGTAGCTTCATACTCATCTTCCGCACGGATGTATGTATAAGAAGATAAGACAATTCCATTGTTTTGAAGAATACGTTCAGCGACAAGAAAAAGTTCATTCAGTTTTTGAACATAAGTGGAAGTTGGTTCAACTGAAATCATTTCTAAATACACATCAAGTTCTTTCATCGCTCTTGTGAAGTCACCATTGTTGATCGCATTAATCACAAACGACTCCTGCTCCTGTGTGCGATCATGCCGAGGTACGTTAGCACTTTTCCCTTCATGATAAAAGGCATAAGTGACATCTTGTTCAACATCCAGATCACGAACAGTATGAAGAGCTTCCCGATAAGATGCGACAAATTGCTCAGCTTCCTTATATGGCCTCCCTACCCCAATACAAACTGCTACCCCAAAATGCTGATTGAATTCATGAAGAAGGTTTCGTAACATAGGCTGTAATTTCGCCTTTAGCTGCTTGTCTTTCTCCTGAAGGCTGTCACTAAAAAGAAAGCAGGGTAAATAGTATTCATCTCTTACTCCAATTAAAGCCTCCCCAGGGAGGGTGCTTTTCACTTTCTGTTTGATCCACTGAACCATTTCATTGAAGCGATCCAGTTTATTTGGAAATTTAAAAACAATGGCATAACCTGCTGTCGTTTGAAAGCCAAGCAGTTCGCTCCATTCAGCAGGACTGAACTCTGTTACTTGATTCATTAAGATCGCATTCATCCACTCACCTTCAAGTAAGTGAACGGCTTTTGCAAGCTGCGCTTGAACGTGATCTTTTTTTGCAGCTTCTTCTCGCTCTATTTCAAGTTCTGTTGAGACGCGTGTGAGGGCAGCTAAAATTTCCTTCTTACGCCCTGGCTTCAGCAAATATTCTTTCACCCCTTGCTGCATCACGTCTCTTGCATAGTTAAATGTGTCAAAAGCAGAAAGCATAATAAATCGAATGTTCGGATGGTAGCTCTTAATCGTTCTAACTGCCTCTACCCCATCGACCCCGGGCATTTTAATGTCCATAAAAACAATATGCGGTTGAAATTCGCCTACAAATGAAATCGCTTCTCTCCCATTTTTCGCTTTTAATAGTTTTACCTTGTCGCCATATTCTCGTGTTATCATCATTTCGATTGCATCCCGCTCTAGCTGCTCGTCATCGACAATCATGATTTTAAGCAAATTGTTCATCTCCTTTTTGCTTTCTATAAGGTAAATTCAGTCTAACCGTTGTTCCAACTTCTTTAGAAGAATGAACGGTCATGGAACCGGCCTGCTGGGAGAACAATTCGATTCGTTTCTTCACATTTTGCATGCCAAGACCCGTGGAATGTCCCTGTCTATTCTCAATAAGCGAATGTTCATCATTGGAAAATAATTGTGACAGCCTTGTCGTTTCCATTCCTACTCCGTTGTCGGCCACCTCAATAATGACATCGTCTTGTTCCGCATAAATGCGAATGATAATTTCACCGCCCTCTTCATACGTTTCCACACCGTGTATAAAAGCATTTTCAACAATCGGCTGAAGCGTTAGCACAGGGATTTTGCAGTCCAGAACGTTCTCGTCTGCGATCACATCAAATTTCACTCGTTCCCCAAACCGCGACTTCTGAATAAAAAAATATTCCCTCACAATCGTTAATTCGTCTTTTAATGTCACGTCTTTTGCTAGATTACCAAGATTGTAACGTAGAAGAGCCGCTACCGATTCAATGAGCTCGCTCGTTTGTTCAGCCCCTTCAATATAAGCACGTCTTGAAATCGTATTAAGAGTATTAAAAAGAAAGTGAGGATTCATCTGACTTTGAAGACTTTTTAACTCCATTTCTTTCAAAAGGTGATCGAGCTCTGATTTTTGCTTCATTTCGATAATCAATCCTTGTATATTTTCCTGCATGCGATAAAAGGTTTCTGCCAACAACCGCAGTTCACTTCTCGACTTTACGACAACTTTATTTGCCGTAAAATCTCCCTTTGCTAGTTTTTTAGCCGCAGCCGCAAGTTCATGAATCGGTTTTGTAATACCGCGCGAAAACCAGAAAGCCATTAAGAGGCTAAATAAAATCATGGAAACAAATAATGAAATCCCCATCCACTGAAGATATGAACTTTTTTGATCCATTTCATTGTAAAAGGTGCGGTAATCCGTTAATTCAGAATTAATAAGCGTTAAGGTTGTTTCCTGAATAAAGGCAGAGATTTGCGCCGCTTCGTTTAAGTGACCTGAATATTGATTAATTTCCTGCCTCTGAAAAGCTTGCACTGTAATGTCGCATTCAAGTAAAAAGCTCTCGATCATGTTTTCATAATTTGTGACGATTTGATCGTTTCCTTCATTTTTCACTGTATCGAGGAGCTCTTCCTTTTCTTGCGAAAGAATTTTTCGCTCAGTGGCATAAGCGGTTAATTCTGCTTGCGTTCGTGCCGTTAAATACGTATTCATCGCTTCATAGACCGTATTCGTTTGTTGCGAGATTTCATTTAAGACGATAAACCGCTCAAAACTCGTGTGATAATCATCAATCGTACGCTGACTACTATGAAACAAATAAAACGCGACACCGTTCATCAAAATAACAAGCAATGTAAAAAAGAGAATAAATCTCGCTTGAATTTTCATTGTTGTTTCATCCCTCCCGGCGTCATTGTTTCTGTTTGAGTCAAGTCTTTCTGCCGCACTACATCCGTCATCGTGTGGTGATAGGTGGAAACCTTTTCACCTTCAAGCACTTGAATCATCAATTCTACCGCGTCGTATCCCATCTCATATGGTTTTTGTTCAACAGTCGCTTCAAGCTTCCCATCTTTAAGAAGTTGAAGTGTTTCTGGGAGAACATCAAACCCAATCACATAGACGCGATCAGACATGCCAATGCTTTCAAGAACTTGAACGATGCCGATCGCATCAAGGGCACTCGTTCCGTAAAAGGCATTAACGTCAGGGTAATCTTTAATCATCTCATACGTTTTTTCAGCTGCTTGTATTCGTGTAATTTGAGATTCATCGATAGCAACTACGTTCACGCGATCGCTACCTTTAATTGCATCTTTAAATCCCTCGACCCGAAGTTTTTGATTCGCTGAGTCAAACCGGCCCGTAATGATGCCAACCTTCACTTCACCTTCTGTATCTTTTAGTAACGCTTGTCCGGCGAGAAATCCGGCATAGTAATTATCCGTTCCAACGTACGCCACTCGCTTACTTTCAGGAGCATCCGTATCCACAGTTAGAAAAGGAATACCTTTTTCTGATACGCGATTAATGAGCGCCGGTGACACTTCTTGATTCAATCCCTGCGCGATGATTCCATCCACTTTTGATGCAGCCGCCATTTCAATCATTTTTATATGTTCATCTAGGTTAGCTTGTTTGGGGCCGGTATACTGTAACGAAACATTGTACTTCTCCGCTGCAGCGCGTGCTCCTTTTTCTACAAGTCGCCAGTAATCATTATCAACCTCTTCCGTAACAAGAACGAAACGATAATCCGGAGCTTTATAAGAGGCAGAAGGGCGGTCTGGAGTTAAATTGAAAGCCCTTACAGAATAGAATAGAAAAAAAGAAAATGTTACCGTTACTAGCAAACCACCAATCACGTATATCCAGCGCGCCATTGATTTACCTCCTTTTTGGGGTCAGGTTCGTTACCGGTGACGTCACCGGTAACGAACCTGACCCCCTCAACAGACACATGTCCTCCCTCAGAGGACTTCCCTTATGTCATTATATATCGAACGCTCCACGGGGAATCAACTTGTTTTTTTGATAAGCTAAAAAAGACTGTCCCCCAAACGGTGATCAACCCCCCGTTCAGCGAGACAGCTTTTTTCAATTAACGCCATTGTTTCCATTTTGCTATAAGCTGTTGCTTCTTCACTTGTAACAGCGTATCTCCTTCTTCGTTTTTATTTTGCTTCTGCCACTCGTAGAAACTGGCTACAGAAATCAAAGTGGCACCTGCGATTAACAGGTAAGCCCACCACGGCATGTTGCCCCAGTAAGGCCTTGTTTGCAAGAGAAGATTTAAGAGAAGCACGCTACATCCGATCAAGAAGTAAGATTTGATACGATAGTAAAAGCCTGCAACAACCGAAGCAAGGGAAAGCCCTCCAGCAATGAGCGCATCATAAATGGTATTACTACTAAGCGCATCGAATACAAGAATTGCCGCTACGGCCAAAAGAACGCCCCATTCGATAACACTCATAATTTGTTTGCTTTGAACCCACGTCCGTTTTGATAAATAAATACTTAGCGCAAGCCACGGCAATACATACACTTCCGTCACAATGTATGCGTTGATTTCAAGGTGATGAAGAAGCGTGTAATACGGGACAAATAGCGAGAGAGCCGCAGCGGTTTTCACCACTTGTGCAGGAACTCCACCTGGAACCCTTTTTATTTGTAAAAAGAAAAAGGCAACGATAAAGAGAGCTCTTAGCTCATCCGCCCAAAGAGAGGCAAGCGTCAGGTTTTGATATAGGTTTAGCACGAATAAAAAGGCAATACCAGCGTACCAATCGATATGCTTTTCATTCATTCGCTTTGCCCGAAGAGAATAGAGCGTTCGATGAATAAAGAGTCCAGCCGTTAGCATAACGGCAGCTGCGCCAACGTATACCATCGTTTGAATCTCAATCGTCTCGATTGGCAGAAGGAAGATCATCGATTGAACAAAAAGAAGCGGAACAATCGAGAACAGCTGCCAACCGGATTGATGCATCACGTAAAGAAGCAGAGCGGCATAAAAGAGACCAGCGGCTAAAGGTATCAACTGAATTTCCTCGTACGCCTTGATAAAAGGGAAAAGTCCAAGTACGGCAAACGGCACCGCATACCATTTAATTCGTTCTTTCCATATCTCACCAAGAACAAACCATAAACCAAACATAATTAAACTCGGTACAAACCCTATATACGTATACGCCTCGTTTTGCATTTCTAACGAATCAATGATCGCGATATAAAGAAAAGGAAGAACCGTAAACGCAGCATATAAAAAGGTGCGAATTTCCCATTCGATTTTCCTCGTCAGCATTGAATAAACATAGACGAAAAGCGCGACGACGTATAAAACCGGCTCGTTTCCATGCTCAGAAACGGTATAAAAGAGAGCGGCGGGTAAATAAAGATGACCCAGATAGAAGTAAGCACGCTGCATCACGCTATCTTTTTTTCCAAGCGTATCGGCAATCAAGATCAGGAGAACTGCTCCTGGGAGCCACTGGAACATCCCTCGAATAGGGAAAGCTTCCGCAATCGAAAGATAGGTTCCTAGGGTAAAAAGACTAAGTAGCGGCCATAACGTTTCTTCTTTCGTACGCTTAAAAATAAGATAAAGCATCCCAACGCTACCGAGCAACAGTCCTGAACGAACAAACAATTCATCTACCGTCGCTGCAAGTAAGAGAAGTAACGATAGTCCATAAAAGCTGACACCCGTCCAAAAGGCCATCACTTCCAATACTTGCATACCTTTTTTTCGCCAAAAATAGTGAACTCCGAGGATCAAGATCGCTACGATTGCTGTATGAAACGGCGCACCAAAAGTAGTTTCATAAAAATCGCTTCTCGCAAATGGGGGATAGAGCGCAAGTAATGCGAGTCCCCACGTAACTGGATTCAGTAGCGAGCCAGTAAAGCGAAGCCATTTCCACTTCCCTTTTTGATAAATTGATAAATGCAAAAAGCCGAGTACGAGTAATAAGCTACTTTCCAGCCACCATCGACCACTAATGAGCCCAAGTAAAAGTGACAAGAGGATGGGTCCAAACGAAATAGCGAGTGCCCCCGTTTTCATTCTCTTTGTTACTTTCCAATCATTCCAGTAGAAACCACCTGCATATAAGAGGACCCCTGTTGCAAACATGTGGACCATCACCGTTTCGGTTGAGGGTTCCGTATACAATAAGCTCATCGAGTAAAGGCCAGCTGCAGCAAGAAATAACGGCGCCAAAAATCCAAAGATCCGGTAACGCGTTAAATTCGCAAGAGCGACATAATTGGTGCTAATGATCACATAACCGAGTACAAGAAGCCATGACGGATCATCATAACGTAAGATTAATCCTTTATACGTAATAAAGATAAAGGCGCAGAGCGATACGGCGCCACTCGTTAACTGAAACGCTTTTTTCATATATGGATTTTGCAAACGGTCCACCGACTGTAGTCCAATAAAAATAAACCCTACAAGCGCATATAGCATAACGTCTGCCGACTCAAGGACAGAATGCTCAATTAGCTGATAGATTCCATATACGAGCAAAAACGTAAACACGAAATGATATTCTTTTTGTTTGCCAATATAGATCATGGCAAGATACAGAAATGCCGTCACAATGACATTGAAACTATAAAAAACTTCACTTTGGTAAAAGAACAGGAGAAGCAAGGTTGAGAGAATGAGATTCCCCTGCGCATAAATCGGAAGTTCTTTCGTAAAAAGAACGAGGTGCTCATACTTCTTTGCACGTGCATAAAAGAGCAGCAATAGTCCATTAAAGATCACAATTCCAAGATAAAACAGATCCACTGTCGGCTGAAACACTTGAATAAAAAAAGCTGCGCCGATGCTCAACGTCACAAATGAAAACCAAACAAATAACCGCGATTGCTGACGCTTAGCTTGGATAAAATAAAGCGGTAAACAAATAAATACACCAATCAAACCAAGTACTTCATTTCCCGCGCCGCTGACGGATAGCCATTCACCAAAGAGCTGAAAGTATCCTGCTGAAAAAACAACGATCGGGAGAAAAAGACTTCCAAGAACTAAAAATGAAAAAGCCGTTTTTTCGATACGGAGCTTATGTCCACTCAGCCAGCTGATTCCAAAAAACACAGCTGCAATTCCTCCAATAAGAGCGGTCTTCATGATTGATGTCATTACATCCCACGTACTAGTGGCGAGAACAAGTGCCCCAAGTAACAAAAACACAACGCCAATAATTAATATCCACGTTAAATTTCGATCCCTAAGCTCCTGCGTGGATTTCACTTTCTTCTCTTTTACTGGCGCCGGCTTAGCTGGGACCTTTTCTGGTGGAGCAAGTACTTGCTCGTTCTCTTCCACTGCTTCAACCACTTCAATAGAAGGATGAACCATTTTTTCATAAGCGTTAGACACGATCTCGTATGTTTGATCAGTTATGTAATCTTTTAGCCTGAGCCGCTTTAGTTCAGAGCGAAACACCTCTTCTCTTTCTTGCTCATTCATGTTTCCCACCCCCCGTGATTAACAACATTTTCCTTATTTTCTTCTTGCTCTTAGTTTACTCATACTCGTTTCTCCCTTGCAATATGATTTCTGCAATCTGTTGTTTCTTCGCAAAAAAGCGATTGTCCGCCTGTGGTGGACAATCGCTTAGTTTTGTCTTTGGAGGGGGTCAGGTGCCGACCTGACCCCACAAATAACCTTTTTGCTCTAATAATTGTTCATGCGTGCCTTTTTCAATAATCTTCCCTTGATCGAGGGCGATAATTTGATCGGCTCGTTGGATCGTATTTAAACGGTGGGCGATAATAAAGCTCGTTCTACCTTCCATTAACGACCAGAGCGCTTTTTGGATTTGAATTTCCGTTCGCGTATCAATGCTGCTTGTTGCTTCGTCGAGGATCAAAATCGCAGGATCGGCAAGCACCGCTCTTGCGATGGAAAGAAGTTGTCTTTGACCGAAACTAATCCCTCCCCCGTCTTGATTCAGGACCGTATCATATCCTTCTGATAATTTCGAAATAAATGTGTGCGCATTTGCTACTCGCGCCGCTTCTTCTACTTCTTCATCCGTTGCATCCAGACGTCCATAGCGAATGTTTTCACGAACGGTTCCATTAAACAAAAAGGTATCTTGAAGAACAAAACCCATGTTTTGTCTCAGGCTTTCTCTTTTAACTTTCGTAACGTCGTGATCATCGACTTCGATTGTGCCCCCATTCAGTTCGTAGAAGCGCATGAGCAGGTTCACGATTGTTGTTTTCCCTGCTCCTGTTGGTCCAATAATCGCAACCGATTCACCTGGTTTTGCTTCAAACGAAATGTTCGTAAGCGTCGCACCGTCTTTTTCATAACCAAAAGAAACGTTCCGAAACGCCACTTTCCCTTTCACCTGTTGGAGTGACACCGCATTTCCTTCATCTGGACGCTCTTCTTTCTCATCCAAAATATGAAAGACGCGTTCCGCACCAGCTACAGCAGATAATATCGTATTAAATTGGTTTGCCAGATCATTCAGCGGTCTTGTGAAAAGACGCGAATACTGAATAAACGCTACAATGACACCGATTGAAACCAAACCTTTAAGTGACAGAAATCCTCCAGCTGCTGCGATAAGTAAGAAACTGACATTATTCAATACGTTCATCAATTTCGGAATAAATCCTGAATACGTCATTGCCCAGAACCCCGACGTTCGTAGCGCTTCATTTTTTTCATCCAATTGCGTTAAGACACGCTTTTCTTGAGAAAAAGATTTAATAATTTGCTGTCCTGATAGCGTCTCCTCAATGACGCTATTCATTTCGCCAAGGTTTCGCTGCTGTTCTTTAAAATAATGCCCGGTTCGATTCGTAATCCACTTCATTCCAAGAAACATAAGGGGAATGATCGTGAACGTAATCAACGTTAAAAGCGGACTTAACCATAACATCAGCCCTACTGTACCAATCAGAGTAAGGACACTTGAGAAGATCTGGATGACCGAACTATTTAACGTACGACTAACATTTTCAATATCGTTTGTTAGTCGGCTCATAAGTTCACCGTGCGTTTTCTTATCAAAAAAAGGAATGGGCAGGCGGTGAAGATGATGAAACAAATCTTTTCTCATGCGATAAACCGTTTTCTGAGCAATACCGATCATCCAGAAGTTCTGGAAAAAGGTTGCTGCTGATTGCAACACATAGACGGCGACAAGCAGACCAAGAATAAACGGCAGACCTTTTAACTCTCCTGGCACAAGATAGTTATCTATGGCTACGCTTGTTAAATAAGGACCAAGCAAACTAAATCCTGAACTAAACACAACCATCACAATAACAAGAAAAAGCCAGCCTTTTTGGATGGATAAATAGCGCCAAATTCGCGCAACCGTTCCCTTCAAATCATCCGGTCGTTTTCGTTTAGAGGGTTTTTTGTTTGAGCTCATGGGCCGCCTCCTCTCCGTACTGAGAAACGTAGATCTCGCGATAAACCGCATTTTTTTCAAGAAGTTGATCATGAGTTCCTTCTCCGATAATCGCTCCATCCTCGAGAAGGATAATCTTATCTGCTTCTTTAATCGAACTGATTTTCTGAGCAATTAATAAAATCATACTTTCCTGATGCTTTAATGCTTGTTGCAACTGTGCCTCAGTATTAAGATCAAGGGCACTAGTACTGTCATCAAGAATCAATATTTCCGGATTTCGGATCAGAGCTCTAGCGATGGATAACCGTTGCTTCTGGCCTCCAGAAAGGTTGATTCCTTTTTGTCCTAGAACCGTATCGTACTGATTTGGAAGCGTCAGAATAAAAGAATGAATTTGAGCCGCTTTAGCCGCTGTTTCCACTTCTTCTCTGCTTGCATCCTCTTTTCCCCAGCGAATATTATCACCAATGGTTCCACTAAAAAGAACCACTTCCTGCGGGACAACGCCGATTCGACTTCTGAGTTCATCCAGGTGAATGGCCGTTTCGTTAACACCATTGAACATAACGTTTCCTTCTGTCGGTTCATACAACCTTGGAATAAGCTGAATCATCGAAGATTTTCCAGATCCCGTGGCCCCCATGACCCCAATCAGCTGACCTTTTTCTGCTGTGAAACTAAGATCTCTGAGAACATCTTCTTCTGAATTAGGATAGCGGAAGCTCACATGCTGAAATTCAAGCTTTTCTAATGCGGCTGGCTTAACTCCTGATTCTTTTTCAACATACGTCTCTGTCTGCAACACTTCCTGCATCCGATGAGCAGAAGCTCTTGCTCGTGAAAGAAGCATAAGAATAAATGAAAACATCGTAAGCGCCACCGTAATCCGCGTACCATATGTAATGATGGCTGAAATTTCACCAACCTGCGCTGTACCAGCAACAACTTTCACGCCGCCAAACCAGAGCACAGCAACAATCGCTACGTTCATCAAAATTAGAAGAACTGGCGTAGCAAGTTCAATTAAACGAAGAGACGTAACGGTTTGACTCATAAGGTTTTCATTTACCTTTTTAAACCTTTTTTGTTCGTGTTTACTTCTAAGGTAGGCTTTAATGAGTCTAACGCCAACTAAGTTCTCCCTCATCACCCCGTTGACTCGGTCTAACTTCTCTTGAACAGAGCTAAAAAGTGGAACGCCTTTTTTCATGACAAAATAAAGAAAGACAATGACGAGTGGAATCGCAGCGGTTAATAGAAGAGCCAGCTGAACATCCACAACAAAAGCCATAACGACACCACCAACAACAAGCAATGGGGCACGTACCATGATTCGAAGGCCCATAAAAACGACAAGTTGCACCTGATTTACATCGTTCGTTAGCCTCGTTAACAGGGATGAAGTTGGAAAACGATTAAAGTCTGCAAAAGCAAACGACTGTACTTTTTCAAAAAGCGCTTTTCGTAAATCAAATCCGAAATGCTGACTGACGTAAGAAGCAAGATAGGTGTTAATAATCGAAGCAACGAAAGAAATAACCGTTAGAACGATCATCCAAATCCCTAATTCAGTAATCACACTGAGGTTTTCCTTTGCAATTCCGTTATCAATAATATCTGCCATGAACAGTGGCAACCAGAGCTCAACGGCCAATTCAACAAGCATTAAAAGGGCCGCTACAATCGCCGCCACTTTGTAAGGTTTAATAAAGGTTACTACTTTTCGCATGGCATCCTCCCTCATTGTCCTTCCTTTTCTCTTATTTTTACATTATACAGGATATTTAGGGGCTCGAACAAAAATGAGCTTTTTCACAAAAAGGTTAAAAAAACAAAAGCCAGCTCACATTTTTGAGCTGGCTACAACCTATGCTTTTTCGCTTTTTGAAACGATCATTTCAAGATCACCTTCTAATTTGCATGCTTTCATGGTTGCCGGGATGATCAGATGATCGCCCTGCTTTACAGCATGAGAAGATTCGCTAGATGCAATCACGCCTTCTCCACTTAGCACACTTACAAGCAAATAAGCGTGGTCTCCTTGAAGAGAATACTCTCCATCAAGCTCCCACTTATATACGGTGAAATATTCCGAAGATACAAGCTCTACCTGCTTCAATCCATCTTTTTCTGTTACAACAGGTGAAAACGGTGGATCTTCATGTGGGATCGTCGATACATCAATCGAACGTTCAATATGAAGCTCTCGTGTATTTCCATTAGCGTCGGTTCGATCATAATCATAGACGCGGTACGTTGTATCTGAACTTTGCTGCGTTTCAAGAATCATCGTCCCTGAACCGATGGCATGAATCGTTCCACTTGGTACAAAATAAAATTCACCTGGTTCAATTGGAACGCGGCGTAGCAAGTTATCCCAATCCCCAGCCGCAATCATCTCTTTGAAAGATTCTTTTGACTGAGCGTGATGGCCAAAGATTAATTCGGAGCCAGGGTCACAATCAATAATATACCAGCATTCTGTTTTTCCGTAAGCCTCTCCCTCTACTTCTCTCGCATACGAATCATCAGGGTGAACTTGAACCGAAAGATCCTGATCAGCATCAAGAATTTTAACTAAAAGTGGAAAGTGATCGCCCTCTTCATGGCCAAATAGTTCACGATGACTATCCCAAACTTCATTTAATTTCTTTCCAGCAAGCGGACCATTACGCACCTCACTTGCGCCATTTTGGTGAGCTGAAATCCCCCAGCATTCACCAGTCGTTTCAGTTGGAATCGTATACCCAAAAACATCTCGTAGCTTCGTTCCACCCCAAAGACGATCCTTAAATTCGGGTGTTAGAAAAAGTGGTTCGTTTTGATACATGTATCTTCCTCCTACTCTTTTTTCAGTTTCTCATCATCAAATTTTTGCCGTCCATGCATCGCCGCCCCAATAATGCCAGCTTTATCATGGAGCTGAACGGGTTCGATCGCAATTTTCCCACGAAGTCCTTCATACACATAGGCATCGACTTTTTTTCGTAACATCGGCAAAATCATGTCTTTTGCCTGCATCACGCCGCCGCCGAGAATAAAGATAGACGGATCGACAGTATGAACAAGATTAGCAATCCCAACCGCAAGTGCATCCACTGCTTCATCAATAATCGCGAGCGCTTCCTCATTTTCTTCTTTAGCAAGGTGAAACACATCTTCTGCTCCTAAAGTTTTGCCAAGTCGCGCCTTTCCTTCTCTCGCAATCGATGTACCTGAAGCAAGCGCTTCAAGAGATCCAGCATTCATATTCGCATGCTTCTGACCACCAGGCTGGATAATCATATTACCAATCTCCGCACTATAGCCATGTTCGCCTTGCATCAGACGATTATTTTGCACGTAACCGCCACCAACGCCTGTGCTAACTGTTATGTAAAAAGTGCTTTCTCGACCCTTTCCCCCGCCATATAATGCTTCACCTAGCGCAGCGGCATCAGCGTCATTGACCAGGTACGTCGGGATGCCGATTGCTTCTTCAATCATTGCGGTAATCGGCACATCCTTCCATCCAGGGAGATTAGGTGGGGACACCACGAGGCCATCAAATGGATTTAAAGGTCCTGGTGAACCAATCCCAATGGAAACCGCTGAATACGCTTTTTTCACTTCTTTTATTAAATTAGTCATTCGCTCAATAATCGATTCGTAACCCTGTTCGGCTTCTGTCGGTATTTGTTTCACTTGCAGAATTCGTCCATTTTCATCGACAATACCCACGCGAAGATTTGTCCCCCCAAGGTCTACTCCGATATACACGTTTTCCATTTCTCTACCTCCCTATCATTCTTTCCTATATCCTACCACGAATCCTTCTGTTAGAAGGAGCTGAACAAAAAATGTGATGGAATCTCCAGGTTTTCAGCAAAATTCAAATCGATTATTGTCATTTTTAAGAAAATTCTTCCTAATCGTCTAACCCTCTGCTAAACTAATTATAAAATGACACAAATCGGGTGACTTCAATGGTTTTTGACGGCATTTTACTAGCAATTCTTGTCGGATACTTAAGAAAAGGAAGTTTAAAAGGCTTTGCTTATCTCTCATTTCGAGCTGGATGGATCTTTCCACTGCTGCTTGTCATTGAGGTGCTTATCTTTTCCTTTCAATCTACTTACGCATGGATAGGAAAACTAAGCGCACCGCTATTTATGCTGATTTACATCGTCGGATTAACATTTCTTTGGTTAAATCGAAAAATGAACATTGGGATCATGATTCTTTTCATCGGTGTTCTCTTAAATTTTATCGTAATGGCTCTAAATGGAGGCAGAATGCCTGTATCTCTCGAAGCAGCGAATATTCTTGATCCTGCATACGCAGAAGCCATCAAAAATGGACTTTATGGAAAACATGCTGTGTTGACCGATCGCACTGCCCTCTGGTTTCTCGGTGACGTAATTCCAATTACGGACCCTTATCCAAAAGATCAGGTGATTAGTATTGGTGACATAATCATGAATATTGGTATTTTTATTTTCATCCAGCGCGTTATGGTTAAGACCAAACATCCAGAAACCCTCATACAAACGCCAGCGCCTCACAAAGGTACTTGAAAGGAGGTGGACATTAATGGAACGGAAAGAGGGAATTAAACTAACAGGCATCCTTACGAATATTGCAATTATTACTACTGCTGTTATCGCACTAACTTCTGGATTTAAATTGGTTTAATCACAAAGGAGAGGCGCTGCTTCTCCTAAAAAAACTAAATTTAAATGAGAGTGATCGAGACATGAAGGGCATCTTTCAGAAATTCACTAATGTGGTAAGTGTATATCTTGCACTCACAACAATCGCAGGAAGTTCTATTTTCCTTACTCAGTACTTACTGACATTTCATCAAATTAACTGGAGTCTGGCCTTCACGTTCGTAGCGGCAATCCTGTTATTGAATCACTATACAATCCTATTGCCACCAAGCGGGAACTCGCTATCAATGGATTCAGCGATTTATCTGGCAGTCCTATTTGTATTTGATCTCCATATGACGCTAACTCTTTTGCTTGTAACCTCGATCATCTATGCTCTGTATAACAAAAAAGTTGTCTTGTGGAAACATTTATTTAACTTTGCAATTTATAGCTCCATGATCATCGGTGCATATGAAGTTTTTATTCTCTCCGGTGGATCAATCGGCGCGCTAACGTTCTTCAACGTTGCCTCTTATATGTTTTCTCTAGTCGTCTACTTTAGTTTAAATGTGCTTTTAATAGGGGTTTTCTTCCTTTTATCCGCATCTGAAAACTTATATCAAATTGTGCAAGGTATGTTGAAAGAAACGATATCAAGTTATTTCATTACGCTTGGTCTTTCCTTAATTCTCGTTTTATTAATGCAACAACAAATCATTCTTGGCATGCTATTGTTTTTATCTGTAGCTGTAGTGCTATCCGTTTCTTTTAAACAGTATTTTGAACTTTATCAAGAAGTTTCACAGAAAGCGGACATTGATCATCTCACGGAGCTATACAATCACGGTTATTTCAAATCGCTTTTAGAGGATGAAATAAAAACCGCAAAAGCCACAGGACAACCTTTATCAATCGGTTTAATCGATCTTGATGACTTCAAAAAATACAATGATCAGCACGGTCATTTACAGGGCGACAGGCTTTTAAAACACTTCGGTGCCGAACTAAAAAGGAATGCGAAAGATGTGTTTACAGCCGCTCGATATGGTGGAGAAGAATTTGCACTATTAATGCCGGGAAAAACAGAGCGGGAAGCGTATCACGTCATCAACCATCTTCGGAAAGAAGTAAACGACCATTATTTTGAAGGTGTTGAAGTGCTTCCACACGGCTGTTTATCTTTCTCAGCGGGCGTTATTCAATACAATCGGGACATGTATGATTCGTCAGAAGTACTTGAGAAAGCTGACCAAGCGATGTATTTTTCCAAAACAAAAGGAAAGAACAACGTTTGTATTTATGATGCGAATCACGTTCTTTCCAAAACGTTTTACAACCATAAAGAAATGGAACTTCTAGAGCAACAATTAAAAATTTTTCTATCCAAAGATGTCTATACGTACAAACATAGTAAACGAGTTTATGAGTATGCAATTGAGTTCAGCAACCATTTAAATTTGAATGCAAATGATCAGAAAACCCTTGTAATGGGCGCCTTAATTCACGATATCGGGAAACTTGAAATTCCGCGAGATGTTATCAACAAAAAAGGCAAGCTGACGAAAGAAGAATGGGAAATGGTTCAAAAGCACGTTACATGGGGCAGAGAAATTGTATCGACAAATCGGGAACTCCACGACCTACTCCCTCTCGTCGAACTCCACCATGAACGTTTTGATGGAAAAGGTTATCCTTATGGGCTCAGCGGTGAAGAACTTCCAAAACTTGTACGCATGTTAACGATTATTGATTCGTTTGATGCCATGACAACGGAACGCCCCTACCAAAAAACAAAATCGATCAGCGAAGCGATCGATGAGCTAGAGAAATGTGCGGGTACCCAGTTTGATCCCGAACTCGTCCTTGAATTTATCAAAGTCATTAAAGAAAATCCTGCTTTTAATGAAAATCAGATTCAAATTACGATTTAAATAAGCGAATGCTAGGGCGTTCGCTTATTTTTACTGTTGAAAAGACATTAACTGTTACCTTATACCTTTCATGTTTATCTTAATTGATTGAGAAATGAAAGCAGCCTGCTTCCCTTTGCAACAAATATGTAGGCATAACGAGTCGATTACCACATCGGCTCGTTACGATCGGTCACACGATAAAAAAATGGTAAAATGCAGATTGAAGCGAGAGCCGTCGCGAGTTCAAACGGAAAAATAATGGAAAGTGGGAAACCAAAGGCAAGCATCGGTAGCCAGAGAAAGGCGACAATACTCGGAATCACGGCCAGATTATTCCTCGTCCGTCGCGTAGGGTACTGCTTACTACCGCAATATGGACAAACGTTGTATTTTTTAAAATGAATCACCGCGCGAAAGGTTTCTTTCCACGTCCATTCTGTCTGACATTGTTGACAGGTAGCCATGTTCATTCCCCCTTACTCTTTATACGAGTGGCGCTGGCACCGGGTTTCAAAATGAAAAAAAGCTGAATGAACAGCTCAGCTTTTAGAATACTCATGTGCGTTTCCTTCTAAATCGGAAAGAGTATGAATCATAATCTTAATAGCATCTCGAATACTCGTAAATGGAAAACCAGTATGTGCTGAATGATGAAGCGTCATCTCAAAAGTTGGCGGCACGTGAACGAAGCCTGCAGGAATAGAGAGATTCCTTTGTTCAAGAGCATAAAGCACGCTATACATGACGTTATTGCAGAGGTAAGTTCCAGCCGTATTGGAGATTTCTGCTGGAATACCGTTTTGTAAAAGCGCATCTGTCATTTTCTTAACGGGCAGCGTGGAAAAATAAGCGGCTGGTCCTCCTTCAACAATCGGTTGGTCTTCAGGGGCATGTCCCGCGTTATCCTCTGCACTGTCATTCACGTTAATCGCAATGCGCTCTGGCGTTATTTTTGTTCGATCGGCAGCGAGTCCAAGCATAATGACCGCAAACGGCTCACACTGTTCAACATATCCAATGAGCATTTCTGCCGCTCGTTCATAATCAACAGGCAACACCCGCGAAATAATTTCAAACCCACCAATCGTTTCTTCATCCAGTTCCATGACGATCTGCTCGGTTGGATTATGACGATGCTCAAGAAAAGGTTCAAATCCAGTTAACAATAAAGGCTTCACTCCACTCTCCCCTTTCGCTTTAAACCAGTCCTAGTGAAGATACAATTCTTCTACATTACCTTTCTATAACCTTATTTCATGAGATTTAACCTAGAAATTTTAGTAAAATTTTACCATAATTACATAAAGTAATGTTTTATGAGAAGTTCTTCACGTTCTAAATGAAGGGATTTCTTTATAAAATCACGAACCTCTGTCGTATAGGGCTTATCACAAAAGGAGGCAACACCATATGTCTTTTTCAAAACTTGTTTTCACGCCACTCAGCTACACAGGTTGGGGATCACTAGAACAGCTCTTACCTGAAGTTGAGAAGCACTCGCCCCAGCGTATCCTTGTTGTTACTGATCCTGTTTTAAACGAACTGGGTCTCGTTGACCGAGTTCGTTTACCGATGGAAGAGGCCGGATATACTGTCGACATTTACACCGACATTGTTCCAGAGCCACCGCTCGCTATTGGTGAAAAGCTCGTGAATTATACGAAAGAAAATGAGTATGATCTCGTAATCGGACTAGGTGGCGGAAGTGCGTTAGATCTCGCCAAGTTAACGGCAGTTCTTTCCGCGCATGAAGGCTCTGCTGCTGATTATCTCAATTTATCAGGAAGCCGAGAGATTACAAAAAAAGGACTGCCTAAAATTCTAATTCCTACAACCTCAGGGACTGGTTCTGAAGTAACCAATATCGCCGTGCTATCTCTTGAAAGCTCAAAAGATGTGGTTACACACGATTATCTTCTCGCAGATGCCGCAATTGTTGACCCAGAACTAACTATTTCCGTTCCTGCAAAGGTTACTGCCGCAACAGGTGTTGATGCGCTGACCCATGCGATTGAAGCTTACGTCTCTGTCAACGCAAGTCCGACGACGGATGGACTTGCCTTACAAGCAATTCGGCTAATTAGCCGCTCCATTCGACGTGTTGTTACGAATGGAGAAGATCGGGAAGCACGCATCGATATGAGTAACGGCAGCTATATCGCAGGTCTTGCCTTTTTTAATGCAGGAGTGGCAGGGGTTCATGCGCTCGCCTATCCTCTTGGTGGCCAGTTTCATATCGCTCATGGGGATTCCAATGCGGTGTTGCTTCCATATGTGATGGGGTATATTCGAAAAAGCTGTACAAAGCGAATGGGAGATATTTTGAACGCGCTCGGTGGAAATTCTCAATTTCTTTCAGAAGATGAAGCTTCCTATGAATGCGTTCGCCAGTTAGAAAGACTTGTTCAAGATGTCGGCATTCCGAGTACACTTGGCGGATTCGATATTCCAAGTTCTGCGCTTGAATCCCTCACTGAAGATGGTTTGAAGCAGAAAAGATTGCTGGCTAGGAGTCCTCTACCTCTTTACGAAGCAGATATTCGTGCCATCTATCAATCTGCTTTTAACGGAGAAGTTGTCGAAGCGTCACTTGCGAATATTCAACACCCTTAAATCAATCATAAAAGCCCGCTACCTAAGCGGGCTTTTATGATTGATACCTCTATTGTTAGGGAACACCAGTTAAAACGGAAACAGGTGGTGTCATACTTGGGTTACTTTCTATTACTGATTCTTTCACTTGCCATCATGATCTTTCTCATAAGGGTTCCACTAACCGATCGCTTCCCCCCAGCGATTCGCAAAATGGGTGTGATCTTTCTTGCGTTAATCTCGCTTGTCTTTCTTGCATTATTAATTGCTTCCTTTATAGGATGATAGAAAAGGCGAAAGTGTCCGCTCCGAGTGGACACTTTCGCCTTTTTGTTTGTGAAGGGGGTCAGGCTCGAGCCTGACCCCCTTTTAAAAAACCTCTCTTTAAACAAACGTCGTCGCTAAATAAATCACCACAGGCACCGTCACTAAGCTCGACACGGTGGACACGAGCGTGGCGCTTGATACGTTTTGAGGTTCCGTATGAAATTGAATGGCGTACATGGTCGTATTGGCGGCAGTCGGAGTTGCCGCCATAATGATCATAATTTGCTTTGTTAATGGATCAACAGGCATAAATACAACGATTCCAGCAGCAATAAGCGGCGCAACCATTAATTTAAGCGATAGTGCTGTTGAAAGCTTTTGCCAATCAATCGCTCGCAACCGTATATTGGCAAGCTGCATGCCAAGCGTCACCATAATAACGGGAATGGCTGCGTCCGCTATCAAATCCACGCCATCACGGATCGTTCCAAGTGGAATGTGTAACCATTGAAACATAAGACCAACAATGGCACCGTAAACCATTGGCATTTTTCTAACTGCTCTAAGGGCTGCTTTAATCCCGTCGTGATCTGGACTTCCTTTTGCCGCATAGTAGACGCCAAGCGTACTCATTAACAACTGCTGTAGCACCATTAACACAATCGCTGTTTCCATTCCAATCGTTCCAAATAGAAACAGGACAAGCGGAGTGCCATAATTTCCATTATTCATAAATGCGCTTGATAATACCAAACCACACCGTTCTGATTCGGTATAGCCGTATATTTTCGATAAAATGCTCACAATTGCAATAAGTGCAAAGCACAGACCAAGCATGTAGATCGATAAATACCCGTAGGACGAATCAATTTCTTGTTCATAGAACGTTCGAAAAACGAGAAGCGGCACGAGCACATATAAAGCAAGATTCGAAAGTACTTTCGTCTCTAATTTTAAAAAGCGCTGCGCAAGATACCCGACGCCAAATACGAAAAAGATCGGTAGCAGTATGGTTATGATCGACATCTTCATTCTCCTTCAGCTTCTAAAAGCGATAGCGTCCTATTACAGGATGAAAAGGGACCCGATTCGATTCATCGGCCCCCTTTCTACTCTCATCCGTTAAAAACGATAATTTTTTCTTCTGTCATTTCTTCAATCGCATAGCGTGGACCTTCTTTGCCCGTTCCACTTTTCTTCACGCCACCGTATGGCATATGATCAACGCGATAGCCTGACGTATCATTAATAATCAGTCCACCTACATGAACCTCATTGATCGCTTTTAACGTAAAAGCGAGGTCATTCGTAAAGAGTCCAGCTTGAAGACCATACTCTGAATCATTCACTCTCGCAATCACATCATCTGTTGAACGGTACGTGCTAACCGCTACGACCGGACCAAAAACTTCTTGACGACAAACCTTCATATCATCGTTTACATTCGTCAAAATCGTAGGTTGATAGAAAACGCCATCTCGTTTACCACCTGTTTCAATCACAGCTCCCTGATCAACCGCTTCTTGTACCCAGCTCTCAACGCGAATCGCTTCACGTTCAGCAATCATCGGGCCGATATCAGTCGCTGCATCCATTGGATCACCTAAAACAAGTCCTTCTGTTACTTCCTTCATTTTTGCAAGGAAGCGCTCGTAAATATCATCATGAACATAGACGCGCTGGACTGAAATACAAACCTGACCAGCGTTATTAAAGCTTTTTTGCGCAGACTGCGTTGCGGCTGTTTCAACATCTGCGTCATGATGCACAATTGTTGCTGAATTGTTTCCTAGCTCTAATGCCACTTTGCGTAATCCAGCTTTTTCGCGAATAAGCTGGCCAACACGCGGGCTTCCCGTAAACGTAAACATATTCACATCTTGATTCGAAAGAAGCCATTCGCCTACCGTTGCTCCCTCTCCCGTAATCAGGTTCAGACGTCCTGCTGGAAGTCCCGCTTCTTCAAATATTTCAGTTAAAAGAATCGCACAAACAGGCGTCACTTCAGCTGGTTTTAACACAACGCTATTTCCTGCTGCAAGCGCAGGGCCAATTTTGTGGCACACAAGATTCAACGGTACGTTAAATGGCGTGATTGCTGCGACAACGCCGATTGGGAAGCGTCTTGTATATGCCTGACGCTGTTCAGATCCAGGCGCAGCTTCCACCGGAATGCCTTCGCCGTGAATTCGCTTTGCTTCTTCTGCCGAAACTTCCAATGTTAAAGCAGCTCTCCCTACTTCACCTTTACACTCAGCTAAAGGCTTTCCAACTTCCTTCGCAAGCACTTCTCCAAGCTCATCCTGACGTGCTCGAAGTGTTGCAGCAGCTTTAATCAAAACAGTATAACGATCGTAAGGCGAAAAAGGGGTTTTCAAAGCCGTTTTAGCCGCTTGAACCGCATCTTTTACGTCCTGTTCATCGGCTGTAGCCGTTTTCGCCGCTACTTCTTGTGTGTATTTGTTTAGCACGTCATCCGTTGCTGTTTTTTCTCGCCATTCCCCATTAATGAATAAACCATATGTTCTTACTGAAGTTTGTGTAGCCACGTTAACATCATCCTCCTTTTTTATAACGTTACGACCTTTTTGTCTAATAAAAGTTCTTCTGCTTTTCCCCCGCTACCAAATACGCGAATCTTTTCTTGGACTTTTTCTTTCATGCGTAAGCGACCGAGACCAAGCGAACTTGCGAGCACAATATCATCTGGATTTTCTGAAAATGCTTCTTGAACGCCTCTCGTAAACGCTTGACGAAGCTCCGTATCTACATTAATTTTTGCAATCCCTAGTGAAATCGCCCGTTGCACTTGTTCATCGGGCACATCTGATCCGCCGTGAAGAACGACAGGACGCTGAACGGCTTCTACAATTTCTTTTAGTCGTTCAAAACGAAGGTTAGGCGTTTCTTTATATATACCATGTGCCGTTCCAATCGATACGGCTAGGTAATCAACATCGGTCGCTTCTACGAAAGCGACAGCTTCTTCTGTTGTCGTAATAAGCGCATCCTTCTCATCAACCGTAATGTCATCTTCCGTGCCACCGATTTTACCGATTTCTCCTTCAGATCCAATTCCAAGTGCTCTTGCTATATCAACTACTTTTTTCGTCGTCGCCGTGTTTTCTTCAAAAGATAAACCGGACCCATCAAACATGACGGATTGGAAGCCCATTTGTACAGCTTGCATCGTTTGCTCGAACTGACGGCTGTGATCGAGATGAATCGCAACGGGAACATCAAATTCTTTTTCATACGTATCGATCAACCCTTTTAATGCTTCCATGCCAAGGGTTTGAATCACTTTCTGCCCCACCTGTATCATAATAGGTGCCTTTTCCTCCGCTGCTGCTTCAAAAATCGCTAGAACGGTTTCCGCATTATGTGCGCTAAATGCCCCTACCCCATATCCATTTTGAAAAGCATGATCCAGCATTGTTTTTCCGTTAATAAATGGCATCATCATTTCTCCCTTCTATCGCTTCAATTCAATATTGTAATGGTACTGATCACTTCGATATTTCGTTTTTGTATACTCGATTGGATGGTCATTCAATCCATAGCTGAGACGCGTCATTTCAAGTAGCGCTTCACCCGGCCGAATCGCCAATGAATCTGCTTCGTCAATCGTGGCGTTAATCGCGGCAATTCGCTCTTTTGCTTTGTTTAAATAAACCTGATAGTTTTCTAGAATTTCATAGTATTTCGCTTCATTTAAATCATGCTGCATAAGTATCTTTCCAATCATCTCTGACCAGCACGTTCGTTCAAGGGCAACAGGCGTCTCATCTGCAAACCGTATGCGTTCAACGAGAAGAATCGGCGCTCCTTCAGCCACTTGAAGCATTTCACTCTCATGAAAAAGGTTATCCTTAAATTCAGCTCGTATCAGTTTGGACGAAGGAACCTGCCCTTTTTCCATTACTTCTTCCGCAAAACCTTTTAACTGCCCAAGGTTACCAACCAATTGATGTGGCTTTACGATCGTGCCATGGCCCTGTTTCTTTTCAAGCAAACCATTTTGAACGAGAATCGCAATTGCCTGCCGAATCGTCGTCCGGCTAACACCAAATTCCTTGATGAGCGCTTGCTCTGTTGGAATGATCGTATTTGGTTTCCAGGTTCCACCTTGAATGCGATCGATCAGAACATCTTTTATTTGAAGATAAAGCGCCTCTCCGTTCTGATTAATCGACATACATTTCAGTCCTTTGTAATGGCGGTGGGTACGACCTAATGTCTTCACCGATGAGCGGTTTTAGCCATTCATAATACGCTTTCCGATCTTCAATGAACACCTCAGGCATCACCCGTTCTCCAGCAGCCACCACTTTTCGAAGTTCAATTGGAGTCATCCTTACTGAATAGCGATGGTGAGCACTTCGTTGGATGGAGACCATCACATTTGAAAGCCCTTCACGAATCCATTCGCCTCCAACGCTCCCCACACGATAAGCTTCTTCTCGATCAACATCCGAAACGACTTCAGAAAAACTTCGCTGATTCATGCCTAAAAGTTCAGCTCTTGTCATGACGTTTAACTCACTTTTTAAAAAGCCGGCTACCTCATTTGAAATCCCGCCAAGGACTGTTCTGCCAGCGACATTTCCTCTCGCTACCTGACCCGTCTTTCCAAAACAAACACCTTCACTCACAACGACCGTGGCATAGCCAAACCGATTTAATGCGGTGTTAACATTTTCAAGAAGTAATTCTGCTTGAATTGGCCGCTCTGGAATGCCGATAAAATGCGGCCCTTCTTCTTCATACTCCTGAAGAAGACCAGATGCGGCGGCCAGCCATCCTGCATTTCTTCCCATTGTCTCAAGTACACGGACCTTTTCAAAATTCTGCATGGAAGCGAGGTCGCGGCTCATATCTCGCGTCGCCTGAGCAACATATCGTGCGGAGCTTCCAAAACCAGGGGCATGGTCTGTTCCACCAAGGTCATTATCCACCGTTTTCGGAAGGCCAAGAACTTGAAGAGAAATGTTTTGCCTTCTCGCTTCCGCTTCTATTTTCGCCAGCGCCTCCATCGTGCCGTTCCCGCCGATAAAAACAAGTACATCAACTCCCTGCGCCTTTAGCAGTCGCAAACCTTTTTCAATATGCTCATCTTTCAGTGGAAACCGCCCTGATCCAAGGCACGCACCAGGTATGTCTTGATGAAGATGAATGCGACGTAGCATCTCATCATCACCGTCTAAATACATGCCATGCGCTAATCCTTCATAACCATTTTGTATAAAAAGCAGAGAATGATCGCGTTCGATCTCTTTCACAAACCCTGCGAGGGTAGCATTTATTACGGCCGTAGGTCCCCCGGCCTGACCAATGGCGACCTTTTTCATGCAACTGTCTCCCTTCAGTTCTTCGTATAGATCGTCGTCTTCAGACCAAGCTGCTTTCCAAGTTCAACGAGCTCATCGGCTACATCATCATAAACAATGGCATAGTGTGGTTCGAATCCTTCTTCCATTAACCCATATAACGTGTCATTGATTTCGGTTTCTAGTTCCACTTCAACAGAAGTTCCATTGAAGCGCTGAGGCGTATCGAGTGCGTTTCCTCGCATCACAAGCAAGCGATATCCTTCTGGTGTATAGCCAACGCGGAACATCGTCACGCGACCTGGTTTTAACCCAAATTCCATCGTAAAGCCGAGCTTTCGGTTTGGATGAACGCCTGGACGTGCGCCTTGATCAGGATGGGCCAGCGAATATGCACCAGCTCCGCAATGCCAGAACACAACCGAATTACTTGCTTCATTCACATGAACCATATCTCCAAGATAAGGTGCACTTCCTGTTAGCTGTTGCAGAATAAACATTGATACCGAACCGTGAATATCTGATTCACATGATGACACAACGCCATCTTCTGTAAATTGAGAAAGAGTTGAGCATGCCGCAGCGCCAAGCTCATTGAAAAAGTCCGGCCAGCAGCGAATCGCAAGCGCTGATACGTCTTCTGCATCAATTTGTTCCTGTACATACGTTGTGAACTGAGCAAATCGCTGTACCGTTTCTTCATTCCGATTCAGCCCAATCACCTGTTGCTCCGCACGTTCAATCGCGCCTTCCCATTTTTCACGTGGTAGCTTGACGCATTCCTCAAACGCTTTGTTTAAATCAAAGTTTTTCACCGTCACGCCAAGCTGTTTTTGAAGCTCTTCTTCATCCGTTCCCGAGAAGAAAAAGCCTGGTGGGTGTTCCCCAATCACACCTATCGTAAGACCTTTCAGATCTTCAATCACCTTTTGCACTTTAAGTTGAACTTTAATTCTCTTTTGTACCTGCGCCTCATCCCCATTTCCAAATACAAAGCTAAATGGGTGGTTCGCACACCGTAGCACATGACTTGTGCTGTTTCCGCCTGTTAAGGAATTTAAGCGAAGTCTTCCTCCAACACTTGGCTCACGTACTGACCAAACGATCACTGGCGCTTCCACTTTTTTAATTAACGCTTCAATAAATTCCCCATCCGCAAACGTAACGCTCTGATAGATGCTTGCAATGATATCTTCGCTGTTAACGTTTTCAAGAAAAGCCTCAAGATCTCCAGGAGACGTAATGATCTCCTCTGGTTCAATAACGTTCTCGGTCACGCTATGCAGAAACTCTGAACTTTTCTTTCGCTGTAGCTCTCCTGCTTCTAGATCAAACGTTTTTCTCCCAATTGGTACGTATAGAATGCTCGTTTTCGGCACGATTGGCCACAACCTTTCTCCTCTGTTTGTTACAAACACTATATCATACATTATTATGTTTTAAAATAGGTAGTAACCTTTAAATTCACTTTCTTATTTTAGCGCTGCTTTTTGGAAAATATGTGCGTAAGTCGAACGCTTGCGATAGAAAACTGGCGTTTCACCAATTGGCGCGTTCACTTCGATCTGGCCACCGCGCGTTTCCTGACCACTCCATAAATGAACCCACTCATCTTCAGGCAAGTAAACCGACCACGCTTCTTTTCCTTCTTCATAAACCGGTGCGACAACCAAATCTGACCCAAGCATATATTGATATTGAATATTATAAGAGGTTAGATCATGCTCATATTCCATAAACATAGGACGCTGAATTGGAATCCCTTTTTCAGCATTCTCTTTGCTTAACGCTTTTAGGTAAGGCTTCAGTGCTGTATACACATTCGTCATTTTCACAAAATGCTCGAGCGTCTCTTCGTCTTGATCAAACTGGAAGCAATCATCAGGTCGGTTGCCTTCGTGCGTTCGCATGACGGGTGTGAATGCCGCCATATCAACCCAGCGAAGCAACAATTCCTTGTTCCGCTTGTTTCCATGAAGACTTGTATATCCCCCGATATCACTATGATGAACGCCATTCCCACTCATTCCAGCAGATAGCGCGGCTGGAATAACAGATGCAAGGCCATCGTCAAGACTCCAATCGACACTTTGATCACCAGCCCATAATAGCGGGCAGTAGCCTTGACTACCTGAGTACCCCGCACGCATAAAGTAAACAATGTCGCCCCAGCGTCCTGCTTTTTGAACCGCGTTATGATTTACCTTCGCCCACATCACTGGCCATGCATTGTGCATTTTGGTTGCTGGTTCTCCACTATGAAGCTTTAAGTCAGTTGGCAAGTATTCACCAAAATCAGCCATCCAACCGTCCATTCCAAAATCAATCATGTTCTTTAGGATAACGTCTTCATACCATTCACAAGCTGCTTCGTTTGTGAAATCAACAACGCCACAATTAAACTCACCAAAGTCCACAACATAATCACTGCCATCTACCGCTGTAGCAAGATACCCTTTTTCATAAGCTTCGCGGTACAGATCTCCTTCGACGGCGACATAAGGGTTGATGTAACCCATGAAACGAATGCCCTTTTCCTTCCATTCTTTCACTTTTTGATCAAGTTCAGGATACTCCTCCGGATTCCATTTCCAGTTCCACATCAATCGTTTACCAAATGACGTCACTCGCTTACCTTGCCAGTCCTGACACCAAACGGCACCGATTTTCATTCCTTTTTCAAGAGCACGATCAATCTTATTTTGTACACGTTCCGTTCCGCCCTGCATCCCGAGCCAGATCCCATCAAACGTCCAGTCTGGAAGTTCTGGTTGCCTACCGAGGCGTTCCGTTAGTTTTTCAACGAGATCTTTATACGTTTGCCCCGTTTCAAATAAAAGGGAGGCCGGTGCTTCCCAAATGTGAAGCTCATGAAAATCGTCTCGTTGAAAGTCAAAGTCAGCGAAAGCCGTTGTCTCCACATGACAATAGTATTTATTCGTAGATACATAGGTTGGCTGCGGATAATTCGTATTGTAATAGTCGCCACCAGCCTGATCTTTCACATCGGCTTGCCAGGTGGTATACGTTGATTTATTTCGACCAACTCCTGGTTCAGACGTCCAAAGTGGGAAGTTCTTCCCTCTTAAATTAAAATAGGAAAGCTGTTCTCCACAGCCGTAAATTTTCTCATCGGCATCAGCGGCAACGCGTAACCAGAAACGATTAAAAAGAGGATCGACTAGTTCGAAGGAAACGCGAAGCCCTTCTTTGTCTTGCGTTAATACCATTGTTAACAGCTCATGATCGTGAGAAAAGTGGCGAAATCCGATGCGACACGTCTCTCCTTCGTACCGTACCGTTGCATAGCGAAGAGCTACCCGTTCTACAACGTAATCTTTTATTTTGAAATTTCCTCTGTACATATCAATCGTTTCTTCACCACTACCAACGAAAATAAACGGGTGGGCTGGTGAATGACGAAACAGTAAGCGACCGTCAAGATGAACGTCAAATTCTTCTCCATTTTGCTTCACTTCAAAACTCGGTTTGATCGATTTTGTATGCAACATGATTTCCCCCTACATTCTTATCGTTTATGCGCTTCTAAACTTCTTTTCAGCGTTAACCGCTTCTTCGTGTTTCTTAGTAACAAAGCCTGAATATTTTTTATTCCAGTATTTTAGTGCGAGCAGGTAACAAACCCCTCCAGCAATTGCTGTTGCTAGTATCGATGGCCAGAACCATCCGGACACCATTCCACCTTCGAAGGCAAATCCAATTGGGGAGAAGAGAATGTAGACCATCACAACAAGACTGATTAGCACAACTGAAACCGGAATCGTAAACTTCCATGGCACCATATCCACTTTTGGGTTCGCTCGGAATTCATACGCTTCAGGAAGCGGACGAATGCGGCCAACAACCATCATGATGGCAACTTCAATTAGGAAAAGAATCGCTGAGATGTGAATAAAGTTCATCGTAATTTCAATGTTAAACAGCTGGTTTAATCCCCACACAAGCATGTAATACGTAATCACGTGGAAGATAATTGCGATTTTCGCTCCAAGTGCAGGGATGCGTTTTGAAACAATCCCAACAAGAACAATGGCAATAATCGGTATGTTAAAGAATCCTGTAAAGCGGCGAATCAAATCCCATAATCCATCTGGGGCGTTCATAAGCATTGGCGCAATAAAGAAAGAGACAAGCGCGAGAACGCTTCCAAAATATTTACTAACATTGATCAGCTGACGATCTGTTGCGTTTTTGTTAATACCAGCTTTGTAAACATCAAGCGCAAACATCGTTGCCGCACTGTTTAATAGTGAGTTGAAGCTTGAGAACACGGCACCGAGAAGCACAGCTAGAAAGAGTCCAGACATAAACGTCGGTAGCAGATTCGACACAACCGTTGGATAAGCGAGATCCACTGGATCCATTGAGCTTCCATAGAGATGGAAAGCAATAACCCCTGGAATCATCATCATAAATGGAACCGTTAATTTATAGAATCCAGAGAGCAGAACCCCTTTTTGACCTTCTGCAAGGTTCTTCGCTCCAAGCGTTCGCTGAATCACGTACTGATTCGTTCCCCAGTAGAACATGTTCATAAAAATCATTCCCGTAAAAATGGTTGAAAACGGTACAGAATCTGTACTGGATCCTATCGCATTTAACTTCTCAGGATTTTCCGTCGTAATCGTTTTGATTCCTTCTAACATGTCCCCGTTTCCAAGGGCAAAAAAGCCGAGGATGGGAACAATTAAGCCAATAAAGAGAAGCCCTATTCCGTTCAACGTATCGGATACCGCTACTGCTTTTAACCCACCAAAGATGGCATAGATAGCGCCGATAATCCCAATAACCCAAATGACGAGCCAGACAGACGATTCAAATGAAATTCCGAGTAGCTCTGGTACATCAAAAAGACGAAGAATGGCAAGTGCTCCAGAGTAAAGGACTGATGGAATCGTCACAAACATATACCCAAGCATGAACAGAATAACGGTATATCTGCGAACGCTTTCATCATACCGTTTACTTAAAAACTCAGGTAAGGTTGAAAAGGCACCGCCGAGATAGCGAGGTAGCAAGATAAGAGCCATAATGACGATCGCAAATGCTGCTGTAACTTCCCAGGCCATGTTGGAAAGGTTCGTTCGATAGGCTTGTCCATTCAAACCGATTAACTGTTCGGCAGATAAGTTTGTAAGTAAAAGAGAACCTGCAATAAATCCACCCGTTAACCCTCGACCTGCAAGAAAGTAACCATCTGAGTCATTGACTGAATTTCTTGTTTTTAAGTATGAAACCCAGGCGACGAGCGCCATAAAGAAGACGCATGAAACTAATGTGAACGTGATACCCGACATAAGGTTGTCCTCCTTTATCCCTTGCTGTAAGCAACTGTTATATTTTCACCGACAATTCCGTTGTGAGCGCCAAGCGACATAAATCGTTCATGCTCTGGATGAGCAAGTAGCCATTTATTTTTCATAAAAAGGAGCGGATCCTGTCCTTTTTGAGCATCTTCTAATGGGGTATTCGTTCCTTCTGGCAAAATCACCGTACATTTAAATCCTTCATCGCTCACTTTACATGGAGCAAGGTGAAGCGTTGTTTGAAACATTTCAATCGCGGTACCCTCTGGAACATAAAACGCCTTAATATTCTTCACATCGTATGTATGATTTGTAATGTCATTGGTATGACCGAGAAGGAGCACAAAATCCGTTATAGCAACGTTAATTTCGCTTCCCTTATGAAATTCAAGGCCACCTAACGCGGAATTTTTCCCGTTACAGTACCCAATCTGTACCGGCATCCCTCCATAGTAGCTGTTTTCAACGAACGCTTTAACCGACTCCCCTTCAAGCTCTTCTTTTGAAGGAACATAGTGATTTCCCTGTTCAGGAATTTCCGTTTCCTTCATTAACTCCGCCATCTGCTCATATGGGAAATCTGAAAGAACCCTTCCAAACATTCGAAAAGCTTCAGAATCTACTGACTGCACTTTTAGATGTGGATTTACCTCGCGTAACACTTCAATCATATCCGTACCTCCGATATAAGTAGTAATGTTTAAATAAACATCATAACCTTTTATCACATTATATTGTAAACGTATTCATAATTGCAATAGTTTTTTTGAAATTATCAGTATTTTCATAATGGGGGTCAGGTTCGAACCTGACCCCCGCTACGCTACTACTTTAATAGACTACAGCATTCGTTAAATCAACGTAATCCACTTCTTCTCGGCTGTCAATCAACCATTTCCCTCCGCTTTTCACAAGTTTATAGTGAAAACCATTTGAGGTAACTTCCGTCTTTACGTTGCTTTCACCTCGCTCATGATTCGCTGAATCCATCGTAACGAGAACGTCGATTTCTGCTTTCTTTCCAGATGAATCGATAGATAAGCTGTCAAGATCAAAGGCTGCTTCCACAACCTCTCCGGTAAAAGCGGCATTATTTTCTTTCACTGATCGGAAGCGCTCATCAAAATACGATTGTAGCTCTGGGGTTAGGTTTGAAAAGTAATCTGTTTCAAGATTTTCATATGCATAGATCCAGTCATTTAAGTACGTATTAACAGCGGAAATGATCAAATTTATTTCATCCTGATTCTGCACCGCTTCTGACTGATCAGCGGCTACTTCTTTTTCGATCACAACAGGCTCTGGTTCGCGATAGTCGATCGAAAAGAACGGAGCTTCTCCTTCAAAGTGAACGGAAGGGCTTTTCACAACGCCTGCTTCAAACGTTTTCTCTGCATGCATAACAACAGACCCATCCGTTGGATAAGGACCGATTTCTCCGACATCACCTACCGCGATGCCAGTGTCTTTTCCATTTATAAATAAGCGAGCATCTTCGTAGTTCGAATCTGGCATCACAAACGCGCCATTAACAGGCAAATCAACCTGCACGGTTTCCTCAGATGGAACGAGTTCGATCTCCGCTTCTCCACGCATCGTGTACCCTTCATTTTCTAATTTTGTTTCAAAATGATAGCTCCCTGGCAGAAATGGCCCGATTTTTTTACCATCTTCTCCAATCGTTCCGCTCTCTTCTTTATTAATGAAAAGCGTTGTTTTATTGAATTGTGTTCCTACCTCTACATAGATCGGGGCAGGAGCAATTACATAATCCTTAAATAGATAAAAAGCCTTCCCATCTTCCATTAACGTCATTTGAAGGAGCAAGCTTTCGTTCGGTTTGATAAGCGTATGATCGCTTAAGCCTCTAGCCTGTCTCTCCAAATCTTGAACAAGGAGTGTTCGTTGGTCAGGGTGATCTTTCAAAAGCGAAACAAAACTCGCAAGTTCAGCTTCCTGTGAAAGCAATGGATTTGTGTCAGGAATGAACTTCCCGATCGCCTCGTAATCCTCTTCCAAAAGCGCATCGCGAAACCGTTCCACTGTTCGTTCAGGAGATGTTACCCATTTTAACGTTAGAAAACTACCAATCAAGACAAGGATAATCCCTCCAATGATTGCTCCCCATAAAAGGCCTCTCGATTTGTTTAATGGCGGTTCCCTCGTTCTCGCTACTTTCTGTCCACACTTGACGCAAAACGCTCCAGCCTCGCTCCTCTTACACTGATTGCACCAATTCATCTATCCACCTCCGCCCATTATTCCAAATCATATGGGCGAGATTCCTATTTATGACTGCTATTCCAAACCGTTTTTTTAACATGATTTAGAACTTTTATCATATCTATGAAAAGGTCGGAAAAGCACTCGTTCTGCTCTTAACCTATTAAGATCGAACAGTAAAAGGAGGAGAAGGCATGTCAGATCTACAAACGAAAATAGGCGGAGGTTTATCAAAGCTTCAAGACGGCCTAAACCAAGGAAAAACGAAACTCCAAACAGCACAGGAAGTTTCTCAGTTAAAGAAGCATGCAAGTGATGCTGCTTCAAATCGAATGAAAGTCATCAACCAGCTTGGAGAGCTTACTTATCGCCTCCTTCGAAAAGGAGAAATCCAGCATTCTGATTTAACAGTACAAGTTGAGCGCCTTCTTCCATACGACCTGGAACTTTATCAAGCGAATCGTGCCCTCAGCCAAATGAAAAAAGAAGCAAGTGAACACGTTTGCGATTGCGGAGCCCCCATTCAAGTAGAGGATACGTTTTGTGGAAGCTGTGGAAGCAAAGTATTGATAGCCGAACCCCCTCAAGCACTCGCAACTCAACCGTGTGAACTGTGTAAGGAAGAAGTACCTGAGTCTGCTCGATTCTGCGGTTGTTGCGGTTTGAAAAATGGCTAGGAGGTGGTGATCATCACGTACTGTACAACATGTGGCAACGAGGTTAGCGACAATTACTGTCCTTTTGATGGGACTTTTCAGCTTCATGCAGAGACTCCAAGCATTACTTCGGGCGCCAAACCAAAATTTTGTTCAGATTGCGGTATAGAGAATAGCCATCACGAGCAATATTGTATGCAGTGTGGTTCTTTTCAACTTCCCCTCGTCCCTTTTAAAGCGGAACGCACCCAGGAAAAGGTGGCGACGTCTCATACGATTCCCGATTTCAGCAGCATCAATAAAAGAATGGCCATACTTTGCGCTTTTCTTGCCTTTCTTGCGGTTGGCATCATGTCTTTGGTGGTATCAGAAGGGCTTCAGCAGCAAGCCGCTTCCTTTCAACAAACCCTAAATGAGCTCGAGGTTGGCCCAACACAAGTCGTAAACGATTTTTATGATAACTACGGTACTGAAAACACCTTTAACCGATCCCTTCTTTGGAATGACCGATTATTGGATGGCAGCTCATCTCCTTAATTCAACACTTTCCTTCAATTTAACAGAAGCTGGTGAGCGATTTGGAGGAGACCTCGAGCTTCATTCTGGCCTGCTGATCCTGCTTTTACTGCCCCTTATTTCGCTACTGATCGCCGGATATCTGTACGGTCGAAGAGCTTCAGGAACGTTTCAACATTATTGGCTATCTTCGCTATTAATCGGCCTTGTTTATGGCGTGCTAACGGCACTGATCGCTCTGATCGCAGGATTCCAATTCGATGCTTCAGCACAAGATAGCGGCATGGTTGCGAGCTTATCAATTGAAAACAACTACCCGTTCATAAAAGCTCTGTTTGCCGGGTTGTTCCTTGGTACAATCTTTTCTTTTATTGGTAGTTTGTATGGAAGTGGCACGATGAAACAACTAACTTCTTCTCCACTAAAAGAAGGCATCAGAACAATCACATTCGGTATCGCGCTCTCCTCTGCAGTGATTATTCTGTTACTCTATCGTTTCATGTCTGACGCTAACCCTGTTCTTAGCTTTGATGATATTCCCGCAACCTATTTCCTAATCATCGCGTTTCAAGGCGGTTTTCTTCTATGGAATGCGCTCAACCTTTCTTCTCTTACGTTAGATATGAACATACTAGATGAGAAACTGCAGGTAATGTATTCTGCACTTGGTGGGATAAAAATGGAGACAAATGATCCTTTCTCACTCTTTAGCTTCCTATCAAGTAATCCAGGTAACTTAAAACTCTATATGATCATCGGGTTGCTCATCCCAATTGGTTTATTCCTATGGGCAGGATACAGGCTACATCAGGGAGGCGCCATTCAACTTCATCGGTTTGTCGTCTTTGGTTTACTATATGCTTTTATGATGTCTTTACTAACCGCTGGTTCAAATACTGGATTCACATTTAAATTAGATTTCTCAGCTAGAGAATTTCAAGACATGACAGACGTACCATTTCTTTTTATTGGTTCCTCCGCCATCGCTACATTCTTCAAATGCTTTATCTTTTCCACGCTGCTCGCTATTTGTGGCGCTTATTGGAAGAAGCGGAAAGCGGAGTGAGCGTCCGCTGTGGATGGACTTTTGAGGTTTTTTGTTTGCGAAGGGGGTCAGGCTCGAGCCTGACCCCCTTCACTTTCATTTACCTCTAACACTGAATTCTTCAAATACGGAACGCCTTCTACCTCAACTTCCTGATACACCCATTCTCCGGTATTTCTAAAAATAAACGCACCTTCTCAATACTCATGACTGATCTCCATACCCTTCAGGATGATCTTGGTGCCAGCTCCACGCGTGCGCTACAATTTGCGAAAGCTCTGGATAGACAGGCTTCCATCCAAGTTCATTCATCGCTTTCGACGACGAAGCAATTAATGTCGCTGGATCTCCTGCGCGACGCGGCGCTACTTCTGCCTCAATCGGTTTTTCTGTCACGCTACGACACGTATCAATCACTTCTTTCACCGTAAACCCTTTGCCATTGCCAAGGTTATAAATGCCGCTCTCATTCGTTTCTTTCATCTTTTTCAACGCAAGGTAGTGAGCCTGCGCAAGGTCAAGCACATGAATATAATCACGGACACATGTGCCATCTTTCGTATCATAATCATCACCAAAAATCGATACTTTCTCGCGCTGGCCAAGCGCCGCCTGAAGGACGATTGGAATGAGATGAGACTCCGGTTGATGGTCTTCCCCAATTTCCCCCTCTGGATCTGCACCAGCTGCATTAAAGTAGCGAAGCGAAGTGGATTTTAAGCCATAAGCATCGTCACACCAGCGCAGCATCTTCTCAATCGCAAGCTTCGTCTCTCCATACGGATTGGTTGGATTTGTTGCGTCATTTTCCTCAATCGGCGTTCGCTCTGGATTTCCGTAAGTGGCAGCCGTCGATGAGAACACGATGTATTTCACATCATGTTCAACGAGTTTCGTTACAAGTGCATGAGAACCCGCTACGTTATTTCGATAATATTCAAGCGGATTTGTAACGCTCTCGCCAACAAGTGAGCTTGCAGCAAAGTGAATCACAGAATCGATATCGTGATCGGCAAAAATTTGATCGATCACTTTTCCGTCTGTTAAATCTCCTTTATACAAAGGAACGTTAAGCACAGCTTGTTCATGTCCTTTTGTTAAATTATCAAGCACGACAACATCTTCATTTTGCTCTCGTAAATACATAACCGTATGGCTCCCAATATATCCGGCACCACCAGTGACTAAAATCGCCATGTTTTCCCCTCCATATCAATCATTAATCGTCGAATCCTATCGTTATTTCCCGGAAAATACTAGGTAAGCTTCAGCACATATGAACCAAGCGGCGCAACTGTCATTTCTCCTCGATATTCCTCGTGTGAAACGGCATCGTTCCACGTACCGTCTGGAAGTGTGAGCGTACCATCATGATTCGTTGAATGGTTTACAACGGATAAAAATATCGCTCCATCTTTTCCTGTACGCGTAACAGCTTCCACGTTTTCACTTGAAGCGATCGTAGTAACATCTGTTGCTTCGAAAACTTCTGCATAAAGAGCGTCCATCATCTCTTCTTCAAGAGCCGATCCGATGTAGTACACCGTACCTTTTCCATACTTATTCTTCGTAATAGCCGCGGTTTTTTCATAGAAACAGCCTCGATATTCAGCAAGAACTTCCGCGGTTTTCGGGTCAACGAGATCGCACCAGATTGAAGCGACAGAGTTCACACCCTTAATCGCTCCCTGAACCCCTTCAACCTCATTGCTTTGACCAAGCTGAAGCGATTCATACTCATTAATTTCCACACCTGCAAGCTCACGTAGTGCGCCTGGAAGCGTATCTTCTACGACAAAATTGTTCTGTTCTTTCACCCCTGCACGATAAGAAAGAATCACAGTTCCACCTTGCTCCGCAAAGCGTGAAATTTTTTCATTAACTGCTGGATCAGTTAGGAAATAAACGGGTACAACAAGCACCTTATAGCCGTCCAAATTGCTTTCTTTTGTCACAATATCCGTCATCGCGTTCATGCGATGAGCAGGACTGTAGAAGCGAAGGAACTCTTGCTTGTATTCAAACGCATTGCTTTGCGGTTGGATGCCCCACGCCCATGCGTTTTCGACATCATAATAAACCGCTACATCCGCTTTGTACGTCGAAGCAATCCAGTCATCACCAAACACGCTAAGGGAATCGATGACCTCTTTCACTTCATTGTATTTGCGCTTTGGCTTTCCATCATGATCAAGAACACCGTGGCAAAACTCTTCCGTTCCAAAGCGAGCGGCGCGCCAGCGGAAGTACACAATCGCTTCAGCTCCGCGAGCAATGGCCTGATACGTCCAAAGCTTAATATGACCCGGACGTGGCAAATAACCAATACGACTCCACCCTTGCGCTCCTGAAAGTTCTTCCATCACCCAGAAGCCTTTCCCGTCTTTAGAAGAACGACAAAGATCATGCTGATGAGCAATCGCCGCAGGCGCAATTGGCTCAGGTAAACCGCCCCATACCGGGTAGTTATCGAATGAAATAAAATCAAGTTCTTTTGACATATCCCACTGATTAATCGCCTGATCAGTGTACACAAAGTTATGCGTAATCCACCGATCGGAGCGAATATGCTTTCGAAGAAGATCCGTTTGAAGCTTATTGTAAGATGTATACGCATCGGCACAGAAACGATCAAAATCTAGAAGCAAGCTTGGATTATGCTCCTGGAATACTTTACGCGGCACCGGAATTTGTGACCATGCCGTATACGTTTGACTCCAGAAAACAGTGCCCCATGCTTCGTTTAACATATCTAACGTTTCATATTTTTGCTGTAGCCAGACTTGAAAAGCCTGCTGATCGACATCACCATAGCTACGATCTGATTTTTCATGACCGTATTCATTGTCTACCTGCCAACCGATAATCCCTTCATGCTGACCGTATCGCTTTGCCATTTCTTCTACAATTTTTGCTGAAAACTTACGGTACACTTCGCTGTTTACCGTATAGTGACGTCTTGCACCAAAGGAAATAACCGTACCATTCGGATCGACAGGCAAAATTTCTGGATACTTTTCTACCATCCATGCAGGTGGTGTCGCTGTAGGTGTACCAAGAACAACCTTGATCCCGTTTTTCGTCATCAAGTCAATCGCTTCATCATAAAGTGCGAAATCATACGTCCCTTCCTGCGGCTCCATAAGCTGCCATCCAAATTCAGCGATGCGCACAACATTCACACCGAGTTCTTTCATTAATCTTACGTCTTCTGTCCAGCGTTCTTTCGGCCACTGTTCCGGGTAATAATCGACACCTACATACATTGTGTTAGCTCCTTTTGCCGTTTTGTAGTTTAAATTCAATGTGAAAAGAAGCTCACCAGATTCGGCAAGCTCTTATTGGTTTAAATGGGTGTTAAGCGCCTCTGTAAATCGGTCAAACGCTTCTTGACCTAGTACTGTTCGTTTAAAGACACCAGCATGGCTTAAAATATCAGAGAAGATAAGTCCGACTTCATCCCGCAACCGTCCCTGTATATTTGATGAGTCCAGGTCCGAATATTTTTCAAGAAGGGATTCTGCCCATACAACATGCTTGTTAATCCGCTCATCACGTTCAATTTGTATTAGCGGATTTTCACCTATGAGAGATTCACCAAGTAAGTGAAGTTCTTCTTGTAGCCGACCTGGCAGCACTGCCAGTCCCATCACTTCAATTAAACCGATGTTTTCTTTCTTAATATGATGTACCTCCGCATGAGGGTGAAACAGTCCCATTGGATGCTCTTTTGTTGTGCGATTGTTTCGTAGCACAAGATCAAGCTCATAGTCGTCACCATTCCGACGAGCGATCGGTGTAATCGTGTTATGCGGCTCTTCGTCTGTAAACGCATGAACCTCGGCACGCTCATCACTGTATCCTTTCCAGTATTGAAGAATTGCGTCGGCAAGTTCACCAAGGTCTTCCCGATTGTTGCTTTGAAGACGTAGCACCGACATCGGCCACTTCACAATGCCAGCTTTCACATTCGGATAAGCGGATAGAACAACATCTCGCTCCACCTCTGCTTTTGCCATCGGGAAGTCATGCTTTCCTCCCTGAAAATGATCATGACTTAAAATCGAACCGCCAACGATTGGCAGATCTGCGTTCGAGCCGATAAAATAGTGAGGGAATTTCCCAACAAATTCAAGCAGTCGATCAAACGTGCCGCGCGAGATTTTCATTGGTTCGTGTTCTCCATATAAGACAATCGCATGTTCGTTGTAATACACGTATGGAGAATACTGCAAATACCATTGTTTCTCTTCAAGCGCGACAGGAATCAACCGAAGGTTTTGTCGCGCCGGATGATTGATTCGTCCCGCATATCCTACGTTTTCTTTACAAAGCAAGCATTCAGGATAACCGCTTGACTTCATCGTTTTCGCAGCCGCAATGGCTTTCGGATCCTTCTCTGGTTTGGAAAGATTAATCGTGATTTCCATCTCACCATATTCCGTCTTCGTTAGCCAATCCTCATTTTTAGCAATGCGATCTGTACGAATGTAATGAACATCTTTTGAATATTGATAAAAGTTAGCCGTTGCTGCTTCTGGGCCTGCCTGTTCATAAGTCGTTTCAAACTTCTCAATCACGCCTGATGGTCTTTCCGTTAAGCATCCCATGATTTTCGTATCGAACAAATCACGATAAGTAACCGAATTTTCAACGAGTCTTCCGTTTTCATAGGCCCAATCTAAAATTTGATCTAAAATCGTCACGGGGCTGTCAGGTATATTCGAAGGAACATCACTTGGATCGATTTCTTCAAGCTGAAGTACTTCTAGAATTTGATTACGCGCGTATGACAAATCCCACTCATGAATCAGATGCTTATTCAATCCATATTGGAGGAGACGGTTAATCTCTTTGTCGATGCTTCTCATGGTTTCTCTCCACTCCTCTCCAGACTTACAGCGCTTCTGAAAGCTGATTGATTTCTCTTGCTCCTGCACCGATTTCCACAACGTAAAATTCAGGTGTTAAGCCCGTTTCCTCTTTATAGGTTTTGGCTACATTCGTTTGAAATGAATTCAAAAATTGATTTTCAACAATGCTGATTGTACAGCCGCCAAACCCTGCTCCTGTCATACGGGATCCGATCACACCTTCTTCTGCCCATGCTGCTTCAACTAAAGCATCCAGTTCGAGACCAGTTACTTCATAGTCATCGCGCAAGGATTTGTGCGACTCATTCATTAGCTGTCCGAAAGCGTCAATTTCACCAGCTTTTAACCGTTTGGCTGCTTCAATCGTCCGAACGTTTTCATAAACCGCATGCTTCGCTCGTTTCTGATCAATCGGATTTGTGATGTGCTGCTTATTTGCTTCAAACGATTCAATCGTTAAATCACCAAGCGCTTGAATTGGAAGGTGTTGCTGAAGCTGTGCTAGCGCGCGCTCACATTCCGATCGACGCTCATTGTATTTTGAATCCGCAAGCCCTCTTCGTTTATTCGAATTCGCGATGACAAGAGACGCATTCTCAAGAACAACTGGGCTATAGCTATATTCAAGCGTGTTGCAATCAAGAAGAACTGCCGCTTCTTCTTTCCCCATCCCAATCGCAAATTGATCCATAATCCCGCAGTTTACGCCAACAAACTCATTTTCCGCACGCTGGCTCATTTTCACCATGTCAACCATCTCAAGGTTAAGATGATTCAGTTCATTTAATAAGACGGCTGTTGCCAATTCGATTGATGCTGAAGAAGATAACCCTGCGCCGTTAGGAATATTGCCAAAATAAAGCACATCAAATCCGCTAACATCATAACCTGAGTGCTTCACAATCGATACGACGCCTTTTGGATAGTTTGCCCAGTCATGTTCAGCATCATAGACAAGCTTATCCGCATTAACCGTCATGACGCCTTTCTCTGCAAAGTTCATGGAATAAAAACGAAGAATAGAATCCTCTCGTTTTCTAACAACCGCATAGGTCCCAATGCTAAGAGAGCATGGAAAAACATGTCCCCCGTTATAATCTGTATGTTCGCCAATTAAATTGACGCGTCCTGGCGAGAAGAAGCTTCTAATCTCACCACCTTCTCCATACACCTCTCGAAATGTTTCATATAGGGTTTTCATTTTTTTCACCCGGCCTCGTTTATTTACTGCTCTTTCGCAGCTTCAGTTTTGTCGACATCGTTACTTTTTTGGCTACTTTTCTTCTGAGGAGACGCTCCATCAAAAGTCCAACTGCCGTTTCACCCATTAATTCGGTATATACTTTTACAGTACTTAAAGCGGGATAAACGTATTTTGAAACGCTAATGTCGTTTACGCCAATTAAGCTAACACGCTCAGGTACAGCTACTCCATTTTCATGGAGGGCGCGGAGACACCCAATCGCCATCGTGTCATTCCCTACAAAGAAAGCAGTCGGAAGTTGTTCGCCTAGTTCTTCAATCGCACGGTTCATAAGCGAATACCCGTCATCTACCGTAAAGGATCCCGTATATACGTACGACCCATAATCTTGTTCTCGTTCTTTCATATATTGTTTAAACGTGAGCTCACGTTCATCAACAATTTCAGCACTAGCATCCCGAAACGTTTCTCTCCCACCAATGTAACCAATTCGCTCATGACCTTTACTCGTAAAATAGTCGAGTACTTTTTTTGTCGCCTTTTCAAAGTCCACGACAACCGCGTCGTAACGTTCGTTATCTGGATCATAGTCAACAAAGACGATATTTGGCGTCACTTTATTTAATGAAGCAATTTCTTCACTACTAAACTTACCAACGGCAACCATGCCCTGAATGTTTTCTTTTTCTAACTCATCATAGTTATCTTTAAAAATTTTCACGAGTTCAAGCCGCTCTTCCTGACAGCGCTGCTCGACTCCAAGTCGAATCGACATGTAATAAAGGTCGTTCAACTCTTCCTTTTCGGTATACCAGTGGATAATCGCAATCTTCGGTGTCAGTGATTTTTTTCCGCGTTTTTTACTATAGGAAAGCTCTTCTGCCACTTCAAAAATACGTTTTTTCGTATCATCAGAAACGGATAACGTTTCATCATAATTCAGGACGCGTGAAACGGTCGATGGTGAACATTTCACTTTTTGTGCGATGTCCTTAATCGTTGCCATGGCCATCATCCTTTTTTAGTCTGCTTTTAAGTAAAACACTTTCGATTGAAAGTCACCACCGCGCTCCGCTTGCTCGCCGTTCGCTCCGTTAAATTCAATTGGAAGCGGCAGACCGTGCAACATCAGTTCATCTCCGAAATAAACCACTCCATTAACGTCGTAAGCGCGATCTGTCGCTAACCCTCTAACCTTCAAAAATTGATTCGTACGTGGATTTGGTGTGCTTGACGCTTTATACCAGCCAACAAGCGCTTCTTTTTGATCCGTTGACACGATCATCCACGCCGTTTCATTGCTTTCAAACGGACTTTGCAGCCTGATAAACTCCCCATCACGAACGAGGTGACGCAGCGACTGATACCGTTTGATCTGTGCTTTCACAATTTCTTTCTCCTCATCTGAAAGGTTGGAAGGATCTAGCTCATACCCAAACGTACCAAAGTACGCAACATCCGCTCGCATCGAAAGAGGTGTTTCTCGAAGCGTTTGGTGATTGGGAACGGCTGAAACATGAGAACCTATACTATAAATTGGATAAGCCATCGATGTGCCATACTGGATTTTTAATCGCTCGACTGCATCTGTATCATCACTCGCCCAGGCTTGTGGTGCGTAGTACAGGAGAGCCGGATCAAAACGCCCACCGCCGCCAGCACACGATTCAAACAATACATTTGGAAACTCTGATGTTAATCGTTCATAAAGATCATAGACACCTAGAATGTAGCGATGGAAAAACTCACCCTGGTGCTCTAAACCTGCAGAGTAGGCCTCCGTAATGTTTCGATTCATATCCCACTTTATATAATCCAGGTTCGTAGCCTCAATGATGCCTTTCATTCGTTCAAAAATGTAGTCAACAACTTCCGCTCGCGTATAATCAAGCACGCGCTGGTTGCGTCCTAGCGTAAAGTGTTCACCAGGAATGCCTACTGCCCATTCAGGGTGCTCTCTGAACAGATCACTGTCAGGACTAATCATTTCCGGCTCAAACCATAATCCAAATTGAAGTCCGGTGCTCTTTACTTTTTCAGCAAGAGACGCGATCCCATCAGGGAGCTTTTCTAAATCAACCGTCCAATCCCCGAGCGACGATTGGTCATTATTCCTCTTTCCAAACCAACCATCATCTAGAACGAACAGTTCAACCCCAAGCTCTTTCGCTTCGTTAGCAAAATGAAGCAGCTTCTCTTCATTAAAATCAAAATATGTCGCTTCCCAGTTATTAATCAGGACAGGACGTTCTTTGTTCTTCCACTGCTCACTAATAAGCTGATGGCGATACAGACGATGGAACGTTTGGCTCATTCCGTTCATCCCTTGATCCGAATAAACCATGATGGCTTCAGGAGTTTGAAATGCGTCTCCGGGGCTCAGAGTCCATTGAAATCCAAGCGGATGAATACCAAGCTGCACGCGCGTTACACCATAGTGATCGACTTCCGTTTGCGCGAGAAAATTCCCGCTATATACGAACTGAAAACCAAGTACTTCTCCAGTATGCTCTGTAGCATCTATGGCTTTTAAAGCAAGAAAAGGGTTATGGTGATGAGAACTTGCTCCTCGTATACTCGAAATCGACTGAATCCCCTGCTCTACTTTTCGTGTTTTCACATGACGCTCGCGTGCCCACGTACCGGAGAGGTGCACCATTTCCATATCAGCATGAGGTAAATCCACAGACAGCGACATCATTCGATCGACGGAAAGCGCACCATCCGTTTTATTAATAAGGCGAGCGTTTCGAGCAATTACCGCTTCATTTTCAAAAATCGTATAGCTAAGCTCGAGCTCTACCTGCTGATACGTATCTTCCAATACAATGAGAAGCGTCTCCGCTTCATCTGTATGCGCATACGTTGCCGGCAACCCTTTTAAACGAGGCTTTCCCTTCACAATATCATGTGATTTGTAGACAAAGTTCGAAATCGGCTTCTGATCATTCGAGATCATGAAAGCAGGCTCTCTAAAATCCCCTTTTCCATAGGCGGGATACTCCTGCTGAATCGTTTCAAGCGAAAAGGCCGCATCATCCTCATACGCATGACAACTAGCCGGTGTTGGGTTATTTGTTCTTTGAAAATGACGATAATTGCGTGGTTGAAGCGCTTTTCCGAAATACAAATGACCTAACTGCCCATTTTTTAAAATCTGAAAGATGTAGCTTATTTTTCCATTTGTGAGATGAAACTGCTGTTGATTAACGAGAATGCTCATTGCCATCGATCCTTTACCCCAGTTTAGGTTCGTTCATTAATGTGATGCTACTTGTCGTGTGTTCCTCTAATTCGAGAACGACGATTTCATTTTCACCTTCATTTAAAAGTGGACCAGGTAAGTAAAGACGCTGCTGCGGGCCCATCGTTAGCCAGTAGCGACCTAGGTTAAATCCGTTAATATACACATTACCTTTTGTAAACCCTTCCAAGTCAACAAATGTATCCGTACATTCGTCGATCGTAAATGAGCCTTTGAGATACTTAGGATAACGTTCTGCTGCCGTATATGTCTTAGGAAGGCGTTCTCCTTCAATCTTAATCATTTCCCAATCAAACCAATATTGATTGTTTAACCAGAGGTTCTTCACAATTCCTTTCTGATCAGAGAGATGCTTGCCGTAATTGACTCGGCCCAGGTTTTCTACAAGAATTTCAAATGTATTTTCCTCATCTGGGAAAGGAAGCATCACCGATTTTGTCTCATCATTTACGGAAACCGTTGCTTCATGTTTTCCATTCACATAAATAAAAGCTCTGTCACGAATGGGCGTTGTATCTAGCTCTAACGTTCCCGTCTCATTAATCGTCGTACGGTAAAGCATATAGCCAAAGTTTTGGTCAAGCTTTTCCATGCTAAGTGGTGTAACATACTCGACTTTGGTTCCTACCTCTTGAAGGACATCGAATAGACTTACACTCTCCGTTAGCTTCACTTCGCCATAGCTTTTCGTCTCAACTTTAGAAACTTCTTCCATTGAAACGTCCGCTACGCTTTTCAACACGTCTGCCATCGCAACATACTTGTCTGTGATGTCTCCCCACTCTGTTAAAAGTGAATCATAATCATAGCTCGTAATCGTCGGCGCATACTTTTCATAATGATTGGCCCCATTATAAAAACCAAAGTTCGTTCCTCCGTGGAACATATAGAAATTAACCGATGCTCCCATGTCCATTAGTTTCTGGAAAACCTCAGCAGCTTCCTTCGCATCACGCGTATGATGCTCGCCGCTCCAGTGATCAAACCAGCCAATCCAGAATTCCGCCACCATTTTAGGTGAATCAGGCTTCATCGCTTCAAGAGCTGCAAAGGCTTCTTCTGGTCTTGAGCCAAAATTCAGGGTCGTAACGACGTTTTCCATTGAACCTTGCTTAATGAAATCTGGTCCGTCTGAAGTGAAATAAAACGTATCAATGCCGTGCTTCTCATATTGTTCTTTATGAAAAGCAAGGTAGTTCTGATCATTCCCATATGCACCGTATTCATTTTCAATTTGAAACGCAATGACCGGGCCACCGTTCTTTTGTAAGAAAGGCTTCAAGCGCGGCAAGAGCTCATTGAAATAATCTTCTACGTGGTTTAGAAAAGCAGGATGACTACAGCGAAGTGCTATATCATCCTGTTTTAGTAACCATGAAGGGAGACCCCCCATTTCCCACTCTGCGCAAATATAAGGAGACGGTCTTAAAATCACGTAAAGTCCGATTTCCTGTGCTTCAGCTATGAACCGTTCCACGTCAGCCATTCCTTCAAAATGAAACTGACCTTTCTTCGGTTCATGAAAGTTCCATGGAATATACGTTTCTACTGTATTCAATCCGAGTGCCTTCAGCTTTTGAAGGCGATCTCTCCAGTACTCAGGCACAACCCTGAAGTAATGGAGACCTCCTGAAAGGATTTGAAACGGTTCGTCGTTTAGGTAAAATTGGTTCTTTCTCGCTTCCAGCATAACAGCCTCCTCCTATTTCAAGGCGCTTCCCAGCATACCTGAAATGAATTGTTTTTGCAGTGTTAAGAAGAATGCGATGATCGGAACAGTTGCTAAGGTAACGCCCATCATCACTTGACCGTAGTCGATATAAGAGAGTCCCATTAAGCTAGATAGGGCAACAGGGAATGTGTACATGTCGTTCGTGTTCAACACAACGAGCGGCCACATAAAGTTGTTCCACTGCGTCATGAATAGGAAGATCGATGCAGCTGCTAGAGCTGGTCGCATCGACGGAATCACGATTGAGATAAAGATGCGTGTTTCGCTCGCACCGTCAAGACGCGCTGACTCCATTAACTCTGTTGGGAACGCCAGGAAGTTCTGTCTTAACAAGAAAATCGCAAATGGGAAGCATAATTGTGGTGCAATGACAGCAAAGTACGTGTTTAATAGATTAAAGTCAGACATCATTTGGAACAAAGGAATCAATGTTGCCTGGTAAGGAATCATCATCGAAAGCAAGAAAGCGGTAAAGATGAATTTTTTCCCTTTAAAATTATATTTCGCAAGAACGTAGGCTGCGCTCGCACAGACGGCAAGAGCTATCACAACATAAAGTCCTGAGACGAAGAGAGAGTTAAACAGAACTCTGAATATACCAATCGATTCATTTAAGTTCGTTAAGTTCGTCATAAACTGATCGCCAGGTAAAAGCGTTGGCGGGTTCGTAAACATTTTACTAGAGTCATTCGTTGCCCCGATAAACATCCAGTAGAACGGGAAGATCGAAACAACAAGGAAAATGCTAAGAAGCGTATACATCCAAACTGCCTTTAGCTTATTTTTCTTTTTCTTCGGTTTCTTTTGTTGCCTTTCAGCAAGGGTGAGTTTATTCGTCGACTGTTCAATTACCTCAAGGTTCTTAGCCATTAATCATCACCTGCTATCTTGAATTGGATAATGGAGAGAATACCTACCATGACAACAACCGCATACGCAATGGCGGAAGCGTAGCCAAAGTCAAAGTATTCAAATCCACTTTGATAAATATATAGTCCAAGGGTCATCGTTGAATCTGCTGGTCCACCGCCTGTTAAGTTGAACGGTTCGTCGAAAAGCTGAAGCGTTCCGATTGTCGATAGGATACCTGCAAAAAGAATAACTGGTTTTAGTTGTGGAACGGTAATGTAGAAAAATTGCTTAAACTTATTCGCGCCATCAAGAGAAGCGGCTTCATATAAATCTTCTGGAATGTTCTGAAGAGCTGCTAGGAAAATAACCATGTTATATCCCGTCCATCTCCACGTCATGGCGATAATGATCGAAGCTTTCGCCCAAAACGGATCGGATAGCCACGGAATTGCGGTAATTCCAATGTAGCTTAGCGCTGTATTAATAATTCCTTCTTCTTGAAGCATGATCGAAAACAAGATCGAGTACGCTACAAGCGATGTAACAGCTGGAAGGAAGAAGGATACGCGGAAAAATCCTTTTAGCTTTAACAGCTGGTTGTTCAACACATTGGCTAGTACCATTGCAAGAATGATCATAACTGGGACTTGAACAACAAAGATAATGAATGTGTTTTGCATCGCCGTCCAAAAAATATCATCGTTCCAGAGGCGCGTATAGTTTTTCAATCCTGCAAAAACGTACTCTCCACCCACTCGTTCCTGAAAACTTAAAACGAAGGACGCGATAATTGGATAAACGGTAAATGCTAGGAAAAGCAGAATGGCCGGGGCTGCGAATAAATATGGAAAACGTTTCGCTCGATTCATGAATATCCCACCTTAACATTACAGGGGTTGAAATAAATCAACCCCTGATAATTTCTGAAGCTTATTGAATGCGGTTTTTCAAACGATCTTCTGATGCTTTTAACGCTTCTTCAATCTCTTTACCATTTGCGATTTCAGATTGTGCTTTCACTGCTTCATCTTTCGCTACTGCGTAATCTCCTGTGTAGTTAACAGCAGGAATGCGATCCATTTCATCAGCAAGGAGGCTCCAGATCGGCTGATTGCTAAAGAATTCAACTTCTTTTGTGAAAGCTTCGTTATCATAAATCGTGTTCAGCGAAGGGAACAGGCCGCCTTCCATTGCTGATAATTGAACATCTTTATTTGTAGAGAAGAATTCCATAAAGTCATAAGCTAGATCCGCATTGTTACTTGCACTAGGAATCATGTAGTTACTTCCACCAAGATTCGATGCGCGGTTTCCACCTTCCTCAAATGCTGGAAGCTCAATTAATCCCCATTTACCTGAAGTATCTTTGCCTTGTTGAGTAATGGATCCGTATAACCATGCACCAGATGGAGCAGTAGCTACATCACCGCTTGTCATCGCACTGATCCATGCGTCCCAACCAACTGTTTCTTTTACAAGACCTTCTTCGTTAAGTGTCTGTTGTACTTTCATTGCTTTTTTCGATTCTTCTGAAGTGAGTGCCACATTCTTCTCATCGTCAAAGTAGAACGTGCCCTGTTGATTCAGCATCATGCGGTAAAGCCCGTCATCTCCGTTAAGATCCAAACCGATCATCGCTTTATCTGTTTTTTCTTTAATGGTTTTACCAGCTTCGATGTAGTCATCCCACGTTTTAATATCTTCCGCGTTTACACCAGCTTCTTCAAAAATATCGGTGCGGTAGAATACGCCAGTTGGTCCGCCGTCAAACGGGAAACCGTACATTGCGCCATCTTTTGAAACAAGCTCTGTTTTATAAGACGGGAAGCTATCTTTCATTTCATCAAAGCCTTTATCGGAAACGTTTACAAAAGCATCCGGAAAAGCACTCATATAACCTTGAACGCGATCATCTTCAACAAGAACGATATCTGGTAAACCTTTACCTCCTGCTTGAAGACCCGTTGTTAGTTTCGAGTAAACATCATCAGTACCCATTTCAACAACTTCGAGTTCAAAATCTGGATTTTCTTCTTTAAATTTCTCGGCTGCTTCTTCAAGCACCGGTACATTAATATTCCAAGCCCAGGCTGTTACTTTATTGCTGTCACCTGAACCTTCGTCCTCGCTTCCTCCATTCCCACACGCCGCAAGAAACAGACTTAACACAAGCATCATACTTATACTAACTAGACCCGTTACCTTCTTCATCGACTACCCCTCCAATTAATTACTGAAAACTTTCAAAATTCGTAATGAAAGCGTCTACACTTATTAGAATAGTCGAAGAGGTAAACATAGTCAAGTAAATGTTTACTAAAAGTTTACTAATTTATTTACCTTCCAATTAATGGAGTTTTTCACAAAGAAGAAAGTGTCCATCTGTGACGGACACTTTCTTCTTGTTGTCTTTATAGGGGGTCAGGTTCGAACCTGACCCCTACGTTATTATTGAATGCGATTCTTCAATCGATCCGCTGCTGCTTTATATGCTTCTTCAATTGATTTCTTATCATTCATTACCTCAGATTGCGCTTTAATGGACTCATCACTTGCAAGCGCATAATTCCCTGTGTAGTTAACAGAAGGAATGTCATTCATTTCACTCGCAAATAGCTCCCAGATCGGCTGATTACTAAAGAATTCCACATCCTTAGTAAAAGCTTCACTTTCATAAATCGTGTTCAGCGTTGGGAACAAACCATTTTCCATCGCCGTTAACTGAACATCTTCACTTGTTGTAAAGAATTCCATGAAATCATAAGCCATATCCTGATTTTCACTCGCACTTGTAATCACATAGTTACTACCACCAAGGTTTGCTGCGCGATTTCCGTCTTCTTCAAATGCAGGAAGCTTAAACACACCCCAGTTGCCTTCTGTATCTTTCGCCTGTTGTGTAATTGAACCACTTAACCATGCGCCAGATGGAGCTGTTGCCACATCGCCTTGAGCCATAGCACTAATCCAGGCATCCCAGCCAACTGTATCTTTCACTAAGCCTTCTTCTTTCATCATTTTCACTTTCTCTGCTGCCATTTTTGATTCTTCAGATGTTAAGTTAACGTTCTTCTCATCATCAAAATAGAACGTACCTTGTTGCGTCATCATCATACGATAAAGACCGTCATCACCATTCAAATCAAGTCCAAGCATTGCTTTTCCTGTCGCTTCTTTGATTTTTTTACCAGCTTCAATGAAATCATCCCACGTCTTAATATCGTCAGGATTCACACCAGCTTCTTCAAAATAATCGGTGCGGTAAAAAACGCCTGTTGGTCCACCGTCAAATGGGAAACCATACATTGCTCCGTCTTTTGAAAGTAGATCTGTTTTATAAGTAGGAAAGCTCTCTTTGCTATCATCAAATCCCTTATCCGATACATTTACAAATGCATCAGGGAATGTTTCCATATAACCCTGGATCCGATCATCCTCTACGAGAACGATATCAGGTAATCCTTTTCCTCCAGCTTGGAGACCAGTCGTTAATTTCGAGTAAACGTCTTCACGACCAAGTTCCACAACTTCTAACTCAAAATCCGGGTTTTCTTCTTTAAACTTCTCAGCCGCTTCTTCAAGAACTGGAACGTTAATGTTCCATGCCCATGCCGTGACCTTCTTTCCGCCGCTCTCTCCATCGCCTGACCCTTCACTCGAGCTATTGTTACTAGAACAAGCACCGAGAACCAACATTAGAATCAGTAAAATACTTACTCGACCCATAACTTTTCTCACCTTAACCCCTCCTGTTTGTTTACTAAACAATACCGAAAAAGAAAATGAAAGCGCATTCATATTTTTAGATTAAGGTACAAAGGCCTAATAGTCAAGTAAATATTTACTGATTAATTTACTTTTATAGTTACTACAAACTTCTCTTTTGCTTATATTTTTACTTGCGTTTTATCTGCTACATCATTTTTAGAAATGGATGAAATCTTAGTTAAAACTATTAGTTTACCAACAAATCAACTCAACGTATTTAAAGATTTTGTAAAATATTGAAAACAAACCAAATGAAAAGGCATAAATGCTATAGTTAATGGTGGATTTAATTTAATAGTTGGAGGAACTATATGGTTTTTAGTAATCTCGTTTTCTTGTTTGCTTTTCTGCCAATTGTCTTATTTTCTTATTTTTTTGCTCGAAGAAGCTTTCGAAACATCGTATTACTTATTGCTAGCCTGATCTTTTATGCTTGGGGAGAACCGCAATATGTCTTCCTTATGCTATTTTCCATTATTATGAACTATGGTTTTGGTAGAGGAATTGATTATTTTCAAAATCACCTCTTCTTCAAAAAAATGTTACTCACCATGTCTATCCTTGGAAACATCGCCATCCTTGGCTATTTCAAATATGGTGAATTCTTTTTATCTAATGTGAACAACTCATTTGGTACGAGCTTTGAACTTGGGGAATTACCACTCCCTATTGGAATTTCATTTTTTACTTTCCAGGCGATGAGCTACGTCATCGATATTTATCGGAAAGACGCCCCTGTTCAGAAAAATATTTTTTCTTTAGCTCTTTATATCTCTTTATTTCCACAACTTGTTGCAGGCCCAATTGTTCGGTACAACACAGTTGATCAACAAATTCATTCTCGAAGCATTACGGCTGATAAAGTACATGAGGGCATTAAGCGCTTTATTATTGGTCTATCTAAGAAAGTTTTATTAGCCAATAGCTTTGCAGTTGTAGCCGATCAAGCTTTTAATACTCCAGCAGGCGAAATGAGCGTTATGATGGCGTGGATTGGCGTAATCGCTTATACCCTACAAATCTACTTCGATTTCTCTGGTTATAGTGATATGGCTATTGGTCTTGGAAAAATGTTTGGCTTTGATTTCCTGGAGAATTTTAGATACCCATACATATCAAAAAGCATTGCAGAATTCTGGAGAAGATGGCATATTTCTCTTGGAACCTGGTTCAAAGACTATGTCTACATCCCGCTTGGAGGTAATCGACATGGAAAGATGATCCAGGTGCGCAACCTTTTAATTGTTTGGACAATTACTGGATTCTGGCACGGTGCAAGCTGGACATTTATGGCATGGGGATTTTATTACGGAGCGATTATTGTAATGGAGAGTCTAGGGTTTGGGAAGTGGTTAAGTCGACAATGGTCACCTCTTCAACATATCTATGTCCTATTACTTGTTATGATCGGCTGGGTCTTTTTCCGCGCCGATAACTTTACCTATTCATTTGATTATTTGCAAACGATGTTCGGCTTCAATCAAGCTGCATTCATAGACTCCATGTTCCTTTTGCAGTGGAATGATAACTGGGTGTTATTCTTAGCTGGCGCTCTATTTAGCACACCCTTCATCGCGAACATAGGTCGCATTTACAACCGTGTTGCGATGAGAATTAAGGGTCTGCAGTTCGTCACACTTTTCTCTGAACCTGCGATCTATATGACGCTGATGATTTTTGCTATGGTTCGACTTGTAAACTCCAGCTACAACCCATTTATTTATTTCAGATTTTAATGTCAATAAAGGAGCTTTGCTATGATTCGGCAAATTGAAAAAGCACGAAAATGGTTACTTATCATTTTATTTTTCGCGTTTATATTTATTGTTTTCTTCTATCTCACAGCATCAGCCGATATTAAAGTATCTGATGTAGAAAAAAGAGAACTTGCTCAAAATCCAGACCTTTCAATTGAGAATGTCTCGAGCGGAGAATACATGGACGAGTTCGAATCCTATTTTCTCGATCAGTTTCCAGGTCGAAACATCTGGTTGAAATCCTATCTTCAATATCAGCAAATGACGAATAAAACGTATATATTTGATTACTATGTATCTGACGCTAACTGGATTATTCCTAAACCAAGCTACAGCGAGCCTTCTAGTCATATTGATGATGCAGTAAAGAACTTGAACGAATTTGCGTCAACGATGAAGAGTGAAGGAAAGGAAGTTTACTTTGCTTCACTCCCTCATAAAGTAAATACGATTGATATTTTACCCTCTTATATCGAAGAAGGAAAAGGGATAGAAAAGAAAGACTATTTCTTTTCTAATTTTGATCACGAAAACATCCCAATGGTAGACGTAGGGAAAGAATTTAAAGAAGAATATACGGATGAAGAGCTAAAGGAGCGTTACTTCAAAACGGATCATCATTGGAACATGTATGGTGCTTTTGAAGGATATCAAAAAGTGGCCACACTTCTCTCTAACAATTCCGCTTACTACACACCAATAAATGAAGATGAGAGTGACTATGAATTAACTTGTCAAAACGATAAACAATTTATAGGAAGCTATAACAATCAGCTTTATTTAACCGTAGATACAACCGGAGAAAAAATCTGTCACATGCTCCCAAAAGACGATCTATTTGATCGCTATCAAATTACTTGGAATGGTAAAGACCGCTCATTTAAACAGGTCTATGGCACAGACATCTTTAGAGACAACAACCCAGTTGATTTTGGTGGACTTTACATGAACAACACAGCTGAAATTAACATTGAAAATCCAGCAGTTAAAGATGACAGTCGACTATTGATTTTAAAAGACTCATATGCAAATCCAATAGCGTTTCACGTGGCTCAACATTTTTCCAATACGACTGTTTATGATATCCGTTACAATGATGAGCAAATTCTTACAGAGTATATGGCGGAAAAAGATTTTGATGTTGTTCTATTGCTTTACAATGATGCGATGCTTCAAGGTGAATCATTTCGCTTTTCGACACCAATGAAAGAAGAAACAAAGTAACCGTTGAGGTAAGACAATAAACTGAAAAGCAATCTCTCATTAATTTAGAGAGATTGCTTTTTTTGTTCTCGCTACGAGGACAACTGTCTTTAATGGGGGTCAGGTTCGTACCTGACCCCCTCAGACCACTACACTACCGCCGTTACCCCATAAACAGCCTCATGAAAATGATGAACCTCGGGCTTAAGACCATTCTCTTCAAAAATCTCCTTCATCTTCTGTGAAGAAATCCGCTCGTGAAGGGGAGGACCCATTTCCATTTCAATGGCTTCCCATTCGAGCACAAGTAACTGTTGTCCCGGTTTAATGATTCGCTTAAATTCTCGAAAAGCTTTCTTAAGATCAGGTACTTCATGAATGACAAAAGCAGCAACTGCTTTGTCCACTACGTGATCAGCCAGATTAATTTGTTCTAAATTGCTGACAACGTATTCAATATTACCCGCTTCTGCTTCTTCCGAGGCACGGTTCTGAAGAAGATCCAACATCTGCTTCTCGATATCAACCGCGTAGACCTTTTCTGCCACTTCCGCTAAAGGTAAGGTGAAATATCCATTCCCCGCTCCAAAATCAGCTACATGATCAGTCGTCGTTACATCAAGATGGGCAATAACTTGTTCAGGTGAGATGATTTCCCTTCGCTTTGGATCAAGAAGCCGATCCGCCTTTCCCGGTTTGAATCGTTTCCCTGCCATAATGAAAACCTCCTTAACAATCTGGCTATAATAAATACCACTACCGGTATTATAACAAGAATACACGATTCACGCATAAAAGCCCGCTCTCTTTAAGAGCGGACTTCAAAATGTCCTTTATATAGGGACAGTTGTTTTTGATAGGGGTCAGGTACGAACCTGACCCCTTCGACGCCCCTCTTTATACCCATCTGGATTCTCCGACTGCCAGCGCCACGTGTCGCGACACATTTCTTCAATGCCTTTAGCTGCTTTCCATCCAAGCTCTGTTTCAGCTTTCGTTGGGTCAGCGTAGCATTCTCCGATATCACCAGGACGGCGTGGCGCAATCGAATACTTCACTTCTTTTCCTGTTGCTTCTTCAAAAGCCTTTACCATTTGAAGCACGCTATAGCCGTTACCTGTCCCAAGGTTATACGCCTCAACACCCGTCGTGCCTAGAGTATGCTCAAGGGCTTTTAAATGGCCGTTCGCTAGATCTTCAACATGAATGTAATCACGTACGCCCGTACCGTCAGCTGTGTCATAGTCATCACCAAACACGCTAAGCTGTTCAAGCTTTCCTACAGCTACCTGACTAATATATGGCATCAAGTTGTTTGGAATCCCGTTTGGGTCTTCTCCAATTCGACCGCTGATGTGAGCACCGATTGGATTGAAATAGCGAAGAAGGGCAATGCTCCAGTTTGAATCTGCCACGTGAAGATCACGAAGAATTTGTTCAATCATAAGCTTCGTTTGACCATAAGGATTCGTCGCACTTAGCGGCGCTTCTTCTGTAATCGGCATGACGTCTGGCATCCCATACACAGTGGCCGAAGAGCTGAAGACAATATTCCTTACGTTGTATTTCTCCATCACTTCACAAAGAACGAACGTCCCTGTTAAGTTATTATGATAATAATGAAGTGGCATGGAAACCGACTCACCGACGGCTTTCAAGCCTGCAAAATGAATAACCGCTTCAATCTCATTTTCTTCAAATACCTTTTCTAACGAAGCACGATCAAGGAGATCCACTTCATAAATAGGAAAATCTCTCTCTGTTAATTCTTTAACACGATCAAGCGACTCCATCTTACTATTCGAAAAGTTATCAACGACAACAATATCAGAACCGTGATTAAGCAACTGCACACATGTATGACTTCCGATGTACCCAGCACCGCCTGTTACTAAAATAGCCATTCTTAATCCCCCACTTCTCGTAATGTCTCCAAAAAATTCCTTCTAATCATATCACAATCAATCCATGAATTTCAGGGCGTATAATGAAAAAATCGCTCTCAGTGAGAGCGATTCTGTTATAGGGTAGCAAATCGATTAAAACAAGATCCAGGATTTCTTTCGTTTTCCCTTCTCTTCTTTCTGTTCAGAATCAGCAGCTAAAAGGCCTTCCTGCTTCTTCATTCCTTCTTCTTTAAAGCGGCGTTTTTCTTCCTTCGACCACGATTTGTATTCTTTAATAAAGGCTTCATACTTCGGCATGATGTCCTTCATCGGGCCATACTCACGGATCGTACCATGTTCAAGCCAGATCGCTTTATTACAAAACTTTTTCATCTGGCCGTTCGAATGACTCACGAAGAAAATGGTCTTGCCACGTTCTTTAAACTCTTCCATTTTCACAAGACATTTATCCGCAAATGTTTTGTCACCAACAGAAAGTGCCTCATCGACAATAAGAACATCCGGATCAACGCTGATTGAGATCGAAAATCCAAGACGCGATTTCATACCGCTTGAGTATTTCTTAACAGGCATATCAATAAATTTACCGATATCGGCAAACTCAATAATATCAGGCTTCATTTTTTCAATAACGTCCTTTTTATAGCCCATCATGAGAAGCTTTAACTCAATGTTCTCCCGACCTGTTAACTCTTTATTTAATCCGGCAGAAACGGCGATAAGAGAGACATCACCTTTAACGTCAATTTCCCCACTCGTTGGTGGAGTAATGTTGGCAACAAGATTAGAGAACGTTGATTTCCCTGATCCGTTAACACCAATAATGCCAACAACGTCGCCTTCTCCTGCTTCAAAGGTTAAGTCACGTATGGCATAGAAATCCTCACCGTAACCTCCTGGAAGAAGGATGTCCTTCAGCTTATCGGAGTTCTGCCTGTGCATTTTATATTTTTTCGTAATCCCATTTAATTTAACTGAATAGCTCATAAACGACAGTCCTTATTAAATATAGTCTACGAAATGACTCTTGAACTTCATATGCAGGTAGGAACCAATCATCAATAACAGCATAACAACAACCCAATAATAAAGAGTGTATTGAAGCGTCTGATGAACCCAGCCCATGCCGAGAAGTGCATCTCTGTAGCCTTCCACTATATAGTATAGCGGATTTAGTTTCATCCCAACCTGGATAAATCCAGGTAAATCATCAATTGTCCAAAGAATCGGTGTCAAATAAAGGAACATCCGTATAAACGACTGAAGCATTTTGTGGACATCTCGCACAATCGTCGATAACGTCGACGTAATAAGAGAGATCGCAAATATTAAAATAATTAATGAAAACATATAATAAGGCAACTGAATCAAGTGCCACGATAAGCCCTGTCCGGTTAATAACACGGCTGCAAAATAAATACCGAGAAGAATCAAGTGCTGGTAAAAGACTGACATGATCACGTAACTCGGAATTGTACTCATCGGGAAATTCATTTTCGATACCATCGATATCCTGGTATAGATCGACTTTGACCCTTGAATAACAGCTGGATTAAAGAAGAACCAAACAACAAGACCAGCAGACATCCATAGCACAAACGGGACCCCATCGACAGGGTTACCGTTACGGATCCCAAACCCAAACACAAACCAGTATATACTCATTTGGAACAGAGGATTGAGGATTTCCCATACCATACCAAGATAGTTGTTGCTATTTGTACTTTTCACTTGATAAATCGAAAGCCGATTAATTAAGTAAAAGTTACTTACTTGTTCTTTTAAAACTGCAATCATCGAATTCATGCTTATTTTGCCTCACTAACAAAAATTTGGTCAACAACCTTTTTGGTAGCAGATCCTCCTTCGAGGTAACAATACGTCTGATAGAAATCGTTATACTTTTCCTCGAATGCGCCAAAACCTTCATTCTCAAACGTTTGAATGGCCTTTAACACTTCTGCGGTTGTTGTCACTACAGGACCGGGTGCTTCAACTTCTAGATCAAAGTAGAAGCCACGCAATTTGTCTCGATATGAAGCAAGATCGTAGGTGAAGAAAATGATCGGTCTTCTTAAATTCGCGTAATCGAAAAAGACAGAAGAATAATCCGTGATCAAAACGTCGGACATCAAGTAAAGATCGTTTACGTCCACACCTACAGATAAATCATAGACAAATCCCTCATATGGAGAAAGGTCAAATTGCTCAGCAATCAAGTAGTGCATCCTTAACACAATAACATAATCATCACCGATTTCGCGTCTTAACAAATCTAAATCCAATTTCAGCTCGTGCTTGTATTTCCCCGGCTGATAGAATTCATCATCTCGCCAAGTCGGTGCATAAAGAACCACTTTTTTATGCGTCGGAATGCTATACTCCGCTTTTAAAGCTGCAATTCCTTTTTCATCATTTTCAAGATGCAGGCGATCATTACGAGGATAGCCCGATTCAATCATGTTTTTCTTAAAACCAAACGCTCGCTCAAAAATTTCTGTTGAGTAGCGGTTAGGTGAAATAAGATAATCCCATTTCGCCGCTTCCTTATAAAAATTATCTTTATAAGAGAGCGTATTCGTCCCAGGCATGTGTACCTCGTCCATATCTCCTGCAAGCTTTTTAAGTGGCGTGCCGTGCCACGTTTGCACATAAACGGTGTGCGATGGTTTTGGAATCCAAAGCGACATTCGACTATTCGTTACCCAATAACGGGCACGAGCCATTAGGTAAAACCATCTTAGCGAAAATCGCCTTACAGTTGGTATACCCTTTTTACGGAATAAATCGGCATGTGACTCTTCAACGCTCCAAATCATTTCAAGGTTATAATCGTGCTTCACAAGATATTCGTAGATCGCTCTTGGATTACAGCTATATTGTTTTCCGGAAAAGCTCTCGAAAATTACGAGACGCTTGTTTGCAGGAAACCGACCTAATGCCACGAAAAGAAGTCGACTGAACGCCTTCATCAATGGATATATTTTCATCATCTTCAATAGCTTTTTCATGAAATGGACACCTTACTCCCGACAAATAGTAGATTCATTTGAAATGCCCTCTCGCTTTAAAAAACAGGATAGTGCCATATCGCCTTCATCAGCGGCAGTACCCTGTTTCTTAAACGTGCATCTACACTTCAGCTTTTTCAGGTTCAAACACCCTGTTAATCACTTTCTTGGCTGCATAGCCATCATCAAGATGGCAATATTTATCGTAAAAAGCATTAAATTTACTTTCGTACTCGATCTCAATTCTTTCAAGATTTTCAATAGCATCGAGGACACCTTCGGATGTTTTCAACAGTGGTCCAGGTGCTTCATTTTCAAAATCCATATAAAATCCGCGAAGCGAATCGCGATATTTTTCGATGTCATAAGTGAAAAAAAGAATAGGACGACGCAGGTTTGCGTAATCAAAGAAAACGGATGAGTAATCGGTAATTAACACATCTGACAGCAAATACAGTTCAGCAATATCGCCATAGTCAGAGAGGTTATAAACAAAATCGCTCATACCTGTGGTATCGATGTGCTCAGCAACTAGATAGTGCATTCGTAGAGCAATCACATACTGATCTCCAAGGCGCTCCTGCATTTCCTTTAGATCTAGCTTTAAATCAAATTTATACTGCCCTTTCCCATGAAACTCATCATCACGCCACGTTGGCGCATACAGGATGACCTTCTTATCTGCCGGGATATCGAGCTTCGCCTTAATTTCCTGCTGTCGGCCTTTCTTTTCTTCATCTGGAAGGTAGAGAATATCATTTCTCGGATAACCAACATCAAGCACTTCTTTTCCAAACTTAAACGCTCTTCTAAAGATTTGTGTAGAATAATCATTTGGTGAAACAAGATAGTCCCATTTTTGGGCTTCATTATAAAAATTTCGCTTGTATTTTTCTGTTGTTGTACCCGGCATACGGACTTCTTTCATATCAGCCGCAAGCTTCTTAAGTGGCGTACCGTGCCACGTTTGCAAGTACACCGTTTCAGGACGTTTAATAGCAAAATTCGGCATTCTGGCGTTCGATACCCAGTATTTCGCCGTTGCCAGGTGATAATAATAAGCTGGACTTAATCGACGAACCTGCTTCGGATTACCGGGAATGTCCTTTTTCTGTTTATCATAAACCCACAAGTAATCGTATTTCTGGTTACTTTTCAACAGCTCTTCATAAATATACCGTGGACTATCTGAGTAGCCTTTGCCGCCAAAACTTTCAAGCAACACTTTTCGTTCTTTCATTGGCATTTTCACAAGAACAGTTCGGTATAGCTGGCGCATGAGTAAATGTTTCTTTCTTAGCGCCCTTCGCCACTGTCTTAAGCGAACGCGAAACTTCATTGACTTCAGAACCGCTTCTTTTTTACCTTTTTGCAGAAGGCGATGTTCTCTTCGTTCAACTAAATTTCTTCGCTTAATCCTTCCAGGAGCTACGAGGGCAAGACAGTTTTTTAAAGCAGTAAAATGATCAAACAAAACGGATGGTTCTTTCGTCGCTTTATTTGTAATACTTTTTGAGTAATAGTTCAACAAAAGCAAGTCCAAATAACGGCTAATGCTTTTCGTTTCGCCATAAGATAGCTTCATCTTGTGATAAATATAAAATAAGTCAGGTAGCTTCTCCTCAACCGAATGCAACATTAAAGTTGGATGGTCAATTGGATCGTAACATTCCCCTTTTAAATAAGTCGGAACTCCTGAAATCATCGGAATCTCTTCCGAATTGACAATCGCAGGTATGGAGAATGATAAATCCGTGTAAAACGTCGCTTCTTCATCGAAACGAAGCTGATGCCATTCAACAAAGTCTTTTCGAATTAAGAAATTCGTCGCACTTCTGCGGCGAAGAGCTTTAATCTTTCTACCGCCTCTTAATCTCCGTAAGTGGTAAGAATCTTCTCCAATTTCTGTAGGAATGTCAATTTTACCAGCTTTAAAAATAGACGCGCCAATAAGAGGGTCTTCTCCAACATTGCTTAGAAGAAGTTCCAGTGTATATGGGGCCAGGTAATCGTCACCGTCCATAAAATAGATGAACTCATTTGAAGCATGGTCAATTCCCATATTACGCGTTTTTGAGACACCAACATTTGTGTCTAAATGATAGCAACTCATTCTTGGGTCATGATAACGCTCGATGATTTCTTTACTACGATCAGTTGAAGCGTCATTGATCAGGATAATCTCAAAATCCTGATAAGACTGCTGAAGCAAAGAATCAAGGCATTTTTGAATATAATCTTCTTTATTATAAACGGTTACTATTACACTAATTTGTCCCATCACAATCCCTAGCACCCCAACTATTTATTCTCAAATTCTATTACTGCTTAGCCGTTAGATACAAGTAACTCTTTCTTGATTTTCGTTGTTGAAATTCCTGCCGTACGAGGAAGATAAACAACTTCACAATGATCTTTCAAGAAGTCGAACTTCCCTTCCCAATCATCGCCCATGACGAAAATATCAACATCATTGTTTTTCACATCATCTACTTTTTGTTCCCAATGTTCTTCTGGAATGACTTCATCCACGTAGCGAATCGCTTCTAGAATCATTTTGCGATTTTCATAGCTATGATACGCTTTTTTATTTTTGATTTCGTTAAATTCATCAGTTGAGATGGCTACTATAAGATAGTCGCCAAGATCCTTTGCTCTCTTTAATAAATTAATATGTCCCCAATGCAATAAATCAAACGTACCGTAAGTCAAAACCTTCTTCATTTCGACCCCTCCAGTTATTAGTGTTTAATAGTTTTTTCAACGAGACACGAATTAACATACAATTTACAATCTTTAATAACACTTAACATCACACGTGCTTAATTTGTTTTATAATAGATTTGTACCCAAGTCTATCCTTTATCAAATGAGCGTGATGTAATAATGACGCGCAGGCCTGTCTTTATCACAAGCATGGCGAGGAAAAAGGATATATAGTAAAGTAGAAACTCTGCGCCTGTTACCTGTTCAATCAAAACAATGAACACAGCTGTAACATAGAAGCCCGGTAGGCCAAGCAGAACAGCTACAATATCAAAAAATAATGAACCATCTCGAATCGAATTTACAGGATCCTGAGTGGTCGATTGTGACATCGTTAGCTTCGTTAATTGATAAGCAATTGGAACGAGTAAAGCCATGATAATCGCTACGAATGTTACATAGACAATGGTCATTTCAAGCAGATTCACATCAAGCATTCCTGCTTGTCTTAAGACTGTTAAAACCATTGACAAAAAGACTGGCAATGCTGCAGCTTGTATAATAATGTCGATATAATATCCTTTAGATGACGTTTGCTTCGTAATTCTAGCAACTTCACCATCGACACAATCAAATAAATAACCAATGTTATAGAACAGCGCAGCAAGAACAATCGATAGCGGTGTAGCAATCATTAGCGATAAGCCTGAGATAATCATAAAGAATGCACTCATCCAGCTTACCGTATTTGGTTTTATACGCATTTTAATAAACAAAATGGTAATATAAATCGACATTCGCCGCAGTACATACCATGACCATAAATCTTCTTTATAACTTAAAGTTTGAGATTGCTTTCGATAAGAAAGAATCGTCTCATTATCAAGAAATGTGGTCGGTAGTAATTCTTGCCCATTTTTCATGACCGGTCTTCACCTTCCAGTATTGTTTGCTAAAGTATCCGCCTACTAGCCCAAGTCCTCTGGAAAAGTGGAGCAGAAAGAACTGCATCACTGTTGGGAAGTATGCGCGGAAACCATGTTGTTTGATAACGCCTAGTGAAGAAACTCCGATCATCATCAGATAAATAGCAACCAGCGATAGTAAGCCTATTAGAAAAGCATCATTAAATAATGCTCCGACTCCAAGACCTGTCCCAGTAAGAAATGCCATTAAGGGAGCAAGCTGACGAAATCTCATCACACCTTTTGTACTTCTAGAAGCAATAATACCCCATTTTCCATCAGCGTAAGACTTTTGTACAAATGTTTTCACACTATCTCTAGCAAAATAAGTGGAAGCAATATCGCTTGACAAATAAAACTTTCCGCCTCGATTTCTAACCCTCGCATGAAATTCTATATCTTCACTTCTTCTTAAGTTTTCGTTGAACAATCCGGCTTTTTGGAATACTTCACGCTTGTAAGCACCGTAAGGAACAGTATCTACAAGTCCTTCCCATTTACTGGAGCTTTTTGTAATGCGGAACATTGAGTTCCCAACTCCCATTGGGTGTGAGTAAACATACGCATTAATTGTTCCCCAAAACCCTTTTCCTTCTGTTCGAATAACGCCTCCGACGCAGTCCATATTAGGCTTGCGTTGAATTAAGTCATAGTAACCTTTTAAGAACCCTTTAGGGATCATCGTATGACCGTCTACTCTCAAAATGTACTTCCCTTTTGCATTCTGAATAGCAAGATTCCATCCCGTAGGTAACGTTTCTTTTGGGTTTTCAAATAATCGAATTCTTCCCGGATTCTTCATACTGACATCTTCTATAATATCTTTCGTTCGATCGGACGACATTCCATCAACTACTAGAATTTCATATGAATGCTGAGGAAACTCCTGTTGCAAGACACCTTCAAGCAACTTTCGTATATACCTCTCTTCATTCTTCACGACGAGAAGCACGGAAAAGAACAATTCTTTCATTTCTTTTCATCCCTTCACAACTTCGCCTTATCTCTTTTTTCTCTCTATGAGACTATTTTTTCAATAAATCTTTTCAATCTAATACTTAAGTATACATGAATTCGATTGAATAATCATTGTAAAAATAAGGGAAAAGCAGTTTATTTTCTTTCAATTGTGTGAACAACCTCCGTTAGATTCTTCACGTTCTCACGTCAAAAAAGCTAAGACTGACTGATCGTGGATTAATGAGAAAACTAGGTTCATTACGTTAAAACGATGTTGTCGCTATAACTTCATCGCAACATATGACACCCTTCGTCACATCTAGGTAAATTGTGGCCCTCAATTCGCTTGTAATAAATGCCTGTTTAGTGAATGCGATCGCGCTTATAGACAAACATAAAAGCCAACGCATACTTTTAAACTGAAATGGGAATAGGGTAATTTAGAATGACAAATTCAATCGTTTAGCTGGGCTGCTCGCTAAACAACTGTCCTTGATTCTTTAATCTACCTAATTAATAACGTACGAACATAGTTATCGTTCATTACCCTTCTTGTATGAAATAAAACAATACAAAGGTATTAACGAGGTTTTTCAGGAAAATAATACGGTATTTAGTGTGTTTCATCTTAACATTTCAAAATTGTGAAGGATACCGACTATTGTTGTCGAAAATTCTGTTGGAGAGGGGTTCTCTTATAAAAGAATGAGTCCCAAGCCCCTAAGTACGTAGTACTACCTGCATTTTGCTACGATGTGAAAAAACAGGAAAAAAGTCGGGAAATATGTTAATATTAGTAAGCACTTATTTGGATTTTGAAATCAATTAGTTATTGGGAGGATTCAACATGAGAGTAAGGAAGGCTATTATACCTGCCGCTGGTCTTGGAACAAGGTTCTTACCGGCAACTAAGGCGCAGCCAAAAGAAATGCTACCAATCGTGGACAAGCCAACGATTCAATATATTGTAGAAGAGGCTGTTGCCGCTGGAATTGAAGATATTATCATCGTTAGCGGTCGCGGAAAGCGCGCTATTGAAGACCATTTTGACAAATCCTATGAGCTTGAAGAAACGCTTATTAAGAAACAAAAAGAAGCGATGTTAAAAGAAGTTCAGCAAATATCTAATTTAGCTAACATTCACTATATCCGTCAAAAAGAACCAAAAGGTCTTGGACATGCGATTAACTGCGCAAGTCGTTTTATCGGTAATGAGCCTTTCGCAGTTCTCCTTGGAGACGACATTGTCAAATCAGAGCAGCCATGTATTGGCCAGCTCATGGATAGCTACAACCGTTATCGTACTTCGATTGTAGGTGTTCAACAAGTAGCGGACGAAGCCGTATCAAAATACGGGATTATCGCTCCAAAAGGAGAACAAATCGACAACGGTATTATTCCAATTAAATCTCTTGTTGAGAAACCTTCCCTTGAAGAAGCACCGTCTAACTACGCGATTTTAGGACGTTACATCTTAACTCCTGAAATATTCTCCATCCTTGAAAACCTTCCTAAAGGTGCTGGTGGAGAAATTCAGCTTACGGACGCGATTAAAGTATTAAATGAACAGCAAGCAGTTTTTGCTCATGAATTCGAAGGTCACCGTTATGACGTTGGAGATAAATTCGGTTTCATTAAAGCAACCGTTGACTTTGCTTTAACTCGTCCAGATTTACAAAAAGATGTGATGGACTACCTGAAGCAAGTGGTTGATCAAGAATTATCAACCAAAAAATAAAGAAATCTTTTTGAGCCCTTTAAGCTCTGTTCCAATTAAAAGCCGCGATTCTCTCAATAAAAGAATCGCGGCTTTTTTCACTTCATTTTTGCTAACTGCTTTTCCGAAAAGTCGCCAGCGATAGGAAGCTTATAACGATTTCCCTGATAGGCTTTTACCATTAAAACAATCCAAACAATTAAGCTAAGAGGAGGTAAAATCAGAACAGAAACGATCGTGCCGATGACAGGTACAACATTCAACACAAGACTTATAACGAAGAAAGCTCCGAACACAACAATTGATTGCATGGCGTGAAAGCGAACAAACTTGTTATCTTTTTCGATTAACAAAAAAATAATTCCAGTGACAAACCCTAACACATAGGTCAACAGTCCTGCGACGTTTTCCTCCAATCCGCTAGATGTTTTTCGTGGGGTTGGCGGCATTTTTTCTGGATTATTCCCTGCCTCCACAGCAATTCCTCCCTTATCTTGTAAATTCAGAATAGTGTATAAATTAATTTTATCAAAAGCAGGAATTTGGGGGTAGTATACGAAAGTATACTACTTAGACAAAATTCGAGTAATCTTTTATAGCGGAGTGTGATACGGATGGTCCTTCCAGATAACCCCAATCATGATCAAAATCAGATGAAGGCTTTTCCATTTAATATTACGAGAGAAAAAGAATTAGCTAGCTTCTCTCGCTTACTAGACCATAGTGGAAGTGGTATTCTTTCAGTCTATGGTCAACCAGGTACCGGGAAAAGCGAATTAATGACTCACTATCAAAAAGAAGCTAATGATCGTGGCGTCGTTTTTTATCTTGTTAATGCACAATATTCAAAAGCCGAGCCATCTGCTTTTCTTCAACTATTGCTTGACCAGATGGGTGCCTCCAACGTATACATTTCACCACTTGAAGCCATTCATATGCACATCCAACATCTAGAGAAACAAGGAATTCGCTTTGTCATTGCGATTGATTCCTACGAACGATTTGAAAAATTAGATGAATGGTTTAGACAGTCCTTTCTTCCTTCGCTACCCTCTTCCAGCATACTCATTTTCTGCGGTCGTAAGCAGCTTAATGCATCTTGGAGAGCGTCAATCTGGTATCCCTTCATCACATCAATTGAGTTAAGAGGATTTAGCATGGGGCAATTCGATTCTGTGTTCCAAACACTAGATCCGGAACTCATACAGCTAGCCTGGCAATTTTCAAGCGGTAATCCTTATGCCTTATCGCTTTGCGTACAGAAATTAAATGAAACACAAGAATGGAATGAAAGAGATGAACAAAAAATTTATCGTACCGTTGTAAAGGAATGGCTCAGTGAACTTGAAGATGACCAGCTCCTTCCTTACATAGAAGTAGCATCAATCGGTCGCTACATTCAGCAGGAAAAACTTGAGGTAATGCTTGATCGATCGATATCACGAAAAGATTTTGAAGCGCTCATCTCTCTTTCCTTTTTTGAAGAAACAGAAGCCGGCTGGCAGTTAAATACCCTTTTCCAACGCGCAATGCGAGATGACCTTAGAAGAAGGAAGCCCTCTTATTATCATCAGCTCTGGAAGCGCGCTTTGCTCTATTGTCGTTCCTTTTTTGACCATGATCGAATAGCGGATTCTACGGAAATTAGTGAGTTTTTTTATTTGCTAGGTGAACCTATGATGCAAGCGTCGTTATTTGATCATGATACGTTATCAACTTATACAATGACTTCAGCAAATCAGGATGATTGGAATGAGATCCTTCCATATTTAGAAGAGAATACTCTTATCAGTGAAGACCTGCAGACTTCGTTTGTGGATGATCAAACTGGACAGACGTTCACATACTTTATTCCTAAAAACCAAAACAAGCAGGTTTTTATGACGAAAGAAATGATCGAGTCTGTTGGAGTTCGCCACGTGAAGTTGCTTCGACAAAGAGATGGAATCGTCAGGGGAATTGCTTTTTTGCTCCCCATTCAGTCAAACACGCTTAGAAAATTGCAGAGCAGTCCTGTGACAAGAAGTTATTTCAAGAGGATCTCCCCCGCTGAAGAAAAGCGCATTCTTTCACAAGATTCGCCATCCGGCTGGGTGATTCGATACCTTGGCGTGAAAAATCCAAAACAGATGGAAGATCGAAAAGCACTCCTTTACCACCTTCTTCCTCTTGTGCTAACCGAAGGGATTCTTGTTGCTTCAACGCCCCTTCCTTTTTATCAAGATTTGTTAGAACAGTTTCGGTTTAATGAAATTCCAGAAGCTATGCATTTTGATTATGGCCCTGATCGAGCTTCTAAAACATATGAGCTTGATTTACGAAATGCTCGTCTCTCTCACTATCTTGAAACGTTCGCAAATGCTCTTGGTGTTAATCTATCTGAGACGCCGCAGCACCACTTTCAATTCACTACTCGTGAGCAGGAAGTTGTTTCACTTGTGATACAAGGATATTCTAATGCCAAACTTGCACAGACTCTTTCCTTAAGCGAAGTTACAATTAAAAAACATCTTAGCCGTATTTATGAGAAAACCGGTGTTAAAAACCGGACTCAGCTTACGCGTGTGATGCTTGAAAGAAAATAGTGGCGGGGGGTCAGGTACGTACCTGACCCCCCCCCCGCTTTAAAGAGGTGAACCTATGATGCAAACAGAAATCTATCTCGTTCGCCATGCGCACTCGACCTATTCACCAGATGAATACGGTCGTGAGTTATCCTCCGATGGCCAACACGATCAGAAATTGTTAACGCACCAGATGAACGAAAGGCACGTCGACGTGATCCTTTCTAGTCCATACAAGCGAGCGATTCAAACAGTTGAAGGCATCGCTCTACAGCACAATAAGGACATTCAAATCATCGAAGCATTTAAAGAAAGAACGCTTGCCGGAAAGCCGGTTGAAAATTTCCAGGAAGCGATAGAAACCGTTTGGCTTAATGAATCCTATGCGCATCCAGGTGGTGAATCAAACGAAGAAGCGCGTAGTCGTGGCATTTATGCAATGAAGGATGTGCTAAAAACATATGAAGGAAAAAGCATCGTCATTGGAACTCATGGAAATTTGCTTGCATTAATCATAAGTCATTTCGATCAGAAGTACGATGTCACCTTCTGGCGTAGTCTTGATATGCCTGATGTGTATTGCCTGGCGTTTGAAGAAGAAACCTTGATAAACGTCGAGAGAATATGGGAGAGAGCAAACTAAAACGACGGCGATCTGGCCGTCGTTTTCTTATCGCTATTTGATTACTCCAATAACCCTTCTTGCTTAAGCGTCTCTTCTACACTGCCAGTGATATTTCGATTGCTCGGATTTTCTGGACCCTTGCCGTGAAAGTCGTCACTGCAGTGTGACTGTGTTAAGTAAAAAGCATTATAAAGCAAGCGCCGATCCGCTATAGTAATGCCGCTATTCGAGAAAAGATACGTGCAATTTGTCTCGATCGGGGTACGCTTATCTTTTTGATCCACGTAATAAAACTCATCTGTTACTGCTCCATATTCCATATCTTCCGTTGATGTTAAGTACGTGCCATCCTGATCATATGGGATCACCGTAAAGCCTTTTTCTTTTTTTAACTTAGGTGCGCCTTCTACGTTATAAATAACGATCAACTTCCCTTCAAAACCTTCCGGAACGAGATGAATTGTATCGGTTGTCTCATGTTGAACCGATGCCTGTGATGAACAAGAAGCAGCCACGACGATCACTAGACTTAAAACAAGCAGCCTGAGCCAATACATTCGCTTCCCCCCTGACCATTTATACCCTTATTTCTTTTCGACGGTGACTGCCGTATTTCCTTCAATTGCAGGATTTTACAGGAGGACAGAATCAGCCGCTTAGGTTTATGGTAAAAAGCTTCATGGCTAGGAAGGACCATGGCAGAATGTAACCACCCTTGCACGAGCGAAGAGTAATGAAGAAATCAAAAAAACCCGCTTCTGAATCGAAGCGGGGTCCCTCTTTCTTTATACAGCAATATCTTTTTCAATTGCGTTAGAATCGTTAAATTTATCATGATTAAATTTCCCAAGAATACGGGAAGTGAGCGTTCCTGATGTCATTGCACCGTTTACGTTAAGAGCCGTACGTCCCATATCAATGAGAGGCTCCACAGAAATAAGAAGTCCTGCTAAGTAAACCGGTAAGTTCATCGAAGAAAGGACGATTAATGCTGCAAAAGTGGCTCCGCCGCCAACACCAGCGACACCAAATGAACTAATGCCAACGATAAGCACAAGCTGAATTAAAAATCCTGGGCTAAGCGGATCAATGCCAACTGTTGGTGCGATCATAACCGCGAGCATCGCAGGATAAATGCCTGCGCAACCATTTTGACCGATCGTAGCGCCAAACGAAGCTGACATATTCGCCGTTCCTTCGTCAACGCCAAGGCTATTTTTCTGCGCAGAAATATTTAACGGAATTGTCCCTGCGCTTGAGCGTGATGTAAAAGCAAATGTAAGAACAGGTAGAACCTTTTTCAAATACGTGAGGGGATTTAATCCACCAGTTGCAATCAAAATCAAATGAATGATAAACATCACAAGTAAGGCGAGATACGATGCGAGAACGAATTTTCCGAGTTCAAGAATACCGGCTACGTTCGTCTGAGCCACCGTTGTTGCCATTAAGCCCATGATGCCAAAAGGCGTTAACCGAAGAACAAGCGTAACGATACGCATCACGATTGCATAAACGGCATTAACACCCTTCGTGAAAACTGCCGCTTGCTCAGGATTTTTCCGTCGTACGCCAAGCGCTGCAATCCCTACGATTGCTGAGAAAATAACGACCGCAATCGTGGAGGTTGGACGAGCTCCAGTCATGTCTTCAAACGGATTAGCAGGAATGAAAGCAAGAATCTTATCTGGAGTACTCATATCCTTTACGCTACCAAGCGTTTCTTCAAGATAACTTCCTCGGTCCTGCTCTGCTTGCCCCGCTTCAATTTGCTCGGCATTCAAGTCAAAAATAAGCGAGCTTCCGACTCCAACGATTGCCGCAACCATTGCAGTGGAGACAAGAATGCCAATGATCCAACCTGACATCTTTCCAAGCTCTGACGTCTTCTCAAGATTTGTAATCGATTGAATGATCGAAACCATAACGAGCGGAATAACAATCATCATTAGCAAGCGAACATATCCGCTTCCTACAATGCTATACCAATCAGATGTTTGACTAACAATCTCTGAACTAGCACCAAACGCAATTTGTAAGTAAACCCCAAGCGCTACACCGAAACCTAATCCGGCAAAAACCCGCTTACTAAAAGATACATGCTTCTGCTGCATCTTAATTAAAACACCAATAAGAACAAGTAAAATAGCAATATTCACAATAACTAAAAATGTATCCATACTGAATTCCCCCTCTTTATTATCATCTTTAGACCAAACTTTATAATCCTTATAAGTTTAGTCGGCATTAATCTAAAATACTACCATATTGTGGCACTGTCAAGCAGAAGCGTAGGAACAGTGCCTGTCACTCCCCGTTATTTGTCGAATGGGGAGAAGGCTGAGATAATCTCCTTCTTAAGGATGAGATAAAAACCGAACCGGTGGCCGGTTTATTTCATTTCGTTGCGGCGTAGAATGAAAGTAACAAAAGAAACGAAGGAGGTGCTTCTGATGGAAAACATTTATGTGCTGGAACAAGAAATTATCAAACGACGCTAACATCTAAATCTTATAAGGAGGAATTTCTATGACAATCTTATTGCTTATCAAGAACGTCTTTAAAACAAACTCTCATGAGCAGCAGCACCTACGCGATCACCATAATCGGCACCTTGATCTGCTCGCAAGGTCCCCTTACCATAGCTAGCCCCCTGGATGTTGAACGCAGCCAGGGGACTTTTTCTTGCATTTTGGAATCAGCTCAGCTTAACGTCAGTTGCAAAGCTTCTAATCCCAGGATCGCTTCAACGACATCACTTTTCGAAACAGGTGAAGCCGTTGGAAAGTGAATCGACTCTCCTTCTTTGGTCGCGTATTCAGCAATCACATCACCGACGCCTTCCACATTTGCAGATGCAACCCCAAGTGACTCTAATGAGAGCGGCAAACCAATTTGCTCATAGAAAGAAAACAACCCTCTTACTTCTGCCCACTCTCCTTCTAGTACAAGCTGTACTAAAATACCGTACGCAACTTTTTCACCATGAAGAAAAGAATGTGCTTCCGCAACATGCGTTAACCCGTTATGAATGGAGTGCGCTCCAGCAATTCGTCCATAGCGATCACCAAGCCCACCTACCATTCCTCCAGATAAAAGATTCGTTTCAATAACTCGAGTAAATGCATCGCTCAAATGACCTCTTTGCTGATCAAAAACCGCTTGTTCACCATCCTTCACAAGCACATCGCGGCAGCTTTTAGCAACCTCGTATGCTAATTGTACAGACAAAGGCGTAGAAGGTAGCCCTTCAATTAATGCTCTCGCTTCGTACCATTTGGCAAGCGTATCACCAATCCCTGCTCGTAAATAAGCGATTGGCGATTGCAAAAGAATTTCAGGCTCTACAAGAACAAGATATGTACTTCTTGGAAAAATAGTATACGTAATAAATTCGCCTTCATCTGAATATTTCACGCTAAGTGGCGTTGTCGCTGCACAAGTTGAAGCAAGTGTTGGCACGAGTGCTACATCTTTATTAACTTCGTGACCAACGGCTTTGGCAACATCGAGAACTTTTCCGCCCCCAACACCTAAAATCAAATCAGCATCGTGAATGCTTGCTAATTCAGCTTGTCTTGCAATTTCTGTTTCAGAACATTCCCCACTGTACGTAGAGTACGCCGTATGAAAACCAGACAAATCCGGGAAGTATTCTTGAGCCGCTTCCCAAGAGTGATGCCCTGAAAGAATAAATACCTTCTCAAAACTTCCTTCCTGAAGTAGCCGCGGTAATTCTTGAAGCACGCCCGATCGACATTCATAGTGGCCAGGCGTTGCTCTTACTTGTATCGATTCCATTTTTCATTCCTCCTAAGCTCGCTGAACCCACTGTTCGTTTAGTTCTTTTAATGAAGAAACTCCCGCTAACGATAATGAGATAAAAAGATCTTCCTTAAGTTGCTTTAACACACGTTGCACCCCAACTTCTCCATCTACCGCGAGTCCATAAAGGTAGGGTCGGCCAACGAAGACAGCGTCAGCCCCAAGTGCAAGAGCCTTTACGATGTCAGCTCCACGTCTAATCCCACTATCAAATAAGATGGTCAGCTCATCGCCGACTTCCTTTTTAATAGAAGAAAGGACATCAAGAGAGGCGATACAGCCATCTAGCTGACGGCCTCCATGATTAGAAACGACAATTCCTTCAATGCCAAAATCAGCAGCTGTCCGCGCATCTTCCGCACTCAATATTCCTTTTAAATAAATCGGCAACGTCGTAATACTTCTCAAATACGCAATGTCCTCCCAACAGAGAGAAGATTTATAGAAAATCTTTTTCATTTCATCTAAAAAGGAAGCATTCTCCGACCGACTCATTCGTTCGTTGAACACGGCATCAGCTTCATAGTTTGCAATCCCCTTACCAAGAAGAAACGGAGAATAACGATTGGAGCGATCGCGCTCACGATAGCCAAGCATTGCCGTATCCACCGTTATAACAATCGCAGTGTATCCTGCCGTCTCGGCTCGCTCTACCAAACTTTTAGCGATAGCAGGATCATTCGGATAGTACAGTTGAAACCATCTAACACCATGAGTTTCAGATGCAATCTCTTCCATTGAATAAGAAGACACGGTGCTTGATACAAACGGGAGATTTTCTTTCGCGGCAGCCCGAGCTGACGCAAGCTCCCCCTCTCCATGAACAATCCCCTGCATCCCAATTGGTGCAAGTAGTATAGGTGTCGCAATTTCCGTTCCGTTCACCTTCACTTTTGTTGAAAGATGCGAGACATCTTTTAAAAAGCGAGGGACGATCTTCCACTGCTCAAACGTCTGTCGATTCGCCCGAAGCGTTTCCTCAGCTCCAGCGCCACTCTGCACATAATCAAAAACGTCATTAGGTAATTTTCGTTTCGCCAATTCCTCCAGCTGCTCATACTGAACAGGAAAATTTGTATCAGCGATTGTTTCCATGACATCCAACCTCCTTCCACTTAATCTTTTTTCAAACGAGCGGAAAGAATGTTTCCAAACGACTGAAGTCCCTGAACAAGGACAATAAGCAGAAACACCGTCACGTACATCACATCAACTTCATACCGCAAATGCCCATAGCGGTAAGCAAGGTCTCCAAGGCCACCTGCGCCAACAAGTCCAGCCATGGCCGTTGCCCCAATGAGTCCGATGGTGGCAATCGTGAGCCCGAGCACAATCGAGGATCGCGATTCTCTGACAAGAACGTGCCAAATAATGTGTCGCGTTTTTACTCCCATCGCTTCATACGCTTCAACAACACCACGATCCACTTCTAGTAAAGCTGATTCCATCAGTCTCGCAATGTACGGAGCTGTAAAAACGACAAGCGGCACAATCACGCCTTTCACGCCGATTGTTGTGCCTGCGATTATTTTCGTAAAAGGTAAAATGAAAAAGAGTAGAATAATGAATGGAATCGATCTGATCACATTAATAACCGCATTTAGTAAGCGGAAAAGAACCTTGTTATCAAGTGCTTTTTCAGGTCGTGTTAAAACGAGTAGCACACCTAGCGGAAGCCCTATTAATACCGAGATCAGGAGGGAGATCCCAACCATCTGAAACGTTTCTATAATGGCACTCCAAATATCTGCTCCCCAAAGGTCGAGGAATTCCGAAACTTTAGCTGACATGTGCTTCCACCTCCTGAACATATCCCTCGACGACAACGCCGCTTTCTTCTAAAAAGGCGACAGCTCGATCCGTTTCATCTGCATTACCTTCCAAATGAACGACAAGTCTGCCAAACGGCTGATCCTTTAGTTGCGTAATATTCCCGGCTAAAATTGACGGATACACGTCGAACTTTTTACTAACATGCGCAAGTGCCGGACTTCCGGAACGCTCGCCAATAAAGGAAAGGTTCACGATCTGACCGCTTTCTTTCAAACGGGTAACGAGCGACTCTGGAAGCTCATCTTGAAAGAGCGACTGTACAAACCGTTTTGCTGTGGATGTCTCGGGTTGACTAAAGATATCAACAACTCTGCCTTGCTCAATCACTTTTCCATTCTCCATCACAGCGACTTCATGACAAATTTTTTGCACCACATTCATTTCATGCGTAATCAGTAAAATCGTAATACCAAAATCACGATTAATTTGTTCCAACAGCGCCAAAATGGACTCGGTCGTATCAGGGTCAAGCGCACTTGTCGCCTCGTCACATAAAAGCACCTCAGGTTCATGAGCAAGCGCACGCGCAATCGCAACACGCTGCTTTTGACCACCTGAAAGCTGAGAAGGATAAGCATCGCGCTTATCCGCTAATCCAACGATACCTAAATATTTATCTACACGTGCTTCAATCTCTTTTTTACGAACACCTGTCAACTTCAATGGAATCGCAATATTTTGGTGCACGGTCCCTGTTTTCAACAAATTAAAAGATTGGAAAATCATCCCGATTCGCTGTCTTGTTTTTTGGAGCTTTCCTGTAGACAAGGAGGTGAGCTCAATGTCATTAATATATACTTTTCCCTCAGTTGGTCTCTCCAGCAGATTCGCCATTCGAACGAGCGTACTTTTTCCAGCCCCACTATAGCCAATGACGCCATAGATGCTTCCTTTTTCAACTTCGATCGAAACATCATCAACCGCATTAGTGATCTTGTCACCATTCTTATACGTTTTTGTTATATTTTCTAAACGAATCATCGCGCTCACTCCTCTTTGCTCTATCAAATTACCAGGATGGGACTACGGACTCTGCAAATTCTTCTTGAACAAACTCTTTCACTTCATCCGTATGATAATAGTCCACTAGTTTTTGAATACGTTCATCTTCTGTATTCTCTGTTTTCGTCGCGATAACATTTACCCACGGGGAATCATCGGACTCCATCTCTAGTGAATCTTCTTTCGGTACGCGTCCGCTTTCCATAGCGTAGTTTGTATTAATCGCCGCTATCGCAAGCTCTTCCAACTGTCTAGGAATTTGAGAAGCTTCTAATGGAATGAATTCTAGATTCAATGGATTTTTTTCAATATCCTTAATCGTTGCTTCTACTCCAACTCCTTCCTTTAATTCAATAAGGCCAGCTTTTTCAAAGAGCTGTAATGCTCTTGGCTCTCCAGTTGAATGGTTTGGTAAACCGACTTTATCTCCATCTTTCAATTCATCAAGGCTTTTGTATTGATCCGAATAAATACCCATCGGAAAATTAATCGTGGACGCAACTTTTTTAAGATCTAAGCCTCTTTCTTGTACAAAGTCATTTAAGTACGGTTCTGTTTGAAACACGTTTGCATCAAGTTCACCTTCATCAAGCGCCGTGTTCGGCATCACGTAATCATTAAATGCGATCACTTCGATCTCAAATCCATCTTCCGCTGCCACTTCTTTTACTTTGTTCATCACATCTTCATGGGGACCTGCTGTTACGCCAACCTTAAGTGGACCATCTTCTTCAGAACCTCCAGACGCCTCGTTTCCTGAACAAGCTGCCAAAAAGACTAATAGTAGTGCACCTAGTAAATAAAATGATCTCTTCATCTTTGAATCTCCTCCTGAAATATGTAGTAATGTAAAGCGTTCTAGCACTAAAACTTAAAAGCACAAAAGCTCCTTTATCTGTTAAAATCCCACCCAATAAAAAAACTCCCTCTGTAAAGTACAGAGAGAGTTGAGTGATTTCGGATAACAAATCAGCCGTGCTTGAACTCCCTCTCATCTTTCAAACGATTGCTCGTTTGCTGGAATTAGCACCTTTCTCACGAACTGAGATGGTTGCCGGGCGTCATAGGGCCAGTCCCTCTGCCACTCTTGATAAGAGTTTTCAATATTATTTAACTATTTTTAATAGTATAGTACCTTTTGCGAAATGCGTCAAGGGACTCTCAAGAAAAAACGCGAGTGCCTGTCACTCCCCGGTATTTGTCGAATCGCGCCCTCCACGCTGATCAAACCAGTTTACGAGATACCTCAGCCTCGCCACTCTTAGCTCTGGATGACCACTGCGAGATAAATTATGATCTGAATCTGGGAATCTCACAAACATCGTATCCTTGTCGCGGTGTTTTAAGGCAATATACAACTGCTCTCCTTGCTCAATAGGACAGCGGTAATCATGTTCGCTATGCATAATAAGCAGTGGCGTCTGAATTTGATCGACATATTTCAAAGGAGAATGGTGCCACAGTTTATCAGGGTTCTCATCAAGATCACTTCCAACTTCCCACTTAGTAAAGAAATAGCCGATATCACTTACCCCATAGAAGCTCTGCCAGTTTGAAATCGAGCGCTGTGTGACGGCTGCTTTAAAGCGATCCGTTTTTCCAACGATCCAGTTCGTCATAAATCCACCGTAGCTTCCCCCTGTTACATACAGTCGATCTTCATCAATAAAGGAGTAGCTCTTCAACGAAGCATCAACACCCGCCATCACATCCTCATAATCGCCACCACCATAGTCCCCTCGGCAGCCATTTACAAATTCTTGACCGTATCCCTGGCTTCCGCGTGGATTTGTGTATAAAACAGCATACCCTTTTGAGGCAAGAATCTGAAATTCATGCATAAACGAATTTCCGTACATCATATGTGGACCACCATGAATTTCTAGAATGAGAGGGTATCTTTGCTCATCTTTAAAGGCAATCGGGCGCATGATCCATCCCTGAATTTCTAACCCGTCTTTCCCGTTGTATGTAAAGCTTTCTGGAGACGAAAGCTCCAAACGTTGAAGAACTTCGTCATTTGATTGAGAAATTCGCTCCTCATTGACTCGATCATCATGAAACGAAAACGTAGAAATATCACCAATGTTAACAGGATCACTAACCGCAACAGCCGCTTCATTTGTCTTCGGTAAGTAGTGTAAAGCGTAGAAGTGCCTGTCACCACCCGTTATTTGTCGAACCGTGCGATCGGCGTTAGCGCAGTAAATGCTCGTATTTCCTTTTTCACTTGCAAGGAAATAGACTTCCGTTGCATCCTCATTCCACACTGCCCCTGGCGAAGCGCCTCCCCAGTGCATATCTGAAATCAACACATCCGAGCACTCCAAATCAACCGTATCTGTCAAACAAGTAAACTCCCTTTTCTCTACATCAACGGTCCACACCTTATTTAAGGTAGCTCCCTCGTGAAGAAAGAAGTGCCCAATGAAAGAGAGCTTTTCTCCATCTGGTGACCATTTCGGAGCATTAAAGCTCCCGCCTTCACTGTTTAGTTGCTCCGGCTCGACATTCCCTTCTTCTAACTCTAACCGCTGCACGAATAAATCCGACCGCATATATGAACCTTGTTCTTCATAACGACTTCGAGCATAAGCAATCGATTGACCATCTGGTGACCAGCTAGGACTTGAATGGTTAAACGGCGCATCTGTCAGCCATTTGATTTTCTCTCCTCCGGAAGATACGTCGATCATGACAATCTGCAGGTGATACCCATCCAGAAATCCATCGCCATCTGATTTATACTGCAAGTCCGTTACGACAAGCGGACTCCGTCCTTCTACTTTCTCTTCTTCTTTTTTATCTTTACTTAGAACGAGTAAAGAAGTACCATCCGGCCTCCAAACCGGCGTTGATACACCGCTCTTCATATCGGTTAGCTTGCGTGCTTCACCACCATCCGTGGAGATCAGCCATATTTGATCTTCTCCTGATCGATCGGAAACGAATGCAATCATCTTTCCATCTGGTGACCAGCGCGGAGAATGGTCTTTCTTTTTACCTCCTAAAGCTGTCCAATCATGCTCAATCCCGGTATCTCGGTTCACTAGTACGAGGTTTGAACTATATTCTTTTTCCTCATTTATCACTTTTTTCACATAAACGACATAGGTTCCACCAGGAGAAAGCTGAGGATCACCCACAAAGGTGAAATCATATAAAAGCTCTTCCAACTGCTCGCTCTTTTCCGATTCTTTTTCAATTTCTTTCTTCAAACTCTTCACTTCCCTTCTTCTCTTATGTGTCTACTTCCATTAAATAAGTGAAATTCCTTCTTGCGCTAATAGTTCATTTTCCATTATTCTTCCAACCGACTATCTCTTTTCTCTACATAATGAGCCCTCAACCCCAGAAAACAGAACGCACATTCCTATTTTACCTCTTTTTCTCTGAACCTCCGCTCACTTTCATACCAAAACCACATCGGTTTCAGTCGATATATCTCAAAACGGTATTTGAATGATCTCATTATGAGATATATAATGGAATTAACAAATTGAAAGCGGTTACTAAAATCAGAAAGCCGCTTAAAATACAAGGGAGGATTTACAATGAGCCAGCAAGCACGAAACCAATTTATTGATCTTTTGTGCGACAAAACGACGATGAATAGAGAAGAAGTTCTCAGAATGTCTGATGCAGAAGTAGAATATTTTCACTGGCTCTACTTTGATGACTCACCAGCGGACTTAATGATGTAAATATACGTTCACAGCCCCTGCAGAAAATTTCTGTAGGGGCTGTTTTGGTATGTGAAGGTGTTTTTTTGGGGTGGACATTTGTACTTTGTGGGGGTCAGGCTCGAGCCTGACCCCTATCCTTCATCACCGCCACAAAATCCCCAGCCTTCTCCTCAAGTATCTCCCTCGCTCTTTCCCCATCCACCTTCAACAAAATCATCAACACCGCAACCCGTGCATCTCCTTGTGCCTGTTCACTATACCGCGCTGCCTCCCCTTCACTAACCCCCGTTAACTCCTGAATAATCGAAACCGTTCGCTTTCGTAGCTTTTCATTCGACGCCTGGACATTGACCATTAAATTGCGATACACCTTTCCAAGCTTGATCATCGTGGCTGTTGTAATCATATTTAACGCCATCTTCTGAGCCGTTCCTGCTTTTAATCGCGTCGATCCTGTCACCACTTCAGGTCCGACAGGTAGTTCAATTGGATATGTAACGATTTTAGAAAGCGGTGCTTTCGTATTGCATGAAATCCCAGCCGTCTTCGCACCTATTTCATTTGCTGCTTCCATCGCACCAAGCACGTAAGGCGTTCTTCCACTAGACGCAATGCCAATCACGATGTCACGCCCGCTCACATGCTTCCGTACATCTTCAGCTCCTAGTTCCTGACGATCTTCCGCTCCCTCAATCGGATAACGAAGCGCCTGGTCCCCGCCTGCAATTACGCCGTTGACAAGATCCGCCGCAACGCCAAAAGTAGGTGGGCACTCTGAGGCATCTAATACGCCGAGACGTCCGCTCGTACCAGCACCGAAATAATAGAGTTTCCCACCATTTCTGATCACCTCAACAACCTCATCGATCACTTTTTCAATCTGCGGTAGGGCTGTTTTCACAACTCCAGCAACGCTCGCATCCTCCTCATTCATTAGCTCAATAATCTCAAGTGTTGAAAACTGATGAAGATGTTCCGACTTCGCATTTCTCATTTCCGTTTTCGCATTGCTTTCATCAGCCATTTGCATCTCTCCTATTCGTTAGCCGATCATGACGTGATAAGACGACATGAGATTTGATTTTCGTTCTTCTGTAATCGGTTCTCCATTTACAATCAAGGCACAAATACATGCGCCTACTGCTGGTGATAAGGTCGGGAAAAACACGTTACTAACGCCGCTTTTCCTTACTTCCTTAACAAACCCATCCTGGAAAAAAGTCGATTGCATCAATCCTCCACAAACGACAAGCCTACCGCTCCGGATCTCAATCACATCAATTAGTTCGCTCAACTTCCGATAAGCGTGCTGAATGAGACCCAAAGCTGTCGAATTTTGCTTTTCTGCTAGGTCGATCACCACTTCAGCTAAAGAAGCGATTTTCATACGCGCATATGAATCCTCATAAATCGCCGTAATTATCTCGGGGGCATATCTTAACTTTAAGAAAGAAAGAACTTCCCTACAAAAAGCTTCATCTGTAATCGCTCTTCCATCATGCATCATCGCAACGGTGCGAAGCGCATGCTGTCCAATATCATAGCCGCTGCCTTCATCGCCAAACAAATAACCCCAACCACCCGCACGCCTTGAACCACTGACATCTAAAGCATAAGCAATTGAACCCGTCCCAGCGATCAAAACCGTTCCTTCCATGGAAAAGGTTCCGCTTGCTAACGCGCCGTAGGCATCGTTCCGAACCTCGAGTCCTCCTTCATATCCTGGCAGGACCTCAAACAGCCACTTTTTCCAGCGCAGCTGATCTTCTTCTCGGTCACCACCCGCCGTGGAGACAAAAACGCTACAAAGCTCTCCATCTTTTACACGAGACAGTAATTCCGTAGTTA